>JAYRNU010000080.1:0-10755 GCA_041912015.1 Thiobacillus sp. | reverse complement strand
GCGCGGTGAACTTGAGTTCGTTGCGGGTCGACTCGACCAGCGGCCCACCCGCGACGATGAACCAGAACGAGGGCAGGAACGTGAAGAAGGTCGCCACCGCCGCGCCCGCGAGCCCAGCCGCGAACGGGTTGGCGAACACTTCCTTGGAAACACCGCCCAGGTAGCCCACCCAGGTGACGATCATGATCAGCGGTCCCGGCGTGGTCTCGCCCAGCGCCAGGCCATCCATCATCTGCGGCCCGGTCAGCCACTGGTAGTGCTCGACGCCGCCCTGGTAGACATAGGGCAGCACGGCGTACGCGCCACCGATGGTGAGGAAAGCCGCCCGGGTGAAGAAGCTGCCCATGTCGGCCAGGGTCTGCTGCCCGCCGATGGCGAACAGCGCAAGCGCCCAGATCGCGACGAAGATCGCGGTGGTCAGCGCGAGCCTGCCCCAGGAAAATTTCGCGTGCGCGGGTGTCGGCGTGTCGTCGTCGATCAGGGCCGGACCGTATTCCTTGCTGCTTGCGCCGTGTCCACCGCCGCCCCTGAACCGGGACGGCATGAGCTTGCCACCGAGCGCGCCCAGCAAAGCCGCGGCCAGCACGATCCACGGAAAGCCGATGTCGAAAACGAAAATCCCGACGAAGGCCAGTAACGCCATGCCCCACAGCACCCTGTTCCTGAGCGCCTTGCTGCCGATACGCCAGGCGGCGAACAGCACCACCGCGACCACTGCCGGCTTGATGCCGTAGAAAATTCCTTGCACCAGCGGCACCTCGCCCCATGCAAGATAGATCCCCGCCAGCGCGGACAGCAGCACGAAGGCCGGCAGGAAGAACAGCACGCCGGCCACGACCGCGCCACGCACCCCATGCATCAGCCAGCTGATGTAGATGGCCAGCTGGGTCGCCTCGGGACCAGGCAGCAGCATGCAGTAGTTGAGGGCGTGCAGATAGCGGTGCTCGGAAATCCAGCGGCGTTTCTCCACCAGTTCCTGATGCATCATCGAAATCTGCCCGGCGGGGCCGCCGAAGCTGATGAACCCGAGCTTGAGCCAGTATTTGAGGGCAGTGCCCAGCGAGACGGGCAAGGGGCGTGCGGTGTCCACGGCTCGATCTCCGGTTCTGTTGACCCGGGCTTGGACGGGACACCGTCTTTTGGGCTCAGAGGCCCGGACCGGGAGCGGGCAATCCCGGCACAACGATTCTAGCGGGTGGGCCGCCCGCACGACAACGCGGCCTGCCGCCCCGGTTTTCGCGCTCGGGTTTTCGCGCTCGCCAGGGCCGGTCATGCCGCGCAGCGGCATCGCCATCCATAGTTATTAGTTAATAGTTCCCATAAAAATATAAGACTGTTATGTATGGATCAGTGAATCTACGATAGACCACGGTCGCTCGAAACGGCCAGTCGATCCGCACGTGTAAAACGCTGCCCGCAACCGGCATGGATAACGACAGGTATGCGAGATGAGCGCTGATGCGAGTGATGGTTTATGGCTGGCGTGTTTGCAACCCGCCGCATGCGCAGTACTTCGGCAGGACCACGGAATGCTGGCGGCCTTCGGGTGCCGGATGGCGACAACCCTTGACCAGGAGGAAACGAGGCGGTGGACAAGCTTTTGATCCTGATCCCGGCCACGCCTTTGCTCTCGGCCCTGCTGATCGCCCTGCGTGCCGGCCGGTCGCGGCGCGGCACCGCACGGCTGAGCGTGGGATTTGCCGCGCTCACTTTTCTGTTTGCCGCAGCCATGCTCACGCTTTATCTGGTCGAACGCCAGTCGTCCTGGATGTCGTTCGGCCCGGGGTGGGGCAGCCTGATCCTGGATCCGCTGGCCAGCGTGATGGCGCTGTTGGTGGCCGGCATCAGCCTGGTCGTGCACGTCTACGCCGTGCGCTACATGGCAGAGGAGCCGGGCTATGCACGCTTCTACATCCTGCTCGACCTCATGGCGGCAGCCATTCTGCTGATGGTGGCGGCTGGCGATCTCGTCACCTTGCTGGTGGCATGGCATCTCGTCGGGCTGGTGCTCTACTTCCTGCTCGGTCACGATGCGTCGCGACCCGCAGCGCAGCGCTACGCGTTCTGGTCGTTCTTCACCTATCGCCTGGGCGACCTGCCGCTGATCCTGGCAGCGGTCATGCTCTACCAGGCCTACGGGACGACGTCGCTGCCCGCGCTGTTCGCGCAGGTCGCCGCGGATCCCGGCGCGCACACGGTTCTCGGCCTGCCCTTGACGACGGCGGTGGCCTTGCTGGTTGCGCTCGCCGCGTTCGCGCGCTCGGCGCAGTTTCCGCTGCACACCTGGCTGCCCTACACCATGGAAGGGCCGACACCGGTATCGGCCCTGATGCACGCCGGCATCGTCAACGCCGGCGGATTCATCATCAACCGCTTCGCTCCGGTGTTCGTGCATGCGGGCGAGGTGCTGCATCTGGTGTTCGTGGTCGGCCTCGTGACCGCCATTCTCGGATCGGTGCTGATGCTGATGCAGAACGACATCAAGAAATCCCTCGGCTATTCGACCATGGGGCAGATGGGCTTCATGTTCGTCGAGGTCGGCGTCGGTGCGTTTTCACTGGCGATCTACCATCTGATCGCCCATGGCCTGTTCAAGGGCACGCTTTTCCTCGGCGCCGGCAGCGTGATCTCGAACGCGCGCAGGCAGGACGGCGTGCCGCACGACGACGTGTATACCTTCGTGGTGGAACGCAAGACGGCCGTCTACCGGCTGCCGTGGGTCGTGGCGGCCGCGCTGACCGTGGTGGTGCCCTTCGTCATTCTCGGGCTGTTGCACTGGGCCGTGGACGGGGATTTCGTCGGCCGGCAGGGGGCGATCGTCCTGCTGTTCTTCGGCTGGGTCACCGGCGCGCAGCTGCTGTTCGTGACCTATCGACTGCAGGCCGGCAGCCCGTGGCGGCTCATGGCCATGATCATCCTGTCGCTGCTGATCGTGGTGGCCGGCTATACCTGGATCGGCCATGCCTTCGAACTGTTCCTCTATCCTGACCGCGAATTCAGCAATCGCATCTACGCGGCGGCCAGCATTCCGCTCGGCATCTTCGAGGTGCTTGCCACCCTGCTGACGGCAGCGGTCGTGGGAGGCTGGCTGGCGACCTACTATGCGACGGCCAATGGCGGGTTGCGCGGCAGCCAGGCCTCGTCGGTGCGGCTGGCGTTCTATTCGCTGCTCTCGCGCGAATTCTACGTGGCCGACGTCTATGCCTGGCTGGCGCAGGCCGTGCTGAATGCGTCGCGACGCCTCAACGTCTGGTTGAGGTGGGTATGACGCTTCTGCTCGCCGCTGCACTGTTCCTGCCGCTCTTTCCATTGAGCATCGCGTTCAACGGCGCCTTCGCGCCGCTGCGCAATCCGTTCGCACGTGCCGGGCTGCTCGTCCTGTGGCCGCAGTTCGGCGTGCTGCTGCTGCAATGGGTGCCGCACCCGGTTCCGTCGTTCGTCGTGCCGTGGGCCTTGCTGACCGCGGGCTTCTATGCGCTGCGCCTGCTGACCGTTCGCGACATGGGGATCTGGACGGGTTTTCTGGCGACGTCTTCGTTGGCGCTGACCTGGGTACTCGCCGCCAGCGGCGCCGACCGCGTGGCACTGCACCTGTTCGCGCTCTGTTTCAGCCTGCCGCCGGCCTTGCTTGCGCTGCTTGCCGGGCTGCTGACCGAGCGCTTCGGGGCGGCCTATGCGGGCTTGCAGGATGGATTGATCGGCCGCCTGCCGCGCCTTTCGGGCGCGCTGGTTGCGGTGGTGCTGGCCGCCGTTGCCACGCCCCCCTTCCCGGGCTTCTTTGCCCTGCTGCGGTTGCTGCAGACACTCGACCCGGCCGGCGTGCTCGGCGTGTTGCTGGTCTGGCTCGTCTGGGGGTGGGCCGCCACGAGACTGTTGCAGGGCTTTGTTTTCGGTGCCGGGCGCGACGTGCCCTCGCGCGACATCGGACGCGCCTCGGCGTGGTCATTGTCCGGCGTGCTGGGCGTTCTCGTGGTCGCCGGTTTGTTTCTGACAGGAGGTGGGTTGTGAGCCTTGCGCTCGGACGACGCCTAAAAATACGCGCCATCGCCCATGTGGCCGGGGAAGCCATTCCGAACTACTGGCCGATGCGGACCTTCATCCACCACAATCCGCTGTACGGCCTCGAACACCTGCCGTTCGAGCAGGCGGCGGCAGAGGGCGGGCGACTGTTCCATGCGCGCAGCTATCTCGAGCGCCCGGTCCAGCAGCGTTACCTGGCCGAGGGCAAGGTGGATGTCGCCGTGCTGGCGGGACAGGTGACTGGATTTCTTGCCGGCAGGCCGGAAATCGCCGGACTGGATCAGCATCGGTTGCTGATGACCCTGCTGACCGAATTCGAGCAGCCGGTCGGGGCGCTGCCCGCACTGGCCGACGCCGACGACGTGCACGCCGCCCTGGCGGGGGTCGCGCTGCCGCCACGGGAGATCGACGGCGCGACGCTGGCGGCGCAGATCCAGGCCGACATGCCGCCAGGCAAGGCGCCGTATGCCATCGTGGACATGCTGTTCGGCACCGGGATCGCCGAGACGCTCGATGAACTCGTGATCAAGAGCTGCCTCGATTTCTTCGACGAAGGTCAGTCGGTGTGGCAGATGCCGGGGCGCGAGAAAGGCCTGTTCGCTGCCTGGAGCGCGGTGGCGCAGCGCAACCTGCGACTGTTCATCCGGGGACTGCACATCAAGCGCATTCTCGCCGCCGACGACACGCCGGAAGGCATCATCAGCTACGTCATGGAGGCGCTGGGCGTTCCCGAGGACGACTGGAAGCGCCACTTCACCTGCGAGCTGACCCGACTGCATGGCTGGGCGGGCTTCATCCGCTGGCGTGCTGGCGCCAAGCACTATCACTGGTCTCGTCACTATCCCGCCGATCTGGTCGACTATCTTGCGATTCGCCTGGTGCTGGGACTGGCACTGCTGCGCGAGCACGCGCAGCGCAAGGGCTTGCCGGCCACCCTCGAGGCGCTTGCAGGTTTTGTCGAGGCGCATCCGGGGGAGGCCTATCTGCGGCGCGAATTCCATGGCGGCCGTGTGCTTCCTGACATGGCCCACGCGGTCGAGGATGCCATCGCTGCTCGGCGTGCGTCGCGCATAGGCCGGCTGCTGCCGCGCTATCTGGCGCGCAAGCGCGAACACGAAGCGCGAGGCTTTGCCGACGCCTTGGGCCGTCTCGCAGATCGGGCCGGCATGGCGGACGCCCTGCGGCGGCTGGCGCCGCAGGATCTCGCCCGGCTCGGTGAGACCCTCGCCAGCTTCGAAAAGGCGGAAGGCGGCATGTGGCTGAAGGCGCTGGAGGCCCGTGCCATGGGCAGGCTGCTGCAGGGGATGAACCTGTCGCGGCCCGCGCGGCGCGAGAAGCGGCCGTTCGCGCAACTGATGTTCTGCATCGATGTGCGCTCGGAACGCTTCCGGCGTCATCTCGAGAAAATCGGCGATTACCAGACCTTCGGCATCGCCGGCTTCTTCGGCGTGCCGGTCAGCTTCATCGGCCTGGAGAAGGGCAGCGAAACGCGGCTCTGCCCGGTCGTGGCAAGTCCGAGGAACGTGGTGCTGGAGCTGGCGATCGCGCGCGGTGCCGACGAGCAGGCCTTCGTGTCGTCGCTGGAACAGGTTTTTCATGAACTCAAGGCCTCGGTGCTGTCGCCCTTCATCACTGTCGAGGCCATCGGCCTGCTGTTCGGTCTCGACATGTTCGGCAAGAGCCTTGCGCCGCTCGCCTACAGCCGCTGGCGGCAGCGGCTGCATCCGGGCAAGTCGGACAGCCGCTTGCTGCTCGACAAGCTCAGCCGGGAGCAGGCGGACTCGATCATTCGCTCGCTGCAGCGCGCACTGATCGTCAAGGCTGTCGTCAGGGAGCTGGGTCTGCAGCGGGAGACGATCACCGACGACATGATTCGCGCGTTGCGGGAAACCGCGCTGGGCAATCGCGAGGGTCCGACCGATTTCGCCCATGCCTTCAATCTGGGCACGCGTGCCGAGTCCGGCTTCATCGAGCGCTTGCGCGCGGTCTACCGCATCAACCGAGGCTATGCGCAAATCCAGATGGAACGGCTGGGGCGCATCGGCTTCACCCTGGACGAGCAGCTGAACTTTGTTGCCACGGCGTTGCGCTCCATCGGGTTGACCGAAGGCTTCTCGCGTTTCGTGCTGCTGGTCGGTCATGGCAGCACGTCCGAAAACAATCCCTACGAGTCCGCGCTGGATTGCGGCGCCTGCGGCGGCAACCACGGCATCGTCAATGCGCGGGTGCTCGCCCAGATCGCCAACAAGCCGGCGGTTCGTGAAGGCCTGCGCGGGCAGGGCATCGAAATCCCCGACGACACCTGGTTCGTCCCGGCCTTCCACAACACCACGACGGACGAGATCCAGCTGCACGACATGGATCTGTTGCCGCCCGGCCATCTGGTCTATGTGGATCGGCTCAGCAGCGGGCTGCAATCCGCCACCCGGCTCACCGCGGCCGAGCGCATGCAGACCCTGGAGCCCGGGTGTGGCGAACTCGACCCGGCAAAGGCCTACCGCATCGCCCAGCGGAACGCGGCGGACTGGTCGCAGGTCCGGCCGGAGTGGGGCCTGTCGCGCAACGCCGGATTCGTCATCGGCCGCCGGCATCTGACCGAGCAGATGGACCTGGACGGACGCGTCTTCCTGCAGTCGTATGACCACCGCGCCGATCCGCGGGGGCGCCTGCTGGAAAACATCCTGGCCGGGCCGCTGGTGGTCGGGCAGTGGATCAACATGGAGCACTACTTCTCGACCGTCGACAACGTGCATTACGGCAGCGGCAGCAAGGTCTACCACAATGTCGCCGGCCGTTTCGGCGTCATGACCGGCAACCTGAGCGACCTGCGCACCGGCCTGCCGGCGCAGACCGTCCTCAAGGACGGTCAGCCCTACCACGAGCCCATGCGCCTGCTGACGTTCATCGAGGCACCGTTCGACCTGGCCAGGCGCGCCATCGAGGCGGTCGTCCAGGTCAAGAACCTCGTCTACAACGGCTGGGTGCGCATGGCCATCGTCGATCCGGAAACCGGTGTCTTCCACCTGTTCGAGGACGGCGGCTGGCGGCAGCAAGCGTCGGCAGCTACCGTCCTGTCCGAAGAAATCAAGGAGCTCGCGGCATGAAAAACCTCAACTTCAGCCCCCTCAAGAAGCTCGAGATCATTCTCGAGGGCGCCCACCAGGAATTCGCCACCGACCTGCTTGACCGGGCCGGCGTCAGCGGCTACACCATCGTCAACAACCTGTCGGGCAAGGGACGTCACGGCTTCCACGAAGGCCACCTGATGTTCAACGAGGAAGCCGTGCTGATCATGATCATCGTCGCCGTTCCCGAAGAACTGGTGAAACCCATTCTGGAAGGCTATGCGCCGTTCTTCAGCGAGCACACGGGCGTCGTGTTCATCTCGGATATCCAGGTCACCCGGCTGGTCAAGTTCAAGAGCTGAAGATAACCGCTTTCCCTGCGCGGCCAGATTCGTCTGGTCCGACAGTTCCCGCCGGCCCTTGACTGAGCGCCTGTGCGAATGACTGTAGATCGCGGTCATCGACTGGAACTCCTTCGTCGCGTACTAGTGCTTCGGTGCAAGCAGCTGCACGTGAGTGCGCAAGAATTCGAGAAAGGCATTCGCCACTACCGATAGCTGCTTGCCCCGGGGGCGCACCACATACCAGGAACGTTTGATGGGAAACCCCTCGACATTGAGGATGACCACCTCCTGCTGGCTCGGATCGAGGCTCAATGTGCTTTTTGACAAGAGCGTCAACCCGAGGCCGCCGGCTACGGCCTGCTTGATCGCCTCGTTACTGCCCAATTCCATCCGTATCTTCAGAGAAAGGTTCCGTTCCTGAAAAGCACGCTCGATGGTGAGCCTTGTGCCAGAGCCGCGCTCACGGACGATGAAGGGTTCATTGGCCAATTCCGGAAAACGGATCCGCTTGCGCTGCGCCATCGGGTGGGACGCCGGTGCCAGCACCACGAGCGGATTCTCCATGAAGGGTTCACGCTCGATGTCCAGTCCCTCCGGCGGCACGCCCATGACGTACAGATCATCCTGGTTGCGCGCCAGGCGTTCGAGCAGGCGGTCGCGGTTGACCACCTCCAGTGCGATGTCGATGCCCGGATACTGCGCAAAGAACGGACCCAGCAGCCGCGGCATGAAGTACTTGGTGGTCGTCACCGCCGCAATCCGCAACCGGCCTTGCTTGATGCCCTTCAGGTCGGCAATCGTCTGCTCGAAGCGGCCCCAGGTTTCCAGCCAGTCGGCGCAGGTGGCATAGAGCTGTTCGCCGGCCTCGGTGAGGAAGACCTTCTTGCCAATCTGCTCCAGCAGCGGTAGCCCGACTTCCTCATGCAGCAGGCGGATCTGCTTCGACACCGTGGGCTGTGTGACGTGCAACGCCTCTGCAGCGCGGGAAAAGCTCTTCATGCGGGCCACGGCCTCGAAGGTCCGAAGCTGGCGGAGGCTGACATGCATCATGGGATGAGCCCTCTGGTCATCTATTGCCAAAAGGCTATCATTTTCATGAAAACAATTCATTATTAAATTAGTCGGGTATTTTTTAGACTCGTTGCCGGAACGTCGAAATGACGCCCTGTCGATCAACCCGCAAGGAGTCCGGCCATGCCACCGACACTGAGTTCATTCATTCCCGCCCTCGTCCTGTTCGCGCCCGCACTGCTCTGGCTGGTTGGCCTCACGCCGGCCGGCCTCGCCAACAGCCGTCCTAACCTGATGGCACGGATGAACATCGGCGCCGCGTGGCTCGCCTTCGCCAGTGCCCTGGCGGCGGCGCTCGCCCAGCTGTTCGACACGCCCCACAGCTGGACGCTGTTCTCCCTCGCGCTGCCCGGCGACATCGGCGCCTTTTCCATCGGCACCTACGTCAACAGCGTGACCGTGATCATGCTGCTGCTGGTGTCCTTCGTCGGCGCCATCGTGTCGCGCTACGCGCGCAACTATCTCGATGGCGATCCAAATCAGGGCCGATTCCACAAGTGGCTCACGCTGACCCTGGCGTCGATCCTGACCCTGATCGTGTCCGGCAACCTGCTGATGTTCTCGCTCGCCTGGATTGCCACCAGCCTGTGCCTGCACCAGTTGCTGATGTTCTACCGAGAGCGTCCGGCCGCGGTGCTTTCGGCGCACAAGAAGTTCATCGCCAGCCGCATCGGTGATGTGAGCCTGCTGCTGGCGATCTTCCTGATCGGCTCGACGCTGCACACCCTGGAGTTCAGCGAGATCTTCGAACGCATGGCTGCCATGGAAGGCGCGCTGCCCGCCGGCTTGCAGGCTGCGAGCCTGCTGATCGTCGTCAGCGCGGCGCTCAAGTCGGCGCAGTTCCCGTTCCACGGCTGGCTGATCCAGGTAATGGAGGCGCCCACGCCGGTGTCCGCCCTGCTGCATGCGGGCATCGTCAACGCCGGCGCCTTCCTCGTCATCCGCATGAGCCCGATCATGTCCCACTCCGGCACGGCAATGGCCGCGCTGGCGATCATCGGCCTGGTGACCTTGACGCTGGCCTCGCTGGTGATGCTGACCCAGACCAGCATCAAGGTGTCGCTCGCCTGGTCCACCACGGCGCAGATGGGCTTCATGCTGCTGGAATGCGGTCTCGGCCTGTACAGCCTGGCCATGCTGCACCTCGTCGCGCACTCGCTGTACAAGGCCCACGCCTTCCTCGCCTCGGGCAGCGGCGTCGATGCCTTTCGTGCGCCGGTGATCCGCCACGAGTCGAAGGGCTTCCAGTGGGGCCAGTTGCTCCTCGCGCTGATCATCGCCGGCGCCATGGCGCTGGGCGTGGGCGCTGCGTTCGGCGTGACCTGGCAGCAACAGCCGGCACTCATCGCGGCCGGCACCATCGTCGCCATCGCGGTGAGCCAGCTCATGCTGCAGACCGCGACCGTGCTCGGCAGCGCCGCCGCGCAGCTGCGCGCCGTCGGGCTCAGCGCCATCGTGTGCGTGGCCTACTTCATCCTGCACGAGCTGTTCGATCACGCCCTGCACGGCAGCGTGCTGCCGCTGCGCGATGCCGCCAGCGCCTTCCAGTCCGTGCTCGTGCCGCTGACCATCGCCGCCTTCGTCGGCCTGTTGCTGATGCAGCAGTTCGTCAAGGCCGCACGATCGAATCTGCGCGACACGCTGTACCTGCACCTCTATAACGGCCTGTACATCGACGTGTACATCACCCGGCTATTGCAGCGCGTCTGGCCTGCCCCGCTTCAACCCACTCAAAAACAGGGAGCCTGAGCATGAACATGACCGACGCCATCATCGTAAAGGAATCCGCGGACGAGCTCGACCGCCGCATCGACGCTGCCTGTGCCCGCATCGCCCCGCTGTGGCCGCTGAAGCACTTCGTCGCGGTCAACCCCTTCTTCGGTCTTCTCGACCACAGCTTCCAGGACGCCTCCGACACCCTGGCGCGCATCACCGGCAGCAGCCTGTACATGCCGCGCGCCTACTTCCGGGAGCAGCTCGCGAACGGCCGCATCTCGCACGAAGATATCGAACAGGCCATCGCGCGCTGCGGCAGCCAGCTCGACGCAGTTGCGGTGGAGCGTGCGCTCGCCGTCGAAGCGCCGCAGCCGAAGATGGGCATGGCCTCGGTGAGCGAGGTGCTCGACCGCGTCGAAGGCGGCATCTGGACCGCCTTCGTCATCGAGCGCGTCAGCCTGCACTGCGCCGCCTATTTCGACCTCGGCCAGGCCATGGTCGGCATGCCGTGGCGCGATCTGTCCCTCTATGTCGCCTGG
>JAYRNU010000079.1:0-3469 GCA_041912015.1 Thiobacillus sp. | reverse complement strand
GGAAGACAGGCAGATCCATCCCGGCCAGTGGGTCGTCGAGGCGATCGGCCAGATGGGCGATGCCGATGCCCTGCTGGGCGAAGACCTGACCGAGCAGCTCGAATGGACGCGCGGTCGGCTCAAGCTCGACACCGAAGGACGCAGCACGCTGCCCTGGCTGTGGGCGGCCGGCGACATCGTCAACGGTCCCGACGTGGTGCACGCCGTCGCCGACGGCCACCGCGTGGCGGCCAGCATCGACCGTCATCTGAGGCAAACCGTCAATCAGGCAGACAAGACCTATGAGCCAGCATGAAGGCACGGCGCACGGCTACGAGCGCATCCGTTCCAGCAAGACCCTGAAGGAAATTCTCGAGGTGGCGACCTCGTTCGAGGCGACGGCGCGCGATTTCTATGCCGCCCTGATCCCCCGTGTCAGCAAGCGGTTGCGCTGGCTGGTCGAGGAACTGGCAGCGGAAGAGGCCGGCCACTATCAGCTGTTCACCGATCTCGCCGCACGGCCCGACATCGCCGAGCAGATCGGTGCGCATGTCCGGACGCCGGCAAGCGATCGCAAGTTTTCCGATGCCGTGCTGCTGCCCGACCTCGGCGAGCACCCCGACGACCAGACCCTGCTGCGCTATGCCCTGGGGCGGGAGCATACCGCCATGGCGCAGTATCAGTCGCTGGCCGAGAGCACCGAGCCCGGTCCGATCCACGACCTGTTCGTCTATCTCGCCAATGAGGAAACCCAGCACAAGAACGCGCTGGAGAAGCTGTACTACGAGCTGGTGCACAGTGGCGGCGTATGAAAAAACCGGATCGATTCCCGCTGGCAGCCTTAAGATTGCGCTTTCCGACCCGACATTGAGGTGCCCGCATGCCCTGCAAGATCCTGCTTCCCGTGGACGGTTCAGAAGGCTCGCTGCACGCTGCCCGGCATGTGGCGGCGATCGCGGCCATGGTGCCGGACCTGCAGGTCGATCTGCTCAACGTGCAGCCGCGCGGTGACGACTGGATGGTCAGGCGCATGATCAAGGCCGAGGAACTCGAGAAAATCGAGAAGGAATGGGGCGAATCATCGATCGCCCCGGCGCGGGCGATCCTCGAAACAACCGGGGCGCGCCTTGCCGAACATGTCGTGCAGGGCGATATCGCCGCGACCATCGTCAGACTCGCGAACGAACTGGCATGCGACCAGATCGTCATGAGCTCCCATGGCCGCACCGCCCTGGGCGGACTGCTGCTCGGCTCGGTCGCGGCAAAGGTGCTGCACCTGACCGACCGCCCGGTCACGCTGGTCAAGTAGCTTCCCCCTTCAACCCCCAAGGCCCCTCGCAATGAACACGCATTGGCGCTCCCTCGTCATCGGTCTCCTGGTCGCCCTGCCCGTTCATGCCGCGCCCCTGGCCGGTGCGGCTCCGAGGCTGTTCGGCATCCAGGTCGAATTCCTGCTGTTCGCGCTGACCCTGCTGGGCGTCGCGCTGCTCCACCGCCACACGCTGTGGGTAGCGCTCGGCGGGCTGGCCGCGATCTCCCTCTACAAGATCGGCTTCACCGGCTTCCGGGAAGGCACCGGCGTGTCGGGCTGGTTTGCCCATCTCGAACATGAATGGGTGGTGCTGACCAATCTGCTGGGCCTGCTGCTCGGCTTTTCGCTGCTCGCGCGCCACTTCGAGGACAGCAGGGTGCCGCGGGTGCTGCCGCGCTTTCTTCCAGACGACTGGAAAGGCCCCTTCGTTCTGCTCGTGATGGTGTTCGCCCTGTCGTCGTTCCTCGACAACATCGCCGCGGCGCTGATCGGCGGCACCGTGGCTGCCAGCGTCTTCGCCCGCCGCGTGCACATCGGCTACCTTGCAGCCATCGTCGCGGCTTCCAATGCCGGTGGCTCGGGATCGGTCGTCGGCGACACCACGACGACCATGATGTGGATCGACGGCGTGGCGCCGCTCGATGTCGTCCATGCCTATGTCGCGGCAGTCGTCGCGCTGCTGGTATCGGGCCTGGTCGCTGCACGCCAGCAGCACGCCTGGCAGCCGATCCAGCGGGACGCCCCCGCCGGCGTCACCGTGGACTGGATGCGGGTCGCGATCGTGGGGCTGATCCTGGCGACCGCCATCGTCACCAACATCGTGGTCAACACGCATTTTCCCGAGCTCTCGGATGTCTTCCCGTTCCTCGGGGTGGCCGTCTGGATCGCCCTGATCGTGGCTGCGCCGCTACGCAAACCCGAATGGAGCCTGCTGCCGCAGGCGATCCAGGGCAGCATCTTCCTGCTGTCGCTGGTGGTTTGCGCCTCCATGATGCCGGTCGAGGAATTGCCTCCCGCCTCCTGGCATACGAGCCTGGGGCTGGGCTTCGTCTCGGCGGTGTTCGACAACATTCCGCTGACCGCGCTGGCCCTGACTCAGGGCGGATACGACTGGGGCGTCCTGGCCTACGCAGTCGGTTTCGGCGGTTCCATGATCTGGTTCGGATCCTCGGCCGGCGTCGCCCTGTCCAACCTGTTCCCCGAGGGGCGCTCGGTCGGCGCCTGGCTCAGGAACGGCTGGCATGTCGCGCTGGGCTATGTGGTCGGCTTCTTCGTCATGCTGGGCGTGGTGGGCTGGCATCCCCATGCCCCGCACAAGATCAGGGTGCAGGCGCCGGCGCAGGCCGTCCAGCCCGCGCAGGACCTGCGCTGACCCCAATGGGCCAGGCGACCGGGCCGACCGCTGGCGGCAAGGAAATCGGGAATTGTCTTGATGACGGGGTTTGACGGATTCGACGAGGCGGTACGCAGACACGACCTGCGAATTGCCGAATCGGGCCTGGCGATCTGGGTCGGCTCCGAGCCGACTTTCACCGACCGCCATGCCCAGACGCCGGAATGGCTGCACCAGGCGCTCGGCGGCGACAAGGCGCAGCGGGCCGAGCAGCTGCTGGGCGCGCTGTGCCAGCGCTTTCCCGGCGGCGTGGTGCTGCGCAGCGTGGGCCGGCAATATCCCGGCGAGCCATGCCCACGCTGGAACCTGGGCTTGTATCGCCGCCGCGACGGCGCGCCCGTCTGGCACGGCCCCCCCGATCCGGTTCTGGTCGCGGCGATGGACGGGCCTGCGTCGCGCCCCGATCTCGACGCCTGGGCCGCGGCCATGACGGCCGAGCTCGAGGCCGAAGGCTTCGCGGTTTCGCAGGTCGCGACGGATGACGAGCAGGAACGGCGCCTGCTGATGCGTAGCCGCGCCGAGGTGGCGCTACCCGATGCCACGGACGCGCGCCTGCACCTGCCGCCGGTGCACGATCGCGCCACGCCGGCGGCGGGACTGCGCGACGAACTGGCCGAAGCGGGCGCCTATCTGTTCATTCTGCGCGTGGAGATGTCCGGCGAGCACCCGACGCCCTGCATCGATTTGCCGCAGTTCGACGAGGTCGCCATGTTCCTCGCAGTGCTCGACCGCATCGCTCGCGCGGCGCTGGCGAATCGTCTTCCCACGCTGCACCTGGCGGGGTT
>JAYRNU010000078.1:0-7151 GCA_041912015.1 Thiobacillus sp. | reverse complement strand
TGCATGAAGCGCATCGATCAGTGCACGGTCGACCTGCAGCAGTGGTTCGCCGCCGGTTGCCACGACCAGCCGATGCCGCCTATCGCCCTTAGGCCACAGCGCCGCGATCTTGTCAGCCAAGCGTTCGGCCGTCTCGAACTTGCCGCCCAGGGTCCCATCGGTTCCCACGAAGTCCGTGTCGCAGAAGCGGCAGACCGCCGACGCCCGATCCGCCTCGCGCCCCGTCCACAGGTTGCAGCCCGCAAAGCGGAGGAATACTGCCGGCATGCCCATCTGCAGACCTTCGCCCTGCAGCGTGTAGAAGATCTCCTTGACCGAGTACGTCATGTCCTACACCGGCAAGGCAGGTCCCGCCAAGTCCACGCCCACCAGCGAGCCACAGCCCTCGGACTCGAACAGGTCGACCCGGGACAGTTGGGGCAGTTCGCGGCGGGTGCGCTCATGCAACCAGCGCGCAATCGTCGTCGTGTCGCCGTCGGCCAGTTCCGCCTGTTCATGCAGTGGGTGGTGATCCAGCGACTTGAAAATCGGATCGAAAACCGCCTTCACGTCCCCGAAGTCCACAGTCCATCCCATGACTTGGTCCAGCGGTGCCCCCAGATGAAGCCGCAGCGTATAGGTGTGCCCGTGGACCCGATGCCTCGGATCACTGGTCGGTGCGTGGCGGAGTTGCACCGCGCTGTCGACGGTGAAGTCCTTCCAGATCCGGTAGTTGGCACCGTCGTAGGTCGCGCCGCACGACGCCGTCTCGTAGACCGTCACCCAGGACATCGCGGGCAGTTCAGGTTTCCAGCGCTCCCACAACCATGACGAGATCATCTCGCTGGTGGGATTGGCCAGGCCCGGGATCTCGTTCAGGCTGCGGTAGTTGACCTGCGCCGCGATCGGCGCCCAGAGGTCGTCCAGGTGGTCATAGTCGATGCTCAGGTCGGCTCCCGCCAGATCCTGGTCGGCATGGATGATGACTTCGAAGCCATGCCCATGCAGGCGTCCGCACTTGTGGCCCAGTGGCACATGCGGCAGGCGATGGGCCGCCTGGAACCGGTAGCGCCGCCACACATGCGCATGATCGAGGGCGTCGACCTCGACGCCCTGATTTGGGGTGCTTTGCACGGCCACTCGATCAATGCCCGGGGCATCCAACCGGCCACGAATCCACCGCGCCAGGTTCTCGTCGGTCGGTTGGGCCACCTTGTCGTTGAGCAACCCGTAATTCAGCAGACCGGCGCAGCGATCGACCTGTCGCTGCAGGGCCGCCACCTCGCCGCCGGGGTAGGTCACCCAGTCCGCCGGCACGCGGGCATACGCTGTGGCCGTAAACCCGTGACCGTGCAGGTTGCGGCATCGATGCGCGGCCGGCAGCATGTCGACCTGCCGGGCGGCTTCGAACCGGCTGCTGGCGGCATGCAGCACCGACAGCGAAAGAGGGGTGGTGCTCATGCGGCCTCCGTGGCGTTGAAGATCTCGTAGCCCTTGCGCCGCAGGTCGCAGGCAGGACACTGCCCACAGCCATAGCCCCAGGCGTTCTGGGTTGTGTGGTCGCCCAGGTAGCAGGTGTGCGTTTCCGTTCGGATCAACTCCACAAGCGCAGCACCGCCCAGATCCTTCGCCATGCGCCAGGTCTGGGCCTTGTCCAGCCACATTAGGGGCGTCTCTACGACCATCGGGGCGTCGAGCCCCAGGCTGATCGCCACCTGCAGTGCCTTGAGCGTGTTGTCACGGCAGTCCGGATAGCCGGAGTAGTCGGTCTCGCACATCCCGCCCACCAGCACCGACAGACTTCGCCTGTAGGCCACCGTGGCAGCAAAGGTGAAGAACTGTTGGCGCCGACCGAAAACTGAGCCACTTTTGAGGGTTGTGCCGACCCAAAACTGAGCCAGGTGAGCAACCTACCCTGCTGCTTTTTTGTGCAGCAGAGGACGAGGAGTGATCACCATGGACATGATTGGCAGGATCAGGCGGTTGCATAGCCGCAAGAAGAAGTCGGTGCGCGAGATTGCGCGCATCACGGGGCTGTCGCGCAACACGATCTCGAAGTGGCTGCAAGGTGAGGTCGATGGCCCGCCGAAGTACCGGCGCAGTGATCAGCCCAGCAAGTTGACGGCGTTTCACGAGGTGCTGCGCCAAGCCTTGAAGGCCGACAGCAGGCGCCCGCGGCACGAACGACGCACGGCCCGGGCGCTGTATGCCGAGATCAAGGGTGCGGGCTACGACGGCGGTTACAGCCGGGTGACCGACTTCATCCGCGCCTGGCGCGAGCAGGAAGGCCAGACGGCGGTGGCCAACGCCTTCATCCCGCTGGCGTTCGAACTGGGCGAGGCCTACCAGTTCGACTGGAGCGAGGAAGGGATGGTGGTGGGCGGCATCTACTACCGGGTGCAGGTGGCGCACATGAAGCTGTGCGCCTCGCGGGCGTTCTGGCTGGTGGCCTACCCGAGCCAGGGTCACGAGATGCTGTTCGATGCCCACACGCGCTCGTTCGCGGCGCTGGGCGGCGTGGCGCGCCGCGGCATCTACGACAACATGAAGACCGCGGTCGACAAGGTCAAGAAGGGCAAGGGCCGCATCGTCAACGAGCGCTTCGCCACGATGTGCGCGCACTACCTGGTCGACCCGGACTTCTGCAACGTGGCCTCGGGTTGGGAGAAGGGTGTCGTCGAGAAGAACGTGCAGGACAGCCGGCGCCGCATCTGGATCGATGCGGCCAAGCAGAAGTTCGGCAGCTTCACCGAGTTGAACGCCTGGCTGGCCGACCGGTGCCGTGCACTGTGGGAGGAGGTGCGCCACCCCGAGCACGAGCAGTTCAGCGTGGCCGAGATGCTCGAGCATGAGCGCGCGCACCTGATGCCCATGCCCACACCGTTCGACGGCTACGTGGAGAAGCCTGCCCGGGTGTCGAGCACCTGCCTGGTGTCGGTGGCACGCAACCGCTACTCGGTGCCGTGCGAGCTGTACGGCCAGATGGTCAGCACGCGGCTGTACCCGGCTGCCGTGGTCATCGTGGCCGACGACAAGGTGGTGGCCAGGCACGACCGGTTGAGCAACGCCGGGGAGACCCGCTACGACTGGCAGCACTACATCCCGCTGCTGCAGAGGAAGCCCGGTGCGCTGAGGAACGGCGCGCCGTTCGCCGACATGCCCGAGGCGCTGCAGCGGCTGCGCCGGGGGCTGCTGCGCAACCCGGGTGGCGACCGGGTGATGGCACAGGTGCTGGCCATCGTGCTCACCGCCGGGCTGGACGCGGTGGTGGTGGCGGTGGAGCTGGCGCTGGAGACCGGGCCGCCGGGCAAGGTGAGCGTGGAGCACGTGGTCAACGTGCTGGGGCGCCTGAACGCGCAGCCGGCACCGCCGACGGCGGCCACGCAGTTGAAGGTGGCCACGCCGCCGCTGGCCGACACCGCCCGCTACGACCGCCTGCGTGGCGATGGTGCCGCCGACGGCGGCGACATCACCTTGGAGGCCGGCCATGAAGCCTGACGTGTTGGTCGAGTTGAAGTCGCTGCGTCTGCACGGCATGGCCGGCGCCTGGGCCGATCTGGTCGAGCAAGGCGGCAACGCAGGCATCGAGTCCTCGCGCTGGCTCATCGAGCATCTGCTGCAGGCCGAGGCCACCGACCGTGCAATGCGCTCGGTCAGCCACCAGATGCACACAGCGAAGTTCCCCGTGCACCGCGACCTGGCCGGCTTCGACTTCGAGGTCTCGCCGGTGGATCGCAAGCTGGTGGCCACCCTGGCAACCACCGCCTTCACCGACGACGCGCACAACGCGGTGCTGGTGGGCGGGCCGGGCACCGGCAAGACGCACCTGGCAACGGCCATCGGCATCTCGGGCATCACCAAGCACGGCAAGCGGGTGCGGTTCTACTCCACGGTCGACCTGGTCAACGCGCTGGAGCAGGAGAAGGCCGAGGGCAAGGCCGGGCGCATCGCCACCAGCCTGCTGCGCATGGATCTGGTCATCCTGGACGAACTGGGCTACCTGCCGTTCAGCCAGACCGGCGGGGCGCTGCTGTTCCACCTGCTCAGCCGGTTGTACGAGCACACCAGCGTGGTGATCACCACCAACCTGGACTTCGGTGAGTGGTCCAGCGTCTTCGGCGACGCCAAGATGACCACCGCGCTGCTCGACCGCCTGACCCACCACTGCCACATCGTGGAGACCGGCAACGAGTCCATCCGCTTCAGCCGCAGCACGGCCGAGGCCAAGCGGCGCATCAAGGCCCGTGAGCAGGGGCGCAAGGGCCCGAAACCGACCGAGGGCACCGACCCGTTCTGAGCGGCCGCCGCGCGGGGAAAGCCGCTACGGGCTACGCCCTGCGCGTCTTGCCCCGCGCGATCCAAGCAACCTCGGAGGGCCTGACGAACCAGCTCGCGACCTACACTTATCCACAGCCGGTCATCTCAAGACCGGCCTCCACCCCTGGCTCAATATTCGGTCGGCACGGTGGCTCAGATTTGGATCGGCGCCGACACGCCAACCGGCCGATCCGATCGTTCAAGCACGACGATGGAGGGCGGTCTTCGCTTCGCCTCCCCCAACCTTAGCCACACTCTGCGGCCGGGCCAACGAGCCGAACCTCCAACCTCCGCACACCACCTACGCCGGATCACGCCGTACCGGTAGAACGCGATCCACAGTTCGTGCAGCCGTGACGCAACCCCAAAGCACTTCGGCCACCGCATCGCCATCGACTCTGACCTTCTGACTCGCAACCCACGAAGGCGCCATCAGGCCAATCCTCATTCATCGCCCAGCCATGCCAGCCTGAGTCGTGCCGGAACATCCTTGTCGAAGAACCAGCGAAGGCGCACCGTCGATCCGCACATCCAATCTTCGGCTTGTGCGGTGAAGCCGGAGTTCAGTCCAGCCGTCCTGGATTGGGTTTGTGTTGCGGCGCATTCTCGATTCGGTCTTCTTCATTTCGACCCCGGCGGGGAAGCCGCTGGGGTTCGGTCGGGTTGAATTGGGTTTGCCTGCCGGCCATGCGCCGCAACCTCGCATCGCGCCATCAGCGCAACGCGCAGACAGCCGGAACACCGATCAGCCGGAACCGTCCGACCACGAAGCGCGACTTGGCGCGAGCCACGCGAGCGCCACACACCGGTCGGGCCTTCCGCGCGAGCGAAGCGAGCGCCTGGGACCCGCGAGCGCAGCGAGCTACACCCCACCGCGAGCGCAGCGAGCCACCCCTCCGGTGAACCATCACCGGCCCCTGCCGCCTCCCGCCACCACCCGTCGCAAAGAATCATTGACGCCCGCGTCCCACCGGAACGCAGCGCTATCCCGGCAGCGTGGAATTCGATCCTGGCAAGCGACGCCATGCCAACTTGGACCTGAATTGACGAGCGCCGGAGAATCGGGTCGCTCGTCTTGAAGTTGGGTTTATGCGGGACTCCGGCGCGGGGTAGCACTCAAACTGCACCGCGAGCCACCCAACTGCACCACTGGATACCGACCTGACCTCACACCATGGCCACCATTGGTACCACCCAACGCCGCCTTCGGGAAGCCTGCCAGCACGACTACCGCGTACTCTTGGAACGCCTCTCGGGCCGCAGGCCAACATACCTTGCAAGGGCAGAACGACTGAACGGGGCTTGCGAACACGCCCGGGACCCCATAGCAAGGTCGCACTTTGCGGGCAGCCGGCCCACCGTCTCCACCTCCTTTTCCTCTGTAGCGACCGGTCGAACCCTCAGCGACGGATCGCTCCCCATCTGTCGCCCGGTCAGTCGCCGACCTGAATATCAGTCGCGGCAATAACTTGCGGCTCCTTCCTAAGTTCTCTTCGATGTCCGAACCCGACCTCGCGCTACCCGCCGCCGATTTGCAAGCCAATACCGCACTGCACTGGATATCGCGGTTTGGCTGGATTCGCGCCCGGGAATTCGGCTCCCTTATGTGGCCAGCGGCCGGTTCATATCCCGGAACACTGACAGAAGACCCGCGTCGCATGACCGAGCAGCGAAAGCTCGCCAGTAGGCTGCTGAACCAGCTCCAGGAATCTCGCTACGTTCTTCAGCGCAAGCTGCCAGGTACGGCGGTACTCAAACTAGACTGGCTGTTATCCTCACTCAGCAGTACAGTTCCGACACCCCAATGGTTCATGGTTCATGGTTCATGGTTCATGGTTCATGAACCATTAGCGCCATCCAGGTACCTCGCGAACCGTTCGCTGCAGGGCTGATCTTCGTAGTGAACGGTTGTCCGATCGTGTGTGATCTGCCTGTTGTTCCCGAACCCGGCAACACGAGTTGCAATAAACCTGCTGCTTACGGAAGGCAAGGATGGAAGATTCGGCCAAGTTGGTCCGACACAAAGGTCGTGAAGCGCTCACGTTCAAGACAACTTCGGGTGTGACCGCGGTGGTCGCGACTTGCCTAAGCCCGGTTCTCATGAATGCACTGAAGAAGAAGCTTCAGCGCAAGCTGAGAGCATCCGGACTGCTACCAGGTCGCGACTTCTGACAACATCCTTCGGTCCGTCTCGACCCATAGCGAAGAACACGACATCGTCAGGCGGCCGGAGAGCTGGTTGATGCCAAGCAGTTCCGCCTACTGCTTCGTATAGATGCACGATCAGATGGATGTCAGCAGCCATGCTCGACACGTATCGATGGAGGCGTTCCGTGCCACAGGTGCCCGTTTCGTCGTGAAGGTCAAAGAGGAACTTTAAGCACCTGCGAAATGACGGCCAAGGCCAACTCTCGGGCACCCGAATTCGGCGCGCAGGGCTCAGCTCTTCGCCAGCAATTCCTCGGATGTCTTGCCTGAAGCCAAGGCAGCTTTGAACCATGCCGGCCGCTTGCCCATGCCGCCCCATGTGTTGCCTTGGTCGTCCTTGAACTTCACTGTCCTTGCCGCTGGCTTTGGTCCGGCCTTCTTGCGCCGTTTGGCGGCCGACTTGTCGCCGCCCGCTGCGGGTAACTTCGCATTCTTGCGGGCACCCGTTGCGAGACCAAGGTCGGCGGCCGTCAGGCCGTAGTGCGAGATCGCGTCCTTGATCTTTGCGACGACATCCGCGACCTCCTTCTTGCGCAGCGCATCGGCCTGCGCCTGCAGCGCGGCGATCTGTGCGTTCAATGCGGCAAGGGTCGGTCCGGTCTTCTTGGTTGACATGTTCCAGCTTTCAGGTTTGGGGCGAACGCGTC
>JAYRNU010000077.1:0-1735 GCA_041912015.1 Thiobacillus sp. | reverse complement strand
GGAGCTCGGACACGGTTCCGCTTTTCCCCCGTCCGCACGCACCCAATCGGCAGCGCTGAAGGGGACAAAAACCAATCTGTCGCACGCACTGGCCGGTCGTGTCCAAGTACAGGCCTCCGTTAAGTGGCCCCTTGTGTGTCGCCGAGAAGCGCAGCCGGACGGGGGGAGAAGGCACGGGGTGTTTGAGCCCGCCAGGGCGAGTTCCCGTGCCGCCCCGTTTGGCGAGCATCGCAGGGGAGCCGCAGGCCGACGCACCAGGGGTGGCCTTTTCTTTGGATACTTTCTTTTGGCCACGCAAAAGAAAGTATCTCGCCCGCAGGCGAAACAGCGCGTTCGCATCCCGCAGGCGAAAAGCGAAGCTGCCGCGACGCCAAAGCAACATGGCGAATCCGCAGCGAGGCAGGTCTAACCATGCCCTTCTTCGACTACCGCGCCATCGACCAGACCGGCCGCAGCGTTAAGGGGACCCTCTCGGCCGTCAACGACGTCGACCTCGAACTGCGCCTGAAGCGCATGGGACTCGACCTCATCACGCTGTCCGAACTGTCGCGGCAATACGCGCCGCAAGGTCGTGAGCGGGTCACCCGGCGCGATCTGGTGACCTTCTGCATCCACATGCGCTACATCACGCGCGCCGGCATCCCCCTGCTCGATGGGCTGCGAGACCTGCGCGACACCATGGAGAAACGCGGCTTTCGCGATGTGCTGACCGCGCTGCTGGAGGATCTCGAAGGCGGCAAGGTGCTGTCGCAGGCGCTGGCGGCGCACCCGGCGGTTTTCGGCGCCGTGTTCGTCCACAGTGTGCGGGCGGGCGAGCAGACCGGCCTGCTCGATGCGGTATTCGAACGGCTCGCGGAATCGCTGAAATGGCAGGAGGAAGTCGCTGCCAAGGCCAAGCGGCTCATGATCTACCCGGCGATGGTGCTGGTCGTCGTCGGCGCCGCCATCCTGTTTCTGCTGGTGTATCTGGTGCCGCAGGTGCTCACCCTGATCAAAACCATGGGCGTGAGCCTGCCGCTGCCCACGCTGGTGCTCATGGCCGTGTCGGGTGCGCTGCGCTCCTACTGGCTGATCGCCGTGCTGCTGGCCCTGGCGGTGGGAGTCGGCTTGCCGCTGTGGGTGAAGAAAAATGAATCGGGGCGCGACTGGTGGCATCGCACCCAGCTCAAGCTGCCGATCATCGGGCCGGTCATCCAGAAGATCGTGCTGTCGCGCTTCACCAATACGCTGGCGATGATGTACCGCTCCGGCGTAACGGTGCTCGACGCGCTGCGTGCGGGCGAGAATGTCGCCGGCAATCGGGAAATTGCAGCAAGCATCCACCGTGCCGCACAGATGATCGCGGACGGGCGCGGCCTGTCCGAGAGCTTTCAGACAATGGCCCTGTTTCCGCCGCTGGTCATCCGCATGCTGCGCGTGGGCGAGACTACCGGGGCGCTCGACGAAGCCCTGGACAACGTGACCGTTTTCTACAACCGGGAAGTGCTCGATTCGATCGAGAACGGCCTCAGGGTGCTGGAACCACTGCTGACCGTGGTCCTCGGCCTGCTGCTCGGTGGCATCCTGGTTTCCGTGCTGCTGCCGATTTACGACTTGATCGGAAACCTGCCGCTGTAATGCTCGACCACCGACTGATCTTTCTCGCCACGCCCCGCCAGATCGGCGTCCTCGACTGGCGACCGGGCCACATGCACTGGCTTGGCGAGTTTTCCGCCAATGCCGAGGGGCTGGCAGG
>JAYRNU010000076.1:0-9138 GCA_041912015.1 Thiobacillus sp. | reverse complement strand
TGGACACGGCACTCAGGGGTGCCCCGCAAAATGGCTGGGCCATGCCTGCAGGCATCGTTTCGGTCAAGATCGATCCGGAAACCGGGGCACGGCTGCCCGACTCGGTCCTGGGGGAACTGGTGGGAGACCTGCTGGGCAGCAACGATGCCGGGATGGTTGAGCATTTCTATCAGGAATTCCCGCCGCCAGAGACGCCGGTCGCTGGCTGGAATACCGGGACGGACCTCCCCGTCCCGCCGGCCAGGCCGCATGACGCCCAGCCCTTTACGGTACCGCTCCCGTCTGCCAAACCTGCCCCGGCCGCCCCGCCGAAACCGGCGCCGGCCAAACCCGTTCCTTTTCCTGCAGGAACATCCTTATGAAACATCAGGACATGCGCCGCCGCATCGCGCATGCCGCTGCGCGCATGCTGGCGGAGGACGGCAATCTCGACTATGGCAGCGCCAAGCGCAAGGCAGCACGACAGCTCGGCGCACCCGACAGCGGCAACCTGCCCGACAACCAGCAGATCGAAGAAGCCTTGCGCAGTTACCAGGCGCTCTACCAGGCCGATGAAACGCGCGCGCAGCTTGAGCGATTGAGGCGCATGGCTATTGAATACATGGAGCGGTTCGCGGACTTCGATCCCCATCTGACCGGTCCAGTCCTCACCGGCACGGCCGGACCGCATGCCGACATCAACCTGCAACTCTTCACCGACGACCAGAAGGATGTCGAATTCCTGCTGATGCGCCTGAGCACCCGCTACCAGGCCGGCGAGCACCGGCCAGCCGATGCCGCAGGCCGAACCTACCCGCGCTTCATCATCGACGACCCGCGGGCTGCGATCGATGTTGTCGTCTACCCCGCAGCAGAACTGCGCAACATGAAGCGACTGCTGGCTGACGGCAGCCCCCGCCGCCTTCGCCTGCCCCAGGTGCGCGCACTGCTTTGACAATAATCATTGCAGCATCATCTGGCATGGATGATGCTGGACAAGTTCACATCAAATTCCCGAGTGAACGGACGTGATCCGATTTTTCCGGCACTACGTGCCCCTGAACCTCTTGCTGCTGGTGCTGATCGAAGCGCTGATCCTGGGCGGCGCGGTTTTCGTCGGGGTCAACGCACGCTTCATTGACAGCGGCATCATCCCTTCCAGCCTCGATCCCCTGCTGCCCAAGGCGCTGACCTTTGCGGTCGTCATGCTGGGCCTGATGACTGCCAGCGGACTCTATGACCTGGAATGGCAGGGCGGCGTCCGCGCGCTGCTGCAGCGTCTCGGCCTGAGTTTCGGGCTGGGCCTGGTGGTCATGAGCCTGCTGTTCTATTTCTTTCCCGCGCTGCTGGTCGGCCGCGGCGCCTTCCTGCTGTCGTTCGGCCTGGCCCTGCTGGGCATCCTGCTGAGCCGCGCACTGTTCATCCGCTGGGCCCGCGCCGGGACACTCAAGACCCGCGCCCTGGTGCTCGGTACCGGCAGCCGTGCCGCGCATGTCGAATCGCTGCTGGCCAACCGCGGCCACGCCACCAGCACGCAGGTGATCGGCTACCTGCCCATGGGCGGCAGTCATCATTTCGTCGATCATGCGCGGATTGTCGACACCCGGGAGTCCCTTCCCGACCTGGCGGCGCGGCTGCAGATCAATGAAATCATACTGGCCGTGCGCGACCGCCGGGGCGGCGGCATGCCGGTCCAGGACCTGCTGGCATGCAAGCTGCGCGGCGTTCGCATCGTCGAGTTGTCGAGCTTTTTCGAACGCGAGAACGGTCATCTGCAGATCGACTCGATGAACGCAAGCTGGATGATCCTGGCAGAAGGCTTCCACCAGGGCATCGTGCGCGACACGGTCAAGCGCCTGTTCGACCTGCTGGTCAGCACGGCCATGCTGCTGGTCACGCTGCCGATCATGGCGCTCGCTGCCCTGATGATCAAACTGGAAAGCCCCGGCCCGGTCCTCTACCGGCAGGAGCGCGTCGGACAGGGTGGGCGCAGCTTCACCATCCTCAAGTTCCGCAGCATGTGCGTCGACGCCGAGAAGGACGGCAAGCCGCGCTGGGCCAAGCAGAACGACAGCCGCATCACGCTCACCGGGCGCTTCATCCGGCGCACCCGCATCGACGAGCTGCCGCAGATCTTCAATGTCTTTTTCGGCGACATGAGTTTCGTCGGCCCGCGCCCCGAACGGCCCTATTTCGTGCAGGACCTGATCCAGAAAATTCCGTATTACGGGGTCCGCCATACCGTCAAGCCCGGCATCACCGGCTGGGCGCAGGTGCGCTACCCTTACGGGGCGACCGACGAGGATGCCATGCACAAGCTGCAGTACGATCTGTACTACGTGAAGAACCACAGCCTTTTCCTGGATTTCATGATCCTGTTCCAGACTGCGCAAGTGGTGCTGTGGGGAAAGGGCGTGCGCTGACCGCATCCGGCCATGCCTGATACTCATGTCGCCACCGCAAGTCCGAATCCGCTGAGCAGGCGCCCGCCGAGGGGCAGTGCGACAATGTCCTCGGCGCAGCGAAGCGCGTTGGCTCGACCCGGAAGCTACCGTGTCTGACAGCCTGTTCCTCCTCGCCGCCCTCGGCTATGGCGTCGCGGCCGCGGCCTTTTTTGGCCTGTCTGGCCTGATCGTCGCCAGCTGGAAGCGCAGATCCCAGGGACGTCTGCTGGTCCTCGCCACCGGCCTGACGGCCGTCTGGGCCGTGCTGTCGGCGTTCGCAGCCCTGGGCCGGGTGCCGCCGATCCTGGGACTCGCCGTCGAGGTCGCCCGCAACGGCGCCTGGTTGGGCCTGCTGCTGCATATCCTGAATCTTCGCCTGTCGCCGGGCACGCCGTTGCCTGCCCCATTGCGGCTGATCCGCCTGCTGACTGTCGTGCTGGTCGGTGGCCTGCTCGGTGCCAGCCTCTATCCCTTCATCGCGCCCACCCAGCCCGTGCTCGCGAGCTGGGCCGGCAATCTGGGGCGGGTGCTGCTGACCGTGATCGGTCTGGTGCTGGTCGAGCAGGTCTATCGCAGCACCCGCCCGGAAGATCGCTGGGCAATCAAGTTTCTGTGCCTGGGCCTGGGCGGCCTGTTCGTCTACGACTTCTATCTGTACGCCAACGCCGCCCTGTTCAACGCGATGGATGCCCAGGTCTGGGCCGCACGCGGCTACGTGACCGCGCTCGTGACGCCGCTGATCGCCGTTTCGGCGGCACGCAATCCGGAATGGGCCGCGCCGGTCGGGCTGTCGCGCAGCATCGCCTTCCACACGACCAGCCTGCTCGGGGCCGGCATCTACCTGCTGCTGATGGCGGGTGCCGGCTATTACCTGCGGCTGTTCGGCGGCGAATGGGGCGAGGTGGTGCAAACCGTCTTCTTCTTCGCCGCCGCCATGCTGCTGGTGCTGCTGATGTTTTCGGGGACGCTGCGCGCCCGCCTGCGGGTGTTCATCTCCAAGCACTTCTTCAGCTACCGCTACGACTATCGCGAAGCTTGGCTCAATTTCACCCGCACCCTGACCGAGGGCCAGCCCGGCGAGCATTTGTGCGAACGCGCGGTCGAGGCGCTGGCCCGGCTCCTCGAATGTCCAGGCGGGGCGCTCTGGATGCGCGAAGGCACCGCAGGCTACCAGCGCGCCAGCCACTGGAACTGGGCCGGGTTCGACGGCACCGAGCCGGCCGACACGCCATTCATCCGGTGGCTGGCCGACAAGCAATGGGTGGTCGACCTGGATGAAATGAATGCCCGCCGCGACCTCTACGGCGACCTCGAGGCGCCGGCCTGGATCCGCCAGTCCGACGATGCCTGGCTCGTCGTGCCGCTGATGCTGCACGACGAACTGCTCGGCTTCGTCGTTCTGAAGCATGCACTGGGCGACATCACCTTCAACTGGGAAGTCAGCGACCTGCTCAAGGTCGCGGCGCGCCAGGCCGCCGCCCATCTGGCGCAGATGCGCGCGTCCAACCAGCTGATCGTGGCGCGCCAGTTCGAGTCGTTCAACCGCACGACGACCTTCATCATCCACGACCTGAAGAATCTCGTCGCCCAGCTGTCCCTGCTGCTGGCCAACGCCGAAAAGCACCAGCACAACCCCGAGTTCCAGGCCGACATGCTGGAAACGGTGGCGAGCGCCGTCACGCGCATGAACAAGGTGCTGACGCAGTTGCGCCGCAGTAGCGACGAAACCCGCTCGCAGTCGGTGGCGCTGGCCGACGTGCTGGCCGACGCCGCCGCCAGCAAGCAGGCGTTCAAGCTGCGGCCGCAGATCGATCTGCCGCCCGCGGGACTGCGGGTGCAGGCCGAACGAGAACGTCTGACCCGCGCCATCGGACATCTGCTGCAGAACGCACTGGAGGCGACGCCTTCGACCGGCCAGGTCACGCTGCGCGGTTACGAATCGTCCGGGCAGGCCATCGTCGAAGTCGTCGACACCGGCAGCGGCATGGACGAGGAATTCATCCGCACGCGCCTGTTTCAGCCGTTCGATTCGACCAAGGGCGCGGGCATGGGAATCGGTGCCTACGAATGCCGCGAGACCATCCGCGCACTGGGCGGACAACTGGACGTCGAAAGCACGTCCGGCAGCGGCACCCGCTTCCGCATCCGCCTGCCGATGGACAATAATGTGAGTGCTGGAGGAGACGCCGCATGAGCGACGCCAAACAAAAGATACTGCTAGTCGAAGACGATCCCGGGCTGCAGAAGCAGCTCAAGTGGAGCCTTGCAGACTACGAACTGATCGTGGCAAGCGACCGCGACAGCGCCATCGCCCAACTGCGCCGCCACGAACCGCCAGTGGTGCTGCTCGATCTCGGCCTGCCGCCCGATGCCGACGGCGCCACCGAAGGACTGGCTGCATTGCAGCAGATCCTGTCGCTCGCGCCCGCCACCAAGGTCATCGTCGTGACCGGCAACCTCGATCGCGGCAATGCCGTGGAAGCCGTCCGCCTCGGCGCCTACGACTTCTTCCAGAAGCCGTTCGACCCCGACGTGCTGGCCCTGATGATCGCCCGGGCCCTGCACCTGCATGCGCTCGAGCAGGAAAACCGCCAGCTCGCAGCCCGCCAGCGGGAATCCGCGCTCAAGGGTCTGATCACCGCGAGCGAACCGATGCTGAAGATCTGTCGCACCGTGGAAAAGGTGGCCCCGGCCAACGCCACGGTGCTGCTGCTCGGCGAGTCCGGCACCGGCAAGGAAGTGCTGGCGCGCGGCGTGCATGACCTGTCGCCGCGCGCCCACAAGCGCTTCGTCGCCATCAACTGCGCGGCGATTCCCGACACCCTGCTCGAATCCGAACTGTTCGGCTACGAAAAGGGCGCGTTCACCGGCGCCGCCAAGCAGACCATCGGCAAGATCGAATACGCCAGCGAGGGTACGCTCTTCCTCGACGAGATCGGCGACCTGCCGATGCCGCTGCAAGCCAAGCTGCTGCGTTTCCTGCAGGAGCGCGTGATCGAGCGCCTGGGCGGCCGCGGCGAGATCCCGGTCGACGTACGCGTCGTCTGCGCCACCCATCGCGACCTCGGCGCCATGATCCGCGAAGGCAGCTTCCGCGAGGACCTCTATTACCGGCTCTCGGAAATCTCCATCAACATTCCGCCGTTGCGCGAACGGCCCGGTGACGCCGTGCTGCTGGCACAGGCCTTTCTCGAGCGGTATGCGCGCGAGCTCGGGCGCAGCCTCAAGGGCTTCACGGCCGATGCGCTGGGCGCGCTCGAGGCCCATGGCTGGCCCGGCAACGTGCGCGAGATGGAAAACCTGATCAAGCGCGCCGCCATCATGGCCGAGGGCAGCCAGATCACCGCCGCCGACCTCGGACTCCAACCCGGCCATACCGAGCCGCAGCCGATCAACCTGCGCCAGGCGCGCGAAAATGCCGAGCGCCAGGCCGTCAGCCGCGCGCTCGCGCAAAGCGACGGCAGCATCGCCCAGGCGGCCGAACTTCTCGGCATCACCCGGCCCACGCTGTATGACCTGATGGCGAAGATCGGGTTGAAATAATGTGGCTCAGTTCCCGGCCACAGCCTTGCCAACGCGATGGCGCAACCCCAGCAAGGCAGGCATCAACAGCAATTCGAACACCTGGCCAGCAAGCAATCCCAAGGCGCACAGCATGCCGAAGTGCGCCGTCGGGCGAAAATCGGAAAGACCCAGCAGGCTGAACTGCGCGATCAGCACGATCGAAATGGCGATCACCGCGCGTCCCGAACTTTCGACGCTGCGAATGATGGCGAACACCGGACTGACGCCATGGCGAATGCGGTGCTGGTAGCCGTGATACAGGTGGATCGTGTCGTCCACGGTAATGCCGAGGATGATGCCGGCGATCAGCACGGTCGCGACGTCCAGTGCGATTCCCGTTGCCCCCATGACCACGAAGACGAAGAACAGCGGCGCCAGGTTCGGAATCAGACAGATCAGGGCACCCCGGACCGAGCGGAACAATAATGCGATCAGCAGGAAAATTTGCAGGAATGCCGATGCAAAGCTCTTGATCTGGCCGTTGACGATATGGTCCGTCTGGTCCGCAAACATCTTTCCGTAGCCCGAAAACTGCGTATCAACGCCGCTAATCGGGTGTTTGGCAAGGTGCACATGGATCCGATCGATCACCCGACTGATCTGGTTGGCCCCATGGACATTGAGGCTGAGAGCAACGCGGCCCCGCTGGAATTCGCGGTTGACGAGTTCATACAGGTCCTTGCCATCGTAAATCAGCAGCAGCTGCTCGATCAGCTTGGGATCCGTTGGCAGAGCCTTGTCGCCAAGGTCTTCGCCGCTGAATGCGTTGTTCATTTCTTCCAGTACGTCGACCAGCGAAAAGCTGCGGTCGATTTCAGGCTGCTGCTCCAGCCAGATCTGCAAAGCCTTGACCTGGGCCAGCGTGGTCGGATTCTTGAGTGCATCGCGGGTCTTGCAAGTCAGCACGATTTCCAGCCCGGTGACGCCTGACAGCTTGCTTTCCACTCGCGCCGTACTGCGGCTGATGCTGTGTTCCGGCGCAAAAAACTCGAGCAGATTCGATTCCACCCTGACCTGCAGCACGAGCGGCAAGGTAGCGAGTATGAGCAGAACTGAGGTCGTCAGCACGGCTTTCGAATTCCGCAAACTGAATACGGCCACCGCTGCGGCGATGTGGCGGGCATGGGCGAGCCCGGAACGTCGGCGTGGCCAGCGCGGGGTGTCCCATTTGAGCAGGATGGGCGGCACCAGAATAAACACGACGAAGAACACCATCAGCGTGCCGATGGATCCCGACAGTCCGAATGTCTGCACGGGTGGAATGTTGACCCACAACAAGCTCAGCAGCCCCGCTCCCGTCGTCAGCACGTTAAACAGACCTGGAACGAAGGTCTCCTTCAGTGCCCGGGCGATGCGTTGCGGTCGCGGCAGGAGTGCAATGCGCGCACGCTGGATGGCCGCATAGAGATGCAGCAGCGTGGCGGTCGTATAGGCCGCCATCAATGTCGGGATCATCGCGGTGATCGGCGTATAGGGCTGGCCGGTCATTACGAGCACTGCGACGCTGGCCGACACAACCGTTCCCATGGCCAGTCCACCTACGATCACCGGCCGTACCCGTCCGACGACCCACCACATCAGCAACAGGCCGATGGCTACGGTAAGCGGAATGAAAAGCGAACTGTCCCGTTTGAGGGAGCGCAGTTCCGCAACGGTCTGAGCGACCGTGCCTGCAGTCGCCGTGTGATAGGACGAGAGCTGCTCCGTAGCGATAACCTCGACCAGCGCGGCTTCGATATCGCGACGCGCCGGACTGTTGGCCAAGATTTTGGGACGAACCACCAGCGCCACGGCGCGACCGTCACGCGAAGCGATCAAGCCGGGAGCGAAGGCGTCAGACAGAACACGCGCTTTCCATTGTTCTGGCGTGCGTGTCTTCAGTTTCCTGGGATCGACCAGCAATGACACCGCAAAGCCATCTTCGGTGGTGTCTACATGCTCGACCGTGGTCACCGTCAGCACCCGGTCGACTTCAGGACGCGCAGCCATCTTCCGCGCAGCGCGGTCAAGTGCACTCAGAAATTCAGGCGTAAACAGCGCATCGCCCTCGAACAGGGCGATGACGGTTTCGTCGTTGGGAAATTCCTTGAACAGCGATTGACGCAGCTGGATGACCGGAGAGTCCGGCGGCGAGTAGATGTCCGGTGCGTTGTTGAATTGCAGCTTCAGCAGGAACGGAAGCGAAACGAGCTGAATGCCGAGCAGGATGGCAAGTGCCAGCCAGGGCGGCAGCATGCGGCTGCCATTGCTCCATGATTTCAGCATCGCAGCGGCTCGATCGTTCAGAATGTGCTGCGCCATCCCAACGCAAGGTAGGAATGATCCTTGTGGAAGCCGAAGAGGGTGCCGTCGTCGCCATTGAAATAATAGGCGGCAGCGTAGACTTCCTGGTTATCCCAGCCGAGGTAGGAGACGGTGGGGCCGATGTAGACATTGTTCACGTTCAGGCCGCTGGCGAATTTGATCCCGCCGCTCCAGCGCCCCTGGTCGAAGGTCGTCTTGATTTCACCGTTCACGCCATAGTACTCGTCGAGTTCGAGCACGGACTGTCCCGTCTGCAACGTGTGGCCCAGGATTTGCAGGTTGACCCGGGTATCCTTGCCGCCCGGGAAGAATTCCACCGCCCCGACCCAGTCGATTGCGCTCGTGTAGATCGTTGCGGCATTGGGCAGGGTTGCCGGCACATGCCCGGTATAACCCAGTTCCATGCGCCAGGTATAAGCGCCCGTGACGAACTCGGCGTCTGCACCGGCGAAGTTGTTGTAGGGATGCGTGGCCGTGAGGGAAGGCTCGATGGTGTCGACGGTATAGTACGGCAGCGACTGTCGCGTCCGCGCCAGGGTCAACCCCAGGTCGAAGGCGTCGCCCGTGCGGGTCAGCCTCACCCCGCCGCCGCCATCGCCATAGCCGAATTCATTCTGCGTCTGGTTGATCTTGGCAGTCTTGACAAGGTTCGAGATCGCCGGGGTGGATGCGATGCCGATCACCTCGCCCGTACTCTGGTTGATCGGGCTCCAGACACTGTTAAGGTCGGGGAGCTGCGCGCCACGGAACGCCGGCAGCCAGAGCGCATCCAGCTTGTACTCGCCGAAATTCTGTTCCCCGCGCGCGGCCCGCGGGGCGCGCCGACGATCCGGCAGGGAATCCAGGA
>JAYRNU010000075.1:0-2924 GCA_041912015.1 Thiobacillus sp. | reverse complement strand
GGCCCATACCGCAGAGAAAGGCTGCGCGCCCTTGACGTCCTCCCAGGTCAAGCCATGAATGTGCGTGAAAAGGAACTCGCGCGACGGCGGACGCACCAAGGAATATAGTCGATCGACGATGCGGTCGCGCTCGACGATCACGATGCCCACCGCGCAGGCGCTGTCGCGCGCGTTGTTGGCGGTTTCGAAGTCAATGGCGGCGAAACGGGTCATCGATTTTGAACGCGATCCTCGAATTATCCTGTAAGGGTCGCCGGCGATTCGCGACCAACTGGCAGCGATCGCACGGAACGGCAAGCCAGCCTCCCCTGGCGATCATAATGGACCGAAATTCGAACGAGACCCAAGCCATGATTTCAATCCGAACCCTGCAGACCGTCTTCCTCGCCCTCTGTCTGGGCACGCTCGTCGGTGCCTGCGCCAAGGAGAATCCCACCATGCCTGCCAAGCCTGCGATCAACGACCCCAACGTCCAGCTCGACACCATCGTGCTCGGCATGGGCTGCTTCTGGGGCGCCGAGAAGCGCATGGCCGAAGTGCCCGGCGTCGTCGATGTCGAAAACGGCTACGCCAATGGCGACATAGCAGGAAGCTATGAGGCCATCCTCGCCAATGAGCGCGCCTTGCGTGCCGGCACCAGCCACAAGCGCAACCACGCCGAGGTCGTCAAGGTGACCTACGATCCGGCCAGGACCACGCTCGAAGCCGTCCTGGCCAAGTTCTGGGAAAGCCACGACCCGACCCAGGGCGATCGCCAGGGCAACGACGTCGGCAGCAACTACCGCAGCGCCATCTACACCCATTCGCAGGCGCAGCAGGACATCGCGCTGAAGACGCGCGACGTCTACCAGCAGGCGCTGACCAAGGCCGGGCGCGGAAAGATCACCACCGAGATCGCCCCGCTCAAGGTCTACTATCCGGCCGAGGCCTACCACCAGGACTACCTGAAGAAGAACCCCAACGGCTATTGCGGCCTCGGCGGCACCGGCGTCAAATACCCGGGTTCGAAGTCGGCCGCACCGGTCGCGGCAGCGCCGCAGCTCGACGGCAAGGCGCTGGCCTTCGATCGGCAGCTGGTCGTGTTCGAGGCGATCGACTGCGCGTTCTGTAAGCAGTTCAAGGCCGAGATCCTCGACCACTGGCAGTCCCCGGTCCCCGTGGTCAGCACGCTCAACCCCAACGCACCGAGCGGATGGAAGCTCGAAAAGACCCTGTTCGCGACGCCGACGATCGTGCTGTTCGAGCAGGGCAAGGAGGTTTCGCGCTACACCGGCTACGGCGGCGACCAGAAAGGCTTCTGGAAATGGCTGGGCTTCCAGCTGCTGACGCCCGAACAGCGGAAGATCGCGTTCGAGGAAGGCACCGAGCGCGCCTTCACCGGGTCGAACCTCGACGAACATCGTCCCGGCACCTTCGTCGACCCGATCACCGGCGCGCCGCTGTTCCGCAGCGGCACCAAGTTCGAAAGCGGCACCGGCTGGCCCAGTTTCTTCGACCCCGTCCCAGGCGCCCTGACCCTGCACGAGGACGACAGTCTCGGCATGAAGCGCGTCGAAGTCCGCAGCGCCAGTTCCGGCATCCATCTCGGCCACGTCTTCGACGACGGCCCGCCGCCGACCTACAAGCGCTACTGCATCAACGGCAACGTGCTGAAGTTCGTGCCTGACGCCGCCAAATAGCGGGCGCGACGCCGCCCGGACCGGGCTGGCTATAATGGCCAGCCGTCATGTCCGGTTCCGCCTGATCCGTCCGCATGGAAACCCAGATCCTGCTGTGGCTGCTTGCCGCGCTGCTCATCGCCGTCGGCTTCGCCGGCCTGATCCTGCCGGCCCTGCCGGGCATCCCGCTGGTGTATGCAGGGCTAGTGCTGCTGGCCTGGACAGAGGATTTCGCCTACGTCGGCTGGGTCACGCTGACGCTGCTGGGCATGCTGGCGCTGCTGAGCTACGGAATTGATTTCCTCGCCAGCGCGCTGGGGGCCAAAAAATTCGGCGCCTCGCCGCGCTCCGTGGTCGGGGCTGCGCTCGGTGCCGTGGTCGGACTGTTCTTCGGCCTGCCCGGCCTGCTGCTGGGGCCGTTCGTCGGTGCCGTTCTCGCCGAATTCACCGTGCGCGCCTCGGCCCGTGCCGCGCTCCATGCCGGCGTCGGCGCCACGCTCGGGCTGTTGTTCGGCGCACTGCTCAAGGTCGCGCTGGCTTTCTCCATGATCGGGGTGTTCGTGCTGGACCGGCTGCTCTGAGGTTCCGGGTTGCCGGCGTATTGACTGCACCCGGCGGACACCGGACACTTTCCCGACTAGCCGAACTTCGCGTGCCCATGTTCCAGTTCACCGTCAATTCCCGTTTCCTGCCTGCCGCCCTGTTCGCCTGGAGCGGCCTGTGGACCTGTCCGCCTGCACAGGCCGCCGACGCGCAGGGCCATGACGGCAGCGTACTGCTGCATATGTGCAAGGGTGCGGACAATGTCAGGATGCTTTCGGTGATGTGCCTGGCCTATATCGACGGGTTCAGCGAGGCGGCGCATTACTACGACAAGGGCAAGGCGGCGTTCTGCCTCGACACCGAGGCCAGGAAGGAGGCGCCGGCGATGATCGTGAAGTGGATCGAAGCCCATCCTGGATCGACGGCCCTGCCTGCGGCCGACGTGCTGCAGCAGTCCCTGACGGCACTGTTTCCCTGCAAGGCCAAAAAATAGGACTCCCGGAACCGGGTGTTGAAACCGGCTGCTGCCCGATTATGGAATGCTGATCCGATAACCGGATGCTTTGCCGGCTGTAATACCGTCCACGCCGGCTGAAATGAACCTGAAGCCGAAATTGGAGGCATGTAGACTGAGTTTCCACTACCAGCCAACTGCGGTCGGCCGAGCATCCAAGGTTGAAGGTATGCTTCAGAGCGGGTTTCGATCCTTCGAAGATGCATCAT
>JAYRNU010000074.1:0-28793 GCA_041912015.1 Thiobacillus sp. | reverse complement strand
TCGGTGATCAGCTTCTTGTCTTCGACCGGTTCGACGTAATCGCTCTTGATGCGTGCGAATACATCGGTAAACGCCCGCAATTCCTCGACCGGCAGCGCAGTTTCCGCATCCTTGTCGGCGATCGCCGACAAATTGACCGTCAAGGCCGCGCCAGCCAGCAGGCCGGCCAGACCGACGAGTATGAATTTCGCCTTTTGATTCATTTCACTTCATCCACAGGAGGGGATTAACTGGACGGCTCTGATGCCGCATTTCAAAGTACAAGCCAGGTTCCGGCTGACCGCCGCTATTGCCGACTGCCGCGATCGCATCGCCCGGCTGGACCCGTTCACCCACCTGCTTATACAGACTTTCATTATTGCTGTACAGGCTCATATAGCCCTCGCCGTGATCGACAATGATGATATTGCCAAAGCCGCGCAACCATTCGGAAAAGACCACCTGTCCGGCCGCGATCACCTTCACAACCGATCCTTCTGCGGCGCGAATGAACAATCCTTTCCAACTCAGGCCGCCATCCTCCCTCGGAGCGCCGAAACGATTCATCAGTTCCCCGGCAACGGGGAGCCGCAGCGAACCCTTGAGGCGCGAGAACGGCCGGTCGGAGGAAAATGCAACCGGCGTTTCGGTATTGACCGCGACGGGGCGACGCGATGTGTCATCCGTTCCCTTTTCTTCGGCGCGCGGCGGTTTCGTCTGCTGCGCCGCGCGCGTCCGGGCAGCTTCGCGTGCGGCCTGCTGGACCATCATCCTGTTCAGGCGTTCCACCAGCTGCGTCAAATTCTGCTCGTCCCTTTTCAGCCGGGAGATTTCGAGCCGTTGCTGCTGGATCTGATCCGACAGCTTCAGTATGACCTGCTCGCGTTGCTGTTTCTCGGCCATCAGATTCTGCTGCTCGGCCTCGTGGGCTGCCTTCAGTTGCGCGAGGTCATGAGATTTCTTTTGGGTACGCTGCCGCAGCGCGGCCAGTTGGGCAAGATCGCCACGCAGCGTCTCGATCATCGCTTGCTGTGCACGTGACAGGTAGGTCAGATAGCGCAAGTCGCGCGCGGTCTGGTTGGGATCTGCGCCATTGAGCATGAACTTGAGTGCGTCGCCCTGACCGCGCAGGTATGCCGACCGGAGCGCTTGGGCCAGGTGAGACTGCTGAACCCGGATGCGCTGCGCTGTAGCATCGGCTTGCTCGGCCAATGAGTGCAGTTCCGCCTGGACGCGCTGGCGTTCACCGGCAAGTTGACGCAACTGGCGCGACGCATCGCTGATGGCACGCTCCGACTGACGCAGTCCATCGGCCGCCTCCTGACGATCCGCCTGGGTATTGCGGTACTCCTCCTGCAGCGTTTGCAGTCGCTGCTGCAGCGCATCGAGCTCACTCTGTTTGCGCTCGGCCTGATTGGCGCCGGCACAGAGCGGAACGCACAATGCAAACGAGATGAAAAGGCGCCTGAAGTTCACCCTGGTGAGCCTAGCCGATGCCGACAGGCCTACTCAAACTGAACCAGGGACTCGCCGGTCATTTCCGGGGGTTGCTGCAAACCCATGATCTTCAGCAGGGTCGGGCTGATGTCCTCGAGCGCACCGGTTTCCGCCACCGTGGCATGTCGCCTTCCGACATAGATCAGCGGCACCAGATTCATGGTATGGGCCGTGTACGGCTGCCCCGTGACGGGGTCGCGCATCAATTCCGCGTTGCCGTGATCGGCAGTCACCAGCACTTCGCCGCCACGCGCCAGCTGGGCTTCGACCACCCGACCGAGGCAGGTATCCACGGTCTCAATCGCCTTGATGGCGGCATGCAGATCGCCGGTATGGCCGACCATGTCGGGGTTGGCGTAGTTGCAGACGATGAGGTCATACTGCTTGCTGCCGATCGCGGCAAGCAGCTTGTCGGTGACCTCGAATGCGCTCATTTCGGGCTTGAGGTCGTATGTCGCGACATCGGGAGAAGGCACCAGCACCCGGTCCTCGCCCGGGAAGGAGATTTCCTCGCCGCCATTGAAGAAGAAGGTGACGTGAGGATATTTCTCGGTTTCAGCGATGCGGAGCTGTCGCAGGCCGAGCTTGGCGACATATTCACCGAGACCGTTCTTGATGCGCTCAGGGGGGAAAGCCACCGACACCTTGAAATCGTCGCTGTAACCGGTCAGCGTGCAATACGTCGACAGGCGCGGCGTCACCTCGCGCTCGAATTCCCCAAAGTCGGGCTCGATGAACGGCCGGGACAACTGACGTGCGCGGTCGGATCGGAAGTTGAGGAAGATCACCGCATCACCATCTTCCATTTTCACCGGCTTGCCGTCAGGTGGCAGGATCGCGGTCGCCTTGACGAACTCGTCGGTTTCGCCTCGGGCGTAGGCAGCTTCGAGACCGGCTATCGGGTTCTCCGCCCAGTATTCGGTGCGCCCTTGCGTCAACAGGTCATAGGCCGCCTTGACGCGCTGCCAGCGGCGATCGCGGTCCATCGCATAGTAGCGTCCGATCATCGAGGCGATGTGCCCGACGCCGGTCTGCCGGATTTTCTCGGACAGTCGGCGCAGATAGATATCAGCGCTCTTCGGCGGCGTGTCCCGGCCATCGAGAAAAACGTGCAGACACACCTTGTGCAGGTGCTCGCGCGCCGCCAGTTCGAGGATCGCGTGGAAATGCGACTCGTGGCTGTGCACGCCGCCATCCGACAGCAGGCCCAGTATGTGCAGGGTCTTGTCGTGGTCGCGGGCCAGGTGCACCGCATCGAGCAGGGCGGGGTTGGTGTAGAAGTATCCCGATTCGATGGCCCGATCGATCCGGGTGAATTCCTGGTACACGACCCGTCCCGCGCCGATATTCAGGTGGCCCACTTCGGAGTTGCCCATCTGGCCTTTCGGCAAGCCGACTTCGGATTCCGAAGCATGGATCAGAGTGTGCGGGTGTTCCTTCCACAACCGGTCGAAATTGGGCTTGCTGGCCTGCGCAATCGCATTGTCGGCACGTTCGGCACGGCAACCAAAACCGTCGAGGATGATAAGGAGTGCCGGCACGGTCTTCATGAAAAAATTTGTATTACCCGATTCGTTTTTGTGGGATTATTTTAATATATGCATGATTGCTTATCTACCCGTGTATGCCAAGGGTGCTCTGAAAGCGCGGCATCGCAAGGGTTTTATGACAGGCTCGCTGCAAATTCCAAGATTACTACACGAACAGGACCGCGTTGATGAATATGGCTGATGATTGGGGCGAAATCGATCTCATGGACAAGGACGAGCACATCGAGCAAGCCTCGCGTGCGATGAAGGCCATGTCGCATCCGCTGCGCCTGAAAATTCTCTGCGTGCTGGGCGACAAGGAAGTCAGCGTGCAGGAGATCGTCGACCACGTCGGCACTTCACAGAGCAACATTTCGCAGCATCTCGCCATCCTGCGCGACAAGGGCGTGCTGCGCACGCGCAAGGACGCCAACCGCGTCTACTATCGGGTCGGCGACACCCGCACGCTCAAGCTGCTGGGCATGATGCGCGACGTGTTCTGCGGCTTCACAAAATAAGCGCCAGTTGGCGCCGCGCGGCCCGGCGGCGTTCCCGCGTGCCGTGCCATTTCCCCGGGATGGCCATGGCGCGGTGCTTCCCTGTGCAGTTCCGGACGACCCTATCGGCTTACCACCCACACCTCCGATCCATGCTCATGCATGGGTGAAGCCCGTCATGCCGTGGCGCATGCAAAGCCATGCAGCGATCCCGGACGGTGGTCTGCAGCCCACGGGTAGGGCATACTTGGCCTCAATCGCGACCGCGTTTGCAGTCCCAGCACTTATCTCAAGCACTTGAATTAAATGGACAATTAGAATATCCTAATGGACCTTTCTGGAGGTGCCCCTGCCGTGCTGAAACCTGTCCGTTCCTTGCTGGCCTGCGTCATCCTTGCCTCACAGCCTGCATGGGCTGCCCTGCCGTTTGCTGTCGTGCCGGTCAAATACCAGATGTCTGACAGCGGCTACTCCACCGAAGCCACGGTCGAGGCCGTCAGGCAGTCCACGGTCAATGCGCAGGTGTCGGGACGCGTCACGGCAGTCAACTTCGATGTCGGCGACTACGTCAAGGCAGGTTCGGTGATCGTCAGGCTTTCCGCACAGGAATTGAAATCCGCAGTTGCAGGCAGCCAGGCGCAGGAAGCACAGGCCGCCGCCACGCTTGCCAATGCCCGCGCGAACTACCAGCGCCAGCAACAGCTGTTTCAGCAGAAGTTCATCAGCCAGGCAGCCCTCGACCGCGCCACGGCCGAATTCCAGGCTGCCGAGGCGGCGGCGCGCGCGGCACGTGCCGGGGTTGGCCAGACTTCCGCCATGAGCGGCTATACCGTGATCACCGCACCGTATTCCGGCGTGGTGGCCGCCCGTCACGTCGAAGTCGGTGAAACCGTGGCTCCCGGCACGCCACTGATGACCGGGTTCGACCCCCGGGACATGCGCGTTGTCGCCAATATTCCGCAATACAAGCTGGCCGAGGTCAAGGCCGCGGGCCGAGTCGCGGTCGAAATCCCTTCCCTGAGCAAGTGGATCGACGCTACCGGCGTCACCGTGCTTCCCGCCGCCGACACGGCGACGCATACCGTCAAGGTCCGAATCGACCTGCCGACCAATCTGGACGGCGTCATTCCCGGCATGTTCGCCCGCGCCCATTTCTCGACAGGCAGCGCGCGCATCCTTGCGATCCCGCTCAGTGCGGTGGTGCGCCGTTCCGAAATCACTGCGGTCTATGTCATCAAGCAGGACAAGGTCAGCCTGCGCCAGGTTCGCCTCGGCACGCCGAACGCGCAAGGACAGGTGGAAGTGCTCGCCGGCCTGAATCCCGGCGACGTCATCGCGCTCGATCCGGTCAAGGCGGGCATCTACGCCAAGAGCGCCGCCAACCCCTCCGCCGACTGACCGGAGAGACCGATGGGATTCTCCGGACGTATTGCCCGTTTCTTTCTGACGTCCCAGTTGACGCCGCTGATCGCTCTGATTGCGGCCCTGCTGGGTCTGGTCGCCATCCTGGTCACGCCGCGGGAAGAAGAGCCGCAGATCAACGTGACCATGGCCAACGTGTTCATTCCCTTCCCCGGCGCCTCGGCCAAGGACGTGGAAGCGCTGGTCGCCACGCCGGCCGAGCAGGTGCTGTCGCAGATTTCCGGAATCGAGCACGTCTACTCGGTTTCAAAGCCCGGCATGGCGGTGCTGACGGTCCAGTACCTGGTCGGACAGGACAGGACCCAGGCGCTGGTCCGCCTGTACGACGCCATTCAGGCCAATCGCGACTGGGTGTCGCCCGAACTCGGCGTCGGCGAGCCGATCATCAAGCCGCTCGGCATCGATGACGTACCCATCGTCACCGTCACCCTGTGGACGCGTGACGAAACCCGCGGCGCCTATGAGCTGGAGCAGGCCGCGCACGCTACCGAAATCGAACTCAAGCGCATTCCCGGCACCCGCGAAGTCAAGACCGTCGGCGGCCCCGGGCGGGCAGTGCGGGTCATGATGGACCCCGACCGCATGGCGGCTTACGGCGTCACCGCGAAGGACATCCGCGACGCCCTGCAGGTGTCCAACGCCGCCCAGCCGTCCGGAACGCTGGTCTCGAACAACCAGGAAATCCTCGTGCAGACCGGCACCTTCCTGACCGGGGCGGAGGACGTCCGCCAGCTCGTCGTCGGCGTCGCGCAGGGTCGCCCGGTCTACATGAGCGATGTGGCGCGCATCGTCGCCGGCCCCGACCAGCCCCGCCAATACGTCTGGCATGGCCCTGGTGCCGGCAGCGGGAACAAGGCCGACCGCGGCCGCGTCTATCCCGCGGTGACGCTGGCCGTTTCCAAGAAGCCGGGCGAGAACGCGGTTGATGTAGCCGAGAAGATCATCACGCGCGTCAATGCGTTGCACAACAGCGTGCTGCCGGAAGGGATCGAGACCACGATCACCCGAAACTACGGCGCCACCGCTGACGACAAGGCCAAGAAGCTGATCCAGAAGCTGATTTTCGCCACCGCCTCGGTGGTGCTGCTGGTGCTGTTCGCGATCGGCAAGCGCGAGGCGCTGATCGTCGGCGCAGCCGTGCTGCTGACGCTTGCGGCCACGCTGTTCGCCTCCTGGGCATGGGGTTTCACGCTGAACCGGGTATCGCTGTTCGCGCTGATATTCTCGATCGGCATCCTGGTCGACGACGCCATCGTCGTGGTCGAGAACATCCACCGCCGCATGAACCTCGATCATGACGGGCTGCAAGCGATCATTCCGCGCGCGGTCGACGAAGTCGGCGGCCCGACCATCCTCGCGACCTTCACCGTGATCGCTGCGCTGTTGCCGATGGCATTCGTGTCCGGGCTGATGGGGCCCTACATGAGCCCGATCCCGATCAACGCCTCGATCGGCATGCTGATCTCGCTGGCGATCGCCTTTGTCGTCACCCCATGGCTCGCACTCAAGCTCATCAGGGAGGCCTCGCATGAGGCGCACGCAGGGGACAGCAAGTTGACAGCCCTGTTCCGCACCAGGCTTACCCCCTTCCTGCGAGGCGGGGATGGCAAAGCAGCCCGCCGCAAACTGTGGCTGGGCATCGGCATCGCGATCCTGGCTTCGGTCGCGCTGCCGGTGTTCAAGCTGGTGATCCTGAAGATGCTGCCGTTCGACAACAAGTCGGAATTCCAGATCGTCGTCGACATGCCGGTGGGCACGCCGCTCGAGAAGACGGCCCAGGTGCTGAGCGAAATGGGTGCGGCGGTCGCGCAGATCCCGGAGGTTACCGACTACCAGGCCTACAGCGGCACGGCGGCGCCGATCAACTTCAACGGCCTGGTGCGGCAGTATTACCTGCGCAGCGTCCCCGAGGTCGGCGACCTGCAGGTGAACCTGGTCGACAAGCACCATCGCGAGCGCAAGAGCCATGACATCGCGCAGGGCATCCGGCCGGCGATCGAGGCCATTGCCAAGCAGCATGGCGCCGACGTCAAGGTCGTCGAAGTCCCGCCTGGACCGCCGGTGATGTCGCCCATCGTCGCCGAAATCTACGGTCCCGACTACGATGCGCAGATCAAGGTCGCCAAGCAGGTGCGCAGCGTCTTCGAGCATTCGCCCGGCATCGTCGCGATCGACGACACGGTCGAGGACGATTCCCAGCGATTCGTCCTGCGGGTGCTGCAGAACAAGGCCGCAGTGGCCGGCGTGGCGCAAAAGGACATCGTCGCAGCGATGAAGATGGGACTATCGGGTGAAAACGTCACCCCGATCCACGGCAGCGGCGCCAAGTACGAAATCCCGGTGCGCATCACGCTGCCGCCCGAACGCCAGACCGCAATCGCCGAACTGCTGAAGCTCACCGTTCGCGGTGCCAGCGGCAACCTCGTGCCGCTGTCGGAACTCGTCGAGGTGATGCCGAGCGAACGCGAAAAAACCATCTACCACAAGGATCTGCTGCCGGTGGTATTCGTGGTCGGCGACACCGGCGGCAAGCTCGATTCGCCGCTGTACGGCCTGTTCGGCATGCGCGATCAACTGAAAGACAGACCCCTGCCGCAGGGCGGCGTGCTGTCCGAGTACTTCATCAGGCAGCCGAGCGATCCCTACACCGGATTCAGCCTGAAGTGGGATGGCGAATGGCAGGTGACGTACGAAACCTTCCGTGACATGGGCCTCGCCTACGCAGTCGGGCTGGTGCTGATCTACATTCTCGTGGTGGCTCAGTTCAAGAGCTATGTCACCCCGCTCGTCATCATGGCGCCGATCCCGCTCACGATCATCGGCGTGATGCCGGGCCACGCCCTGCTCGGCGCCCAGTTCACTGCGACCTCGATGATCGGCATGATCGCGCTGGCCGGCATCATCGTGCGCAACTCGATCCTGCTGGTCGATTTCATCAACGAGCAGGTGCGGGACGGCATGGACTTCCAGGAAGCAGTGATCCAGGCCGGCGCCACGCGTGCCAAGCCCATCGTGCTGACGGGCGCGGCAGCGATGATGGGTGCGTTCTTCATCCTCGACGATCCCATCTTTTCGGGACTCGCCGTGTCCTTGATTTTCGGCATTTTCGTCTCCACATTGCTGACACTGGTCGTTATTCCGGTGCTCTACTACGCAGCCAATTACCGCAAGTTTTCATCCATACAGACAGGAGCTCCCTCATGACCGTTGAACGCATGGTTCGCATCATTGCCGGCCTTTTCATCATGCTGTCGCTGGCGCTGGCACACTTCTCCGGCAGTGTCGACCTGACCCAGGTGTCGTGGCTCTGGTTTACCGGCTTCGTCGGCTTCAACCTGTTCCAGTCCGGCATCACCCGCTTCTGCCCGATGGACATCATGCTGAAGAAGGCCGGCCTCAAGCAGGGCTGCGGCCTCTAAAGCAGGTGCCTTTCATGGACATTCAATTCCTGCAGGACAACTGGATGCTGGCGGCGCTGGCTGTGGTCTCCGGCGCCATGCTGGTCTGGTCCTTCATCGGCGGCAGGCTCTCCGGCGTGGAACAGGCCGACACGCTCAAAGCCACGCGTCTCTACAACGACGACGCGCTGATCCTCGACGTTCGCGAGGACAAGGAGTTTGCCTCGGGGCACATTCCCCGAGCCAAGCATATTCCGCTCGGCCAGCTGGCCAGCCGCCTGCATGAAATCGAGAAGCACAAGGGCAGGCCGGTCCTCGTCACCTGTCGCAGCGGCCAGCGATCGGCACGTGCCTGCGGCATGCTGAAGAAGGCCGGTTTCGAGACCGTGTTCAACCAGGAAGGCGGCATCATCGCCTGGGAACGCGCCAACCTGCCCGTTACCAAGTAACCCATCAAAAAAAGGAACAAGGATCCCCCATGGCCAAAGTCGAGATGTACTGCACCGCCGTCTGTCCCTACTGCGTCGCAGCCGAGCGCCTGCTCAAGAGCCGCGGCGTGACCGAAATAGAAAAGATCCGCATCGACCTCGACCCTGCAAGGAAGGAAGAAATGATCGAGCGTTCCGGCGGTCGCCGCACCGTGCCGCAGGTGTTCATCGGCGACACCCATGTCGGCGGCTTCGACGATACCTCGGCGCTCGACGCGGCGGGCAAGCTGGTTCCCCTGTTGAACCACGCTTGAATTTCCCGAATCCGGCACCAGCTTGAAGCGAAGATCAATCGCTGCAAGGATTCACGATGGAACTCGCCTGCCCCCATTGCCTGGCTGTCAACCGGGTGCCCGATGACCGTCTGGGTGACGCCCCCAAGTGCGGCAAATGCGCCGCACCGCTGTTGCCGGGCAAGCCCGTCGACCTGACCGCCGACAGCTTTGACCGCTTCGTTTCCAGAGCCGGCCTGCCGGTCCTGGTCGACTTCTGGGCCAGCTGGTGCGGCCCCTGCAAGATGATGGCGCCGGTGTTCCAGCAGGCGGCCGCCGAGATGGGCACGCGCGTGCGTTTTGCCAAAGTCGATACCGAAGCCCACCCGCAGGTGTCGATGCGCCACCACATCAAGGGCATCCCAAGCCTGATCCTGTTCCGCAACGGCAGCGAAGTCGCGCGCATTTCGGGCGCGATTGAGTCGCATGCGCTGAAGCGCTGGCTGGCGTCGCAGGGTATTCAGTAAGCGCGTGTAAAATACGCTTCTTCCCGGAGCGCAGGCTCCGGTTTTCTTATCCTGGAGACATCATGGCTGACGAGCAGCAACCCTCATTCAACATCGAAAAACTCTACGTCAAGGACCTGTCGGTGGAGGTCCCCAACGCGCCAGACATCTTCCTCGAGCGCGAGGCTCCGAAGATGGACGTCAACCTGTCGAGCGAGAGCCACCCCATCGCCGATTCCATGTACCAGTGCACCATCACCGCGACCGTCACCGCCAAGATCGGCGACAAGACCATGTTCCTGGTCGAGTGCACCCAGGCCGGCATCTTCCGCATCCAGAACGTGCCGCAGGACCAGATGCCGATGGTGCTCGGCATCGGCTGCCCCAACATCGTGTTCCCCTATCTGCGTGAAACCGTGTCCGACGTGGTGATCCGTTCCGGCTTCCCGCCGCTGCTGCTGAACCCGGTCAATTTCGAGGCACTGTTCCATCAGCAACAGGCGGCCCAGCAACAGGGCGCCACCGCGCCGACGCACTGAGGCCCTGCACATTGAATGTGCGACTGCACCTCGCCGGTTTCGGCGTTGCGGCCGGGCTGCTGTCCGCACTGACGGCGCCCGCATGGGCGCTGGAGTACCGCAACACCGGGCGTGCGGCCCTGCTGTACGACGCCCCCTCGACCGCGTCTGCCAGGGTCGCCATCGCAGGCAGTGGCGTGCCGCTTGAGGTTGTCGTCGACACCGATGCCTGGGTCAAGGTGCGCGACCCGAACGGCCATCTGGCGTGGATCGAGAAGTCCGCGCTCGGCGGGCCGAGAAAAGTCATGGTCAAGGCTGATGTCAGCATCATCCGGCAACAGCCGCGTTCCGACGCCGACATCGTGTTCCGTGCTTCACGCGGCGTGTTGCTCGATGTCACGAGCGACTCCGATAGCTACGGCTGGCTGCAGGTCAGGCATCCCGACGGCCTGTCCGGCTGGATGCCCACATACGAGGCATGGGGCCAATGAAACTGGCAGTGCTCGGCGCCGGTGCCTGGGGCACTGCGCTGGCAGCCAGCTGGGCGCCTCACCACGAAGTGACCTTGTGGGGACGCAGCGCATCCACGCTCGATGCCATGCGCACATCCCGGGTCAACACCCGCTATCTGCCTGGATGCCCGCTGCCTGACGCGCTACGCCTCGATGCGGATTTCGACAAGGTGGTCGCGGATGCCGACCTCGTCGTCGTCGCCGTTCCGAGCAGCGGCCTGCGCCCCACGCTTTCGGCGCTCGCCCGGAGAAGCGGCCTGCCGCCGCTGATCTGGGTCAGCAAGGGATTCGAGCCCGGCAGCCGCAAGCTGCCGCATCAGCTCATCGCCGAACTGCTGCCCGACCACACGCAAACCGGCGTCCTGTCCGGCCCCAGCTTCGCCCAGGAGGTCGCGCGCGGTTTCCCGACCGCGCTCACGCTGGCCTCGCATGACAGCGGGCTGGCCCGGCACCTGGCCGAAGCCTTGTCCGCCCATCGCCTGCGCATCTACGCACACGACGACGTGATCGGCGTCGAGGTAGGCGGTGCGCTGAAAAACGTCATGGCCATCGCCGCAGGCATCTGCGACGGCCTGCAGCTCGGCCACAATGCGCGCGCCGCGCTGATCACGCGCGGCCTGGCCGAAATGACTCGCGTCGGCACCCGTCTCGGCGGCCATTTCGAGACGTTCATGGGGCTGTCCGGGCTCGGCGACCTGATTCTGACCACCACCGGCGACCTCTCGCGCAATCGCCAGGTCGGACTGCGACTCGCGCGCGGCCAGGCGCTCGACGCCATCCTCGACGAACTGGGCCATGTTGCCGAAGGCGTCACGACCGCGCGCGAAGTCGCTGCCCTGGCCGGTGAACTCGGCACCGACATGCCCATCAGCCATTCCGTCTATCAGATGTTGTTCGAGGGCCTGCCTGCGGATCAGGCGGTCGATGCCCTGCTGAGCAGGGAAATCAAGGCGGAGTTCTGAAGCGAAGCCAAAGTTGGCCGCTTCCCACGCGGCATGTGCTCGACCCTAAAATATCGCATCTGCAACCTTGCGTCTGCGGACGAACAGGGAAGGTGATGCCAGCATGCGGCAATCCCGCGTGGTGGAGCTCCGCTGCCGGAAGCCGTGAAGCAGGCCATGTGGCCTCCTGCAACGACCGTCAGGCAGCAGACGACCCCATCAACAGATGTCCGCGATACCAGCCGTGGCAACGACAGGATTGTCGATCGAGACGATGAGACGTCGATTCGATAATATTGACCAACAGTGTTCCTGTTTAAACCGAGCAATGCATCGGCGATGAGGCCACATCATTTGCGTTCCGCGTCCCCTCCATGACCCCCATGTACCTGAGTTACTTCGGGCTTTCCGAGGCGCCGTTTTCCATCGCGCCAGCGCCGCGCTTTCTCTACATGAGCCAGCGCCACCAGGATGCGCTGGCGCATCTGCTCTATGGCGTCAATGGAGAAGGTGGATTCGTGTTGCTGACGGGCGAGGTCGGGACCGGCAAGACAACGGTATCGCGCTGTCTTCTCGAGCAGATTCCCGAATCGTGCGATGTGGCTTACATCTTCAATCCAAAACTCACGGTCGAAGAGCTGCTCTCGACCATCTGCGTCGAATTCGGCATCGACTGTCCGCCCGGGAACGGCAGCAATAAGGTCTTCGTCGATTCCATCAACCGGCACCTGCTCGACGCGCATGCCAGGGGCAGGCACTCGGTGCTGATCATCGACGAGGCGCAGAACCTGTCCGCCGAGGTGCTGGAACAGATGCGGCTGCTCACCAATCTGGAAACCAGTGAACGCAAGCTGTTGCAGATCATTCTGATCGGACAGCCCGAGCTGGCGACCATGCTGGCGCGCCAGGAACTGCGACAGCTCGCGCAACGCATCGTTGCGCGCTATCACCTGGGCAAGCTGAGCAAGCCGGAAGTCAGAGCCTATGTCCAGCATCGCCTCGAAGTCGCGGGCATGCAGCGGCAGTTGTTCCCGCCTGCGATCATGGGCCAGCTGCACCGGCTGAGCGGCGGCATTCCACGCGTCATCAACGTGTTGTGCGACCGTGCCCTGCTGGGAACCTACGCGCAAGGCAAGGAGCGGGTCGACCGCGCGACCCTCGCGCAGGCCGCACGCGAGGTACTTCCCCGCCCCCAGCCGCGACGCCGCCGGACGCTGCAATGGCTCTCGGCGGGCCTGGTTGTGCTGGTCGGCGGCGCCCTGACGCTGGCGATGCTTCGCGAGCCGCCTGCAGCCAGGGTGGCGGGGAGCACCCAGACCGAGGCGCAACCTGCCTTGCCGATGCCCAGCATGACAGCGGCACGCATGCCCAGGGACGTCAAGGTTGAAGCGGCATTGCCGGAGGTATTGGTGTTGCCCGCTGAGGTACCGGCCTCGCAAAGCAAGGAACTGGCCTATGCCGCGCTTTTCAAGGCATGGGGTGCCGAGTACAAGGGAGCGGATCCCTGCCTGCAGGCAGAATCGCTGGGCCTGCGATGCCAGGCCGGTCGCGGCGGGCTCGATGAACTGCGCAAGACGAACCGGCCTGCCATACTCAGCATGCACGACCCGCAAGGCAATGAATTCTTCGCGACGCTCACCGCGCTGGATCCTGAAACGGCCACCTTCGCGATCGGCACGCATTCCGCTACGGTTGCCGTCGGCGCTCTGGCGTCACAATGGTCGGGCTACTACAGTCTGCTGTGGCGCGTGCCGCCGGTCATGCAAAGCGTCATTCGCCCGGGCGATCGCGGCCCGGACGTGGAATGGCTGGGAAGGCAACTCGCGCAGGTGCAGGGCAGACCCGCTGAACCACGCAGCGAGTGGGTATTCGATGAAAGCCTGGTGCGCCAGCTCAAGGCGTTTCAGCTCTCCCAGGGTTTGATCCCCGATGGCAACGCCGGTCCCCAGACCCTGGTCCGCCTGGTCGGACTGGCCGATCTGGCGGCGCCGAAGCTGACCGGCCCGGCAGGGAAAGTCTAGCCATGTCCTACATCCTCGATGCCCTCAAGAAATCCGAACAGCAGCGTCAATACGCCAAGTCGCCGACCTTGCTGACCGCGCAAACGCCAACCCCGGGCACCCGGCGCCCCAGTTACCTGCTGAACGGTCTGCTTGCCGCAATCCTGATCTGCTCGGGGATCGTGGTCGGATGGTTGCGGCCCTGGCAGCCGTCCGCCCCTGCCGAAGGACCGGTCGCCGCGTTGCCCGATGCCACCAGCCTTCCCCCTCCCGCCACCGCGGCGCTTTCCGGGCCAACGGACGGGAGCGGAAACCTCGAACACGCGCCGCTGAAGCAATCGACGCCAGCCCCACATCCCGACAATCCGTCGGCACACGCTGCGGCGGAACACCTTGCTCCGACGCTTGTCGACGCTGGTCCAGCCTCGCCGTCAGCGCAATCCGATACCGGCCCGCGCCAGGCAACGACCCTGCAAATGCCCGCCGCGTCGACAGCCCCCGGGGCCGCTGACGAGGACAACAAGCGCGTCATGGGCCTGAATGAACTGCCGGCATCCCTGCAGCGTGAAATTCCGAACATTGTCATCGCGTTTCATGCCTATTCGAGCAACCCCAAGGAACGTCGCGTCATGATCAACGGCACCATGCATGGGCAAGGCGAGCCGCTGGCACCGGGCCTCGTCCTGGACGAGATCACGCCGGATGGCGTGATCCTCGGCTACAAGGGATATCGTTTCCACCAGGGCGTCCGGTAAGGCAGGACTTCTGTCCACGGCGGCCTCCAGAAGCCCGCTCTGTTGTCCATGGCTTGTCGGCTCCAGGCGTCCATCCGGAATCCGGCCAGTCAGCCTTGGTACTGCCCCCCATGTCGAATCGTTACGAGGCAGCGAACTGGCTTCATCGATAGAGCGACTTGCTTTCGTGGCACGCCTGTATAGGCGCCCGGCCATCGACCGTCCTCCATCCACGGATGCTTCAGCCCGCACCCCTACACGCCTGCCGCAAAACCGTTCTGCCGCCAGGCCTCGAACACCACGACGCTGACTGCGTTGGAGAGGTTCATGCTGCGGGAGCCCGGCAGCATCGGCAGGCGCAGCCGGTGCGCCGCATCGAACTGCGCCAGCACCTCGGGCGGCAGGCCGCGCGACTCGGGTCCGAACACCAGGACGTCCCCGGCCCCGAACGCGATGTCCGCATAACGGGTGTCGCCACGGGTAGTGAGCGCATACCAGCGTCGCCCCGGCAGGGTCGCCTGTACGGCGTCCCAGCCCGCATGCACCTGGACGCAGGCCATGTCGTGATAATCGAGGCCGGCACGCGCCACCTGCTTGTCCGACAGGTCGAAACCCAGCGGTTCGACCAGATGCAGGCGGCACCCGGTATTCGCGGCGAGGCGAATCAGGTTGCCGGTGTTGGGTGGAATTTCCGGCTGATACAAAACGATGTCAAACATCCGGCTTGGCCTAAAATGAGGGCTTCTTGAAAGCGCCTATTCTATGGTCCCCTACCTCACTACCGCACTGACCGGCCCGCTGCTGGAAATCGAGAAGCGCCTGCTCGATGCCCAGCCGACCATCGAACACTGGTTCCGCCAGCAATGGAAGGAACAGGCCGCGCCCTTCTACACGTCGGTGGACATCCGCAACGCCGGCTTCAAGCTGGCGCCGGTCGACACCAACCTGTTTCCCGGCGGTTTCAACAATCTCAACCCGGCCTTCATGTCGCTGTCGATCCACGCGGCGATGGGCGCGGTCGAAAAGATCTGTCCGTATGCGCAGCGCCTGCTGCTGATTCCCGAGAGCCACACGCGCAACACCTTCTACCTGCAGAACGTCGCGGTGCTCGCCCACATCCTGCGCCAGACCGGCCTGATCGTCCGCATCGGCACGCTGATCCCGGAAATCACCCAGCCGACCACGCTGGAACTGCCTGCCGGCGGGCGCATCACGCTGGAACCCCTTATCCGCAACGGCGACCGCATCGGCCTGCAAGGCTTCGACCCCTGCGCGGTGCTGCTCAACAACGACCTGTCGGCCGGCGTGCCCGAAATCCTCAAGGGCATCGAGCAGAACATCATGCCGCCGCTGCATGCGGGCTGGGCGACGCGCCGCAAGTCGCGCCACTTTGCGGCGTACCAGAACGTGGCGATCGAGTTCTCGCGCCTGGTCGGCATCGACCCGTGGCTGATCGACCCCTACTTCAGCCAGTGCGGCAAGATCGACTTTCAGGCGCGCCTGGGCGAGGAATGCCTGGCCGACAAGGTCGACGACTTGCTCGGCAGGATCAAGCTCAAGTACGACGAATACGGCATCGACCAGCCGCCCTTCGTCATCGTCAAGGCCGATGCCGGCACCTACGGCATGGGCATCATGACGGTCAAGTCGCCGGACGACGTGCTCGATCTCAATCGCAAGCAGCGCAACAAGATGGCGGTCGGCAAGGAAGGCCTCGCCTTCAGCGAGGTGCTGATCCAGGAAGGCGTCTATACCTTCGAGAGCATCAACGAAGCGGTCGCCGAACCCGTGGTCTACATGCTCGACAACTTCGTCGTCGGCGGCTTCTATCGCGTCCATACCGGACGCGGTGCCGACGAGAACCTCAACAGTCCCGGCATGCACTTCGTGCCCCTGGCGTTCGACGACACCTGCGTGATGCCGGACCGCGGCGCCAACCCGGACGCCAGTCCCAACCGCTTCTACGCCTACGGGGTCATCGCGCGGCTGGCGATGCTGGCGGCGTCGATCGAACTCGATGAGGCGCTGAACGAAGCCGCGCAGACGTCCGCCGCATGAAGCTGCTGTTCGTCGTCGATCCGCTGGCGAGCCTCAAGCCCTACAAGGACAGCTCGGTGGCGATGATGCGTGCCGCCGTGGCACGCGATCACGCCGTGTTCGCCACCGAGGCGCGACAGCTGCAGGTGAAGGACGGCAGGGTCCACGCGAGCTGTGCCGCGCTCGAGGTGCGCAAGGACGACGACTGGTATCACGTTCGGCAAACCGCCTCCCAGGCGCTGCAGGCGTTCGATGCCGTGGTCATGCGCACCGATCCGCCGGTGGACATCGACTACCTGCTCGCCACCCAGCTGCTCGGCATCGCCGAAACCAGCGGCGTGCGCGTGCTGAACCGGCCGGCGTGCCTGCGCGACTTCAACGAGAAGCTGGCAATCCTGAATTTTCCCCAGTTCATCGCGCCGACGCTGGTTTCCGCCGACGCGGCGGAGATCGGCGGCTTTCTCGAAGGGCACCACGACATCATCGTCAAGCCGCTGACCGAAATGGGTGGCAGCGGCATCTTCCGGCTGACTCGGGACGATCCGAATCGCAACGTCATTCTGGAAACGCTGACCCGGCGCGGCCACCGCGCCATCATGGCGCAGCGCTATCTGCCCGCGATCCGCGACGGCGACAAGCGCATTCTGCTGATCGACGGCGAAGTGGTGCCATGGGCGCTCGCGCGGATTCCCCGGCCCGGCGAGACCCGCGGCAACCTGGCCGCAGGCGGGACCGCGCGCGCCCAGCCGCTGTCCGCGCGCGATCGCGAGATTGCCGAAACGATCGCGCCGTGGGCCCGGCAGCACGGGATTTTCCTCAGCGGGCTCGACGTGATCGGCGATTGCCTGACCGAGATCAACGTCACCAGCCCGACCGGCTTTCAGGAAATCACGGCGCAGACCGGGCATGACGTCGCGGCGCAGTTCATCGCCGCGATCGAGCGCGCATGAGGGCAGTCAGGTGGGGCCTGGCGTGGGTGCTGCTGTGGATGCTCGCCGCCTGCAGCCCGCCGCCGTTGACGCAGCAGCAGGCCTACGTGTTCGGCACGCTGGTGGAAGTCAGCGTTTACGGGTCGGAGGAAACGCGGGCGCGCGAGGCGATCGCCGCGGTGCTGGCGCGCTTCGACGCATTGCACCGGCAACTCCACGCCTGGCAGCCGAGCGACCTGTCGCGCCTCAACGCCGCGCTGGCCCGGGGCGAGCGCGCGACCGTTGCGCCTGAACTCGCGGCCCTGCTGCGCGATGCGCAGGCGCTTTCGAACCGTTCGAACGATCTGTTCGATCCTGCCATCGGCGGGCTGATCGCGCTGTGGGGCTTTCATGCCGACACCCCGCAGCCGCGGGTGCCGGAGCAGGCGGATGTCGAACGCTGGGTGCGCGCGGCCCCGCGCATGCGCGACCTGCATATCGAAGACCGAGCGGTCTGGAGCGACAATCCGGCCGTGCAGCTGGACCTGGGCGGCTACGCCAAGGGCTACGCGCTCGACGAGGCCGTGCGCATCCTGAAGGCCCACGGCATCCACGATGCGCTGGTGAACATCGGCGGCAACGTGATCGCGCTCGGCAGCCATGGCGACCGCCCCTGGCGGGTCGGCATCCAGCATCCGCGCGAGGCCGGTACCCTGGCCACGCTCGACCTGCATGACGGCGAGGCGATCGGCACCTCGGGCGACTACCAGCGCTACTTCGAGGCGGCCGGGCACCGCTACTGCCACCTGATCGATCCGCGCAGCGGCCTGCCGGCGAATGGCATGCAGTCGGTGACGGTGCTGGTGTCGGGCGCACACGCGGGGACGCGCTCGGATGCCCTGTCGAAGCCGCTGTTCATCGCGGGCGTATCCGGGCTCGCGGAACAGGCCGCCGCCCTCGGCATCGCCGACTTTCTGGCCGTGGACGCGGACGGCCGCCGCCATGTTTCGCCTGCGATGCAGGCCCGGCTTCGATAGAATGCTGTTTTTGGTTTGACGTTCCAGCAATGATAGGCATCCTCATCGTCGCCCACGGTTCCCTCGCCGACAGCCTGGTCGAGTGCGCCACCCATGTGCTGGGCCAGCGGCCGCGCGGGCTCGCCACGCTCGACTTCACCGGACATGCCGACCCCAACGAGCGCCAGAAGGCGCTGCAGGCGCGGCTTGACGAACTGGCCGCGCTCGGCGACGGCGACGGCATCCTGGTGCTGACCGACATCTATGGCGCCACCCCCAGCAACACCCTGTGCCGGCTGCTCAAGCCGGCGCGCATCGAGGGCGTGTCCGGCGTCAACCTGCCGATGCTGCTGAAGGCCCTGAACTACCGCGAGACGCTGCCCCTGCCCAAGCTGATCGAGCGCATCGTCGAGGGCGGCCGCAACAGCATCAACCACATTTCAGAGACCATGTGCCATGCAGCAACGGGACGTTGAAATCGTCAACAAGCTCGGGCTGCACGCGCGCCCGTCTGCCAAGCTGACCCAGCTGGCCTCCAGCTTCAGGAGCCAGGTCCACATGGCGCGCAATGGCCGCCGCATCAATGCCAAGAGCATCATGGGCGTGATGATGCTGGCCGCTGCCAAGGGCACGACCGTCACGCTCGAGACCGACGGCGAGGATGAAGTGGAAGCGATCGACGCGCTGGCCGGACTGATTTCCAGCGGCTTCGGGGAGGAACTGTGAGCTTCTCCCTGCACGGCATCGGCGTTGCCGGCGGCATTGCGATCGGCTACGCGCACCTGACTTCCAATGCACGGATCGAAGTGCCGCAGTACATGCTCGACCGCAAGTACATCAAGGACGAGCTCGAGCGCTTCGACGAAGCCATCCTCGCCACGCGGGCCGAGCTCGAAGCCCTGCGCGGCCATATTCCTGCCAGCGCACCGGCCGAACTGTCGGCCTTCCTCGACATGCACCTGATGTTCCTCGGCGACTCGATGATCGCCGAGGAACCCAAGCGCCTGATCCGCGAGACCCAGTGCAACGCCGAATGGGCGCTGGCGCAGCAGATGGAGGCGCTGGTGGCGCGCTTCGAGGAAATCGAGGACGCCTATCTGCGCAGCCGCCAGGAAGACGTGGTGCAGGTGGTGCAGCGTGTCCTCAAGGCCCTGATGGGGCATCCGAGCCACCTGCCGCTCGATGTCGACTTCGACGTCGAGCGCATCCTGGTGGCGCACGAACTGTCGCCCGCCGACATGGCCCTGTTCAAGAACGTGCGCTTCGCGGCGTTCATCACCGACCTCGGCGGCGCCACCTCGCACACGGCGATCCTGGCGCGCAGCATGGGAATCCCGTCGGTCATGGCGCTGCACAATGCGCGCGGGCTGATCCGCGACCACGACCTGCTGATTGTCGATGGCCGCGACGGCGTGGTGATCGTCAATCCGGACGAATCGGTGCTGACCGAATACCGGCTGCGCCAGAACCAGTGGCGCATCGACACCGACAAGCTGAAGCGCCTGAAGTCCAGCAGGTCGGCGACGCTCGACGGCACGCCGATCGAGCTGATGGCGAATATCGAGTTGCTGGAGGACGTCGAAGCCGTGAAGACCGCAGGCGCGCATGGCATCGGCCTGTTCCGCAGCGAGTTCCTGTTCCTCAACCGCGACGACCTGCCCGGCGAGGAGGAGCAATACGCATCCTACAGGGCCGTGGCCGAGGCGCTGGACGGCAAGCCGGTCACCATCCGCACGCTCGACCTGGGTGCCGACAAGCAGGCACCGTGGGGCCATACCGTGGCCGACAACCCGGCGCTGGGCCTGCGCGCGATCCGCCTGTGCCTGGTCGAACCGGGGCTGTTCCATACGCAGCTGCGTGCCATTCTGCGTGCCTCGCAGCATGGCCAGGTCCGCATGCTGATCCCGATGCTGGCGAATTTCATGGAATTGCGGCAGACCCTGCAGCGCATCGACGAAGCGCGTGCCTCGTTGCGCAAGGACGGCCTCAAGTTCGACGAAGGCCTGCAGGTCGGCGGCATGATCGAAGTGCCGGCCGCGGCGCTGTCGGCGGGCTTCTTCGCCGAGCAACTCGACTTCCTGTCGATCGGCACCAACGACCTGATCCAGTACACGCTGGCGATCGACCGCGCCGACGACAGCGTCGCGCATCTGTACGACCCGCTGCATCCGGCCGTGCTCAATCTGGTGCAGCAAACCATTCGCGCCGGCGCCAAGGCCGGCAAGCCCGTGTCCGTGTGCGGCGAAATGGCCGGCGACCCGCTGCTGACGCGCCTGCTGCTGGGCCTGGGGCTGCGGACATTCTCGATGCAGCCGGCCAGCCTGCTGCAGGTCAAGCAGCAGGTGCTGAAATCCAAGCTCGACGACTTGTCGCCCCTGGTGCAGCGTCTGCTGAAGAACACCGATCCGGACAGGACGCTGTCCCTGCTGAACCGGCTCAACAGCTGACCGGGATCAGGTTTCCGGCGGCAGCCCGAGCCGGAGCGTGTGGTCAGGCAGCGAACTGGCTGGCGATCTGCGCCAGTTCCTGCTTTTCGTTGCGCAGCCGGCCGATTTCCGACTTGATCTGGGCCATGCGGTTATGCAGCGTTCCCATGTTCTCGAGAATGCGCTGCAGACTGTTGAGCCGCGTGTCGAGATGGTGCTTGTGCTCGCGGATGCGGGTCATGATGGGGTCGAGCGCGATGCGCAGCCAGCGCTCCGATTCCTGGCGTGCCAGCCTGAATGCCTTGCGCGCCTCTTCGGCAATCCCGGCATAGAAACGCCGGACCATGAAGCGCTTCTCCAGCAGCAGGTTGGCGGGATCCTTGCAGAATTCCTCGGTCTCGCGCACCAGTGCCGCGAGACGGTTGCGGTAGGCGCCGAGATCGAGCCGCGGCACCTGCATCTTGGGCAGGCCGTGCTGGCGGTGGAATCGCAGGTAGGCCTGATCCAGCGCGTCGAGCAGGCTGTCGGCCTGCTTGGTCGCCTGGGTGAGGCGCTCGTTCATCTGTTCGCTCAGCTTGCGGATGCCGCCGGTCAGGCCACGCGTGGTCCAGCTGCCCTCGATCGATTCGCGGCTGGCTTTGAGAATCGAATCGAGCGTCTCTTCCGACAGGTTCGCCATCAGGTTTTCGCCCTGCGCCTGCAGCATCTTCCGGGTGGCACGAAACTGGTTGGCGGTCGCGTCGTAGCTGTCCTTTTCCTGTTGCAGGTCGGATCGCGTCTGCTCGATCAGTTCGCGGTTCTTGCCTGACAGCTGGGTCAGCTGGATCAGCTCGTCGCTGCTGCGCTTGATCCGCTCTGCCATGTCGGCACGGCTCTCGTCGAGCAGGGCATTCACCTCGTGGTTGACTGCGTGGTAGAGCATGTCGCGTCGCGCCGGGATGATCTGGTGCGCCAGCAGGTATTCCAGCGACTCGATGCCCGAGCGCACGCGCAATGCGGCATCGCCACGGATCTTCGCCGACAGCGCCTTCAGCGCGGACACCGTGAAAACCTGGCTGCGCGGCAGCTTGAGCACGCGCGCCGTTTCCTCGGCCTGGCGCTCGATCGTGGCCTGCACTTCGGAATCGCTCTTGAGGTCGTCCCACAGCATGTCGATCTTGTTGAGGATCGCAACCTGATAGTGGGCATGACGGCTGACGTATTTCTGCCAGATTTCCAGATCCGAACGCGTGACCCCGGCATCGGTTGCCAGCATGAACATGACGGCATGCGCGTTGGGAATGACCGACAGCGTCAGCTCCGGCTCGGCACCCAGCGCATTGAGCCCCGGCGTATCCAGCACCGTCAGTCCGGCCTGCAGCAGGGGATGCGGAAAATTGACCATGGCGTAGCGCCATGCCGGCACGTCGACGGTGCCGTCGGCACGCAAGTGATGGCGCTCGCCCGGATCCTCGCCGTTCCAGAGCCCCAGTTCGATGGCATCGACTGCCGGCATCGCCCTGGTTTCGGTAAGCTTTTTCAGGCTTTCCTGAATCTGCCGGGGATTGGCGGGATCCAGCGCAATCCTGCACCATTCGATCGGCATGCGCTTCAGGTGCGCCAGCGATTCGCCGCGGCGACGGGTTTCGATCGGCAGCAGCATCAGACAGGGCGGCTCGTCCGCATCGGAAAACAGCTCGGTCGGGCACATGGTGGTGCGGCCGGCGTCCGACGGAAGCAGGCGCTGCCCTTGATCGGCAAAGAACAGGGCATTGATGAGCTCGGTCTTGCCGCGCGAAAACTCGGCGACGAACGCCACCATCAGCTTGTCCTGCCGCAGGCTGGCAGCCGTATCGGTCAGCCGCAGCGAGCGCTCGATGTCGATCCCGTGCCGGCGGTCGAGCCAGTCGGCGTAGTCGGTGATCGCTGCCGCAAGCCGCATGCGCCGGTCGCTGAAGTCGGCAACTTCCTGTTCCAGGTGGACACTCATGTTTTTCTGTTGTTCTCGATAACAAGCCACGGGCGATCGACCCCGCCCACCGCAACGGTTTTCAGCCGCGAGGTCTCTCCCCGCACCAGACGCACCGCTGACTTCGGCACGTCCAGTTGCGCGGCCAGCCACGACAGCAGTTGCGCATTTGCCTTGTTATCGACCGGCGGCGCGGCAATCTTTAACTTCAGCCGGCCGCCGTGTTCGCCCGCCACGGCAGTGATCTTGGCCCCGGGCTGCACGTGCAGGTCGAGCAGCCACTCGGCGCCGTCGGGACGCGCCCAGGCAGGGGGACGGTCCGCATTCATCCGGCGCGCCCGATCCGCGTGAACCCGCCCCCTCAGAGCGAGCCGAGCAAGGCCCGCTCCAGCGCCAGCACCGGCACCATCAGCAGCAACTGGCACAGGATGAACAGCACCAGGGGTGTCAGGTCGATCTGGGCGACCATCGGGACGATGCGGCGCAACGGCCGCAGGAAGGGTTCGCTGAGCTCGTACACGACGGGCATCAGCGGGTTGTCGGTATTGACCCACGACAGCACTGCGCGCACCAGCGTCAGGCCGATGACCAGGTAGATCGCCAGGCTCAGCAGACGCACCAGTGCCAGCCCCAGCATCACCGGCCATACCCCTGCGCCGGCCAGCGCGAACGGGAAGCCGTCGAGCCAGTATCCGGTCGCCACCACCACCAGCTCGACCAGCCAGGCGAGCACCAGGCAGGCCCAGTCGAGCCCGAACACGCCCGGAATCACCCGCCGCAGCGGCTTCACCGCAAAGTCGGTGATGGCAATGATGAACTGCGCGAACGGGTTGTAGAACGGCACCCGGAACAGCTGCATCATGAAGCGCAGCAGCACCGCGATGACGAACAGGTGGCCCAGCGTCTGGATCAGGAAGTGCAAGGCGCCGGCGATCATGCGAGACGCCCCAGTTCGTCGCCAAGCTCGGCGCCGCGGCGGCTGGCCGCCTCGACCGCCTGGCCGATGGCCTGTCCGACCGCGGCCGCATCGAGCGCGGCGAGACCGCGCTCGGTAGTGCCGCCCTTGGAGGTCACCCGCTGCCGCAGCAGGGCGGGTTCCTCACCCGACTCCAGCGCCAGCTTGGCCGCGCCGAAGAAGGTGTGCAGCGCGAGCTGGCGCGCGGTCGCGGGTGGCAGCCCCTGTGCCACGGCTGCCGCTTCCAGCGATTCGATGAAATAGAACACATAGGCCGGCCCGCTGCCCGACACCGCCGTCACCGCATCGAGCAGCGATTCCCCCTCGACCCAGACGACGCCGCCGACGGCGCGCAGGACCGCTTCGGCCTGCGAGCGCGATTCCTGGCTGACGGCCGCCGATGCATACAGCCCGCTGATGCCGGCCTGAACCAGCGCCGGCGTATTGGGCATGGCGCGAACGATGCGTTCATGACCGCCGAGCCAGCGTGCCAGGTCGGCCACCCGCACCCCGGCGGCGATCGACACCACCAGCTGGCCGGCCAGATGCGGCGCCAGGGCAGCCGCCACAGCGGGCAGGGATTGCGGCTTGACTGCCAGCACGACGAGCGCATGCAGCCGCGCCTGCGATACGTCCGAATGGGTCACCACGCCGAAGCGTGCCGCCAGCCCGGCCCGCGCATCCGCATTGATTTCCACCACCTCGATGTCGGCAGGCTGCGTCCCGCTGGCGATCAGGCCGCCGATGATGGCGGCCGCCATGTTGCCGCCGCCTATGAAACTCACTTTATGCATGTGCATTCCTTTCACCAAAAAGCGCCGTTCCGACACGCACGATGGTCGCGCCTTCCAGGATCGCCGCCTCGAGATCGCCCGACATGCCCATCGACAGGGTATCGAGCACCATGCCGCGCCGGATCAGTCCGGAGAAGGCCGCGTGCACATGGCGGAAGGCGGCACGCTGCGCGGCCCGGTCCGCAGCCGGCGCGGGAATCGCCATCAGCCCGCGCAATTTCAGGCCCGGCAGCCCGGCCACCTGTTCGGCCAGCGCCCACAATTCGTCCAGCGACACGCCGCCCTTGCTGGCTTCGCCGCTGACGTTGACTTCGATGCAGGTCTGAAGCGGCGGCAAGCCGGGCGGACGCTGCGCAGAAAGGCGCTCGGCGACCTTGAGGCGGTCGACGCTGTGCACCCAGCTGAAATTCTCGGCGATGGCCCGTGTCTTGTTGCTCTGGATCGGGCCGATGAAATGCCATTCCAGCGGCATATCGCGCAAGGCCCGCTGCTTTTCCAGCGCCTCCTGCACATAGCTTTCGCCGAACGCACGCTGGCCGCAGTCGGCCAGTTCGCGCACCGCGGCGGCACCAACGGTCTTGCTGACCGCCAGCAGAAGGATGTCCATCGCGGGCCGCCCTGCCTCGATCGCGGCCCGCGCCATCCTTTCCTGCACGGCTTGCAGTCGGCGCGCCGCGCTCATCCCGCCGGCACGCATGCCTGGTTCAAGTTCGCGCGTCTTCAGGCCGTTATCCATAACGTTTATTATCTGCCAAAACATCCCACCCAACACTGAACGAGGCACGCGTGGACATTTCCGAATTGCTGGCTTTCGCCGTCAAGAACAAGGCTTCCGACTTACACCTCTCGGCAAGCCTGCCGCCGATGATCCGCGTAAACGGCGACGTGCGCCGCATCAACCTGCCGCCGATGGAACACAAGGACGTGCACCGCATGGTGTACGACATCATGAACGACAGCCAGCGCAAGGTGTACGAGGAAACGCTGGAAATCGACTTCTCGTTCGAGATTCCCTCGCTGGCGCGCTTTCGGGTCAACGCCTTCAACCAGCAGTACGGCGCGGGCGCGGTGTTCCGCACGATTCCGTCGAAGGTGCTGACGCTCGAGGAGCTCAACTGCCCGCCGATCTTCAAGGAGATTTCCGACCAGCCGCGCGGCATCGTGCTGGTGACCGGCCCGACCGGCTCAGGCAAGTCGACCACGCTGGCGGCGATGATGGACTACATCAACGAGAACCAGTACGCGCACATCCTGACGGTCGAGGACCCGATCGAATTCGTGCACCAGAGCAAGAAGTGCCTGATCAACCAGCGCGAGGTCGGACCGCACACGCTGTCCTTCAACAACGCCCTGCGCTCCGCCCTGCGGGAAGACCCGGACGTGATCCTGGTCGGAGAATTGCGCGACCTCGAAACCATCCGCCTGGCACTGACCGCTGCCGAAACCGGCCACCTGGTGTTCGGCACCCTGCACACCTCGTCCGCCGCCAAGACCATCGACCGCGTGGTCGACGTGTTCCCGGCGGCCGAAAAGGAAATGGTGCGTTCGATGCTGTCCGAGTCGCTGCGCGCCGTCATCTCGCAGACCCTGCTGAAGACCAAGGACGGCACCGGCCGCGTCGCCGCGCACGAGATCATGATCGGCACCCCGGCCATCCGCAACCTGATCCGCGAAAACAAGGTGGCGCAGATGTATTCGGCGATCCAGACCGGCGGCAATCTGGGCATGCAGACGCTCGACCAGTGCCTGCAGGACCTGGTCAAGCGCAACGTGATCGCGCCGGGGGTGGCGCGCGCCGCGGCTCAAAACAAAGACGCCTTTTTTGGATAAGGATTGAACGATGAATGCCGAGAAGACCATCCACGACCTGCTGCGCCTGATGCTGTCGAAGAACGCCTCGGACCTGTTCCTGACGGCCGGCTTCCCGCCTGCCATCAAGGTGGACGGCAAGATCACGCCGGTGTCGAACCAGACCCTGACCCCTGCCCATACCAGCGAGCTGGCGCGTTCGATCATGAACGACCGGCAGTGGAACGACTTCGAGGCGACCAACGAATCCAACTTCGCGATCAGCCCGCCCGAGATCGGCCGTTTCCGCGTCAACGTGTTCGTGCAGCAGGGGCGCGTCGGCATCGTGATGCGGACGATCAACACCCGGATCCCGAAGATGGAGGACCTGAACCTGCCGCCGATCCTGCGCGACATCGCGATGATCAAGCGCGGCCTGGTCATCTTCGTCGGCGGTACCGGCACCGGCAAATCGACCTCGCTCGCGGCGATGGTGGGCTATCGCAACGAGAACGACGCCGGCCACATCATCACGGTCGAAGACCCGATCGAATACGTGCATGAGCACAAGAAGTCGATCATCACCCAGCGCGAAGTCGGCATCGACACCGACAACTGGTTCTCGGCGCTGAAGAACACCCTGCGCCAGGCGCCCGACGTCATCCTGATCGGCGAAATCCGCGACCGCGACACCATGGAATACGCCATCGCCTTCGCCGAAACCGGCCACCTGTGTCTATCCACCCTGCACGCCAACAGCGCCAACCAGGCGCTCGACCGCATCATCAACTTCTTCCCCGAGGAAAAACGCGACCAGCTGCTGATGGACCTGTCGCTGAACCTCAAGTCCTTCATCTCGCAGCGGCTGATCCCGCGCAAGGGCATCAAGGGCCGCGTCGCCGCGGTCGAAATCCTGCTGAATTCGCCGTTGATCTCCGACCTGATCTTCAAGGGCCAGGTCCACGAAATCAAGGAAGTCATGTCGAAGTCGCGCGAGCTCGGCATGCAGACCTTCGACCAGGCGCTGTTCGACCTCTACGAATCCGGCATGATCTCCTACGAGGACGCCCTCAGGAACGCCGACAGCCTCAACGACCTGCGCCTGCAGATCAAGCTGCACGGCCAGGAATCGAAGGGCCGCGACATGATGGCCGGACTCGATCACCTCGACATTGTCTGAACACCCAGCGGACGCAACGACGGGGTGCATTGCACCCCGTTTTGTTTTGGCATCCCGAAAAAAGCGTGAGGTTTTTTCGCCAGATGAGGAAGGCGAACTTGAAAAGCGGATCGAACCGTTGAACATCATCCCGCCGGCAGCGGTGAACATGAAACCTTGCTGTCGGCATGGAGCCAGAGGTTCCTCGACAGGGTAGCTACAGACTTTCGACCTTCGGCGTCCGGGCGTCTCTGCAGAACTGCATTCAGCCATTTCAAAATGGGCGCATCCCGGGCAGGCGCCTGCCCTCAAACGAGTCAACCCCGTGGGCTGCTGCAGCGTGAAGTCTGCCCAGATGTAAAGGAAACAGGCGGCAGAAACAAAAAAGCCCGCCCCGAATCGGGGCGGGCGTTAGCACAAGAATGCCTATTGTCGCCTGCGACGCAGGGTGAAGATCGAGCCCAGGGCCAGCAGGCCCGACAGAGTGATCATGCCCCATTCGGAGAGCGTGGGGATAGAGGTCGGCGCCGCGATGGTCGGACCACCAGCGTTCAGGCTGGATGACGTAATTGCTGAATAGTAAAAATCATGGCCACCAATTGCAGTGGACACCGTTCCTTCAACTTGCGGCAGGATGATATTCGGGTTGGTCGAAGCATCCATGGTTAACGTGCCGTTGATCGTGATCACGTCACCCGCATGCAGGGTTCCGGGGGCAAGACTGAACAAGAACGCCACGTCTTCCGGTGTCCAGGGATCCTGAAATCCGGGCCGGTACTGCCAACCGGTCCACCAGTTCAGGGGCGTCGCGGCGCCGCCGTTCACAGACATGGTCGCCGACCCCGAAATGCGCGAGCTGTCGTCCACAGCGTCTCCTCCGGGCAAAAACACGTCGAGGAACGCGACATAAAGGATATCCTGGCTTTGGTCTACCGAGAGCGTGTAGGTCTCATTCACCACTTCCATGGTGATTTCGTTACCGTTCTGGGAAAAATTGACAGCAGCGCTGGCAAGGCCGGAAACGCAAGCGAATGCCGCAGACCCAACAACAAGCTTAAGTTTCTTCATCAGCAAGGTTCCTGAAAGATATGAAAGACAGGGAATCCAACAAACCGGAGCCAGAATATCCGCCTACCATACCCTGGGTCAATGCGCGCCTCTGTCCAAACTGAACTGAATATGGGAAGTCTGGCGGATTCAGGGTGATTTGTGTCGAAACGACCACAGCCCTGCGCCTGATGGTTAGCCAGGTCACAACATGAACGCAGGATATTCGCCGGACGCCACGGCGGCGACACTTGACCGGCCAGTTTCGGCCGCATTGCTGACAGGCCAGGTGAATCAAGCGCACCGGAAGCAATGCCCAACCAGCTTTCTGAGCGCAGGCTCCCCTGGTGCCCCCGCACTCGAACGCCTGCCCATGAGCTTCAACGGATCGCCCGATGGCTGTGGGGTGGAAGCGGTCAGCATCCATTCAACTTCTTGGCATCGGTTCCCTGCAGGCTACCTGGCCAACGGATTCCTCGCCT
>JAYRNU010000073.1:0-15309 GCA_041912015.1 Thiobacillus sp. | reverse complement strand
CTCAGCATCTGAGTCGTATCGACCGGCGTCGGCGCGCAACCCGCTGCGGTCAGCAGGGCGGAGGCCAGAAAAGCAGCGTAAAGCGCATTGGTGATGGGTTTCATGGTTGGGGCTCCAAAAAATTGGGTAGAACGGTTAGTTGATGTCCATATGCGTCCGGCCGCGGCCGGCACGGCACTATTGTTTCATAAACCGGGGGCCGTTTTCTACTAGCCGCACGCGTTGCCACGGCCATTTCCGTGGGGGTCGGGCGATCCGCTTGCGGAGGTTTCGTGATTGATGCAGTCAATCAATTCGATCAAGAATTTCCGTTGGATCGATTTATCGACAATCTCTAACATTGCTCCTGTCTTGATCGACATTGAAAATCAACCGAACAGGAGCAAGCCATGCAGAACACGAAGTCACCCACCATCCAGAACCTCGAAGCCGCCTTTGCCGGGGAGTCGATGGCGCACATCAAGTACATGTGGTTCGCACGCCAGTGCCGCAAGGTCGGCGACGAAGCGACCGCCAGGGTGTTCGAGGACACCGCCGCGCAGGAGATGCTGCACGCCTTCGGCCACGCCGAACTGTTGTTCTCGGACGAGACCATGACGCCGGCCAAGTGCCTGCAATACGCGATCGAGGGCGAAACCCACGAGTACACCGAGATGTACCCGAAATTCCGCCACGAAGCGATGCAGGAAGGCCATGACGCTGCCGTGGCCGAGATCGACGAGCAGATCGCCGAATCCAGGGAACACGCCGAGATGTTCCGGAGCGTGCTCGAAAAGGCCGCCAAGCGCTTCGCCGCGCTGGCCAAGGTGGAAGAGAGGCACGCGCAGCACTACCAGGCGCAGAAGGACGCGATTGCCGCCTGAACGATTACCCGAAATCCATTGAACGAAAGGACATGAAATGAAAGCTTGGCAATGCATCGTTTGTGGTTACGTGTACGACGAATCCCAGGGCGACCCGGAGCACGGCATCGCGCCCGGCACCCGCTGGGAGGACGTGCCCGACAGCTGGGAATGCCCGGACTGCGGGGTGTCCAAGGCCGACTTCGAGATGGTCGAAGTCGGCGTCGTCTGATCGTGAATCCCTCCGGGAAGCGGCTTGCGCGCTTCCCGCAATCCGAATCCAGGAGGTATTGATGCACCCCATCGTCATCGTCGGCGCCGGCCTGGCCGGCTACACCCTGCTGAAGGAAATCCGCAAGCGCGACGCGACGCTGCCGGTCACGCTTGTCACCGCGGACGACGGAACGTTCTATTCCAAGCCCAACCTGTCGAACGCCCTGGCTGCAGGCAAGTCGGCCGCGGCGCTGGCGAGCGCCCCCGCGGACAAGCTGGCAGCCGATCTCGGTGCGACCATCCTGACCCGGACCCGGGTCGCTGCCATCGACACCGCGGCGGGGCAGCTCCGGTTCGACAGCGGCGATGCGCTGACGTACGGCAAACTCGTTCTCGCCGTCGGCGCCGACCCGATTCCGCACGGCCTTGCCGGCGATGGCGCCGCCGACGTGCTGGCAGTCAACGATCTCGCCGACTACGCCGCGTTTCGCAGCGCCATCGACGGCAAGCGGCGCATCACCGTGCTTGGCGGCGGCCTGATCGGCTGCGAATTCGCCAACGATCTGGCCCAGGCCGGCTACGCGGTCGACGTGGTGCATCTCGGCGACTGGCCGCTCGAGCGCCTGCTGCCGGTCGAGGCCGGCCAGCGGCTGGCCGACGGCCTGGCCGCGCTCGGCGTGACCTGGCATTTCGGCCGCACCGGCAGGTCGGTGGACAGGACCGCCGACGGCTATGCGGTCGTGCTCGACGACGGCACGATCCTGGCAGCAGATGTCGTGCTGTCCGCCATCGGCTTGAGGCCGCGCACGCAGCTCGCGCAGTCGGCTGGCATCGCGGTCGGTCGCGGCATCAAGACCGACCGCCTGCTGCAGACGGGCGCCGCCGACGTCTATGCGATCGGCGACTGCGCCGAGGTCGACGGCCTCAACCTGCCCTATGTGCAGCCGCTCATGGTGCAGGCCCGCGCGCTGGCCGCCACGCTGACCGGCCTTCATACCGGCAGCGGTGCGCCGACGCCGGTGGTCTATCCGGCCATGCCCGTCATGGTCAAGACGCCGGCGCATCCGGTCGCCGTGCTGCCGCCGAGGCTTGGCGCCGCCGGCGGCTGGCAGGTCGAGTGCGGCGAATCCGGCATCTGCGCCTTGCACCTCGACGCGTCGGGTCGCATGCAGGGCTTCGCGCTGACCGGCAGCGAGACCGGGCGCCGAAGCACCCTGGTCAAGGAAATGGCCGCATAGCCATGGCGGAGGACTTGCGCGAAAATGCAGGCGATGGACATCTTTCGGATCTTTCACCTGCAATGCGCGCGGCGCCTGCCTGCGCTGCCCGCATCGCATCCCTGCTCGCGGCTGCATGGTCACTCGTTCGAGGTCGAACTCACCGTCAGCGGTGAGCTCGATCCGCAGATGGGCTGGGTGATCGATTTCGCCGACATCGAGGCGGCCTGGCAGCCGATCCATGCCGCGCTCGACCACCGCACGCTCAACGACATCGCCGGACTGGACAACCCGACCAGCGAAAACCTCGCCGTCTGGGTGTGGCGGCAGCTCAAGCCTGCGCTGCCCGGCCTGTCCCGGGTCAAGGTCATGGAAACGCACGACGCCGGCTGCGTCTACGGCGGTCCCGCTTAAGGCGGTCCCGGACAGGCTGGCCGGCGGTCGGGGCCGACAAGGCGCGCCCGGGCAGGGTCGAAAGGCTTGCCCCGAACCCGATCGACACCATGCCGAGCGTTCGTTCCGGGCCGCAAGAGGGAAGCCTGTTCGTGGCGCCCGGGGCGTCGGCGACAACCGGCCCGCGCTCTGGCCATGTCCGCGTTGACCTGCGCGAGGATCGCGCATGGGCGCAGACTTGCCACTTGTCATATTCTAATAATCGTGAGAATGTGCGTTTCATGGACAAACGCAAAATCAAGGACCTGCTCTACGAAGAGGTGGCGCGCATCGGCAAGGCCGTTTCCAGCCCCAAGCGGCTGGAACTGCTGGAAATCCTGGCGCAGGGCAAAAAGACCGTCGAAGCCCTGGCCGCCGAAGCCAACATCGGCATCAAGCTGACGAGCGCACACCTCAAGGTGCTGAAGTCGGCGCGACTCGTCGAGGCCGAACGCGACGGGCGCTTCATCGCCTATCGCCTGTCCGGCGAGGACGTCAGCGCGCTGTGGGTCAACCTGCGCACGGTGGCGGAAGAGCATCTGGTCGAGCTGAAAGTGGCGATGGACCGGATCTTTGCCGCGCCGGAAAAGCTCGACGCCGAGACGCGGCGTTCGCTGATGGATAAGGCGCGACGCGGCGAGGTCGTGGTGATCGACGTGCGTCCTTCGGCCGAGTACGCCAGCGGCCACCTGCCGTTCGCACGCTCGATGCCGCTCGATGAAATCCGCCAGCGCCTCAAGGAGTTGCCGGCCGACAAGGACATTGTCGCCTACTGCCGCGGCCCGTTCTGCATGATGTCGGCCGAGGCCGTGGCGCTGCTGAAGGAACACGGCTACCGCGCGCAGAAGATCGCCGACGGCACGCCCGAATGGCTGGCGGCGGGATTGCCGCTGGCCGAACCCGAATAACCCCGCAAGGAGACACCCATGTTTTTCCGTCAATTGCTGGCCAAGGACGCCACCCTGTCCTACTTCTTCGGCTGCGGGTCCTGCCATGTCGGCGTTGCCGTCGATCCGGTGCTCGGCGACGAGCAGTGGTTCATCGACGAAGCCGCCAGGCAGGACGTGAAGATCACCCATGTCATCGATACGCACGTGCACGCCGACCACTATTCCGGCGGCCGCAAGCTCGCCGAACTGACCGGCGCGGCGTACTGCCTGCATGAATCCAACCGTGCGCGCGTGAAGTACCCGTTCGAACCGCTGCAGGACGGCCAGCGCATCGAGGTCGGCAACGTCCTGGTCGACGTGCTGCACACCCCGGGCCATACCCCCGATTCGATCTGTCTGGTCGTCACCGACAAGCGTCGCACCGAAACGCCCTGGTTCGTGCTCACCGGCGACACCTTGTTTGTCGGCAGCGCCGGCCGCCCGGACCTGGCGGGCAGGGAAACCGAGATGGCAGGGCAGATCTGGGACACCCTGCATCAGCGCCTGATGACGCTGCCAGCCGAAGTCGAGTTGTACCCCGGCCATACCTCCGGCAGCGTCTGCGGCGCCGGCATGTCGGGCAAGCCGATGTCGACCATCGGTTTCGAGAAACGCTGGAACCCGATGCTGGCGATGAACCGCGACGCGTTCGTCGCCGCGCTGACCGAATCGATCCCGCCGCGTCCTGCGGAAATGGATCGCATGGTCGCCTTCAACCTCGGTAACTGAGCGTGACGGTCGCCCAGCAGGTGGCGGCGTATCGCTACGGCATCCGCTACAACCTCGCCCAGTTTTCGCATCAACTGGTACAGGTGTTCTTCGTCGGCCTGACCATCGGCATGTTCCGCACCGTGGTGCCGGCCCTCGCCGAATCGGAATTCGGCGTGGCCAAGGGTTCGTTCATGATGCTGATGGCCTTCGTCACCGCCTTCGGTTTCGTCAAGGGCACGCTCAATTTCGTCGCCGGACGGCTGTCCGAGCGCATCGGCCGCAAGAAGGTGCTGTTCCTCGGCTGGCTGGCAGCCGTGCCGATCCCCTTCATGATCCTCTACGCGCCATCGTGGAGCTGGATCGTGGCGGCGACCGTGCTGCTGGGCGTGAACCAGGGGCTAACCTGGTCGATGACGCAGACGTCCAAGCTCGATCTGACGACGGCCGATCAGCGTGGCCTCACCATCGGTCTCAATGAATTTTCCGGCTACTTCGGCGTCGCGGTGGCGGGCATCGTCACCGGCTATCTCGCTACCGCATACGGCCCGCGCGAAGGACTGATGCTGTTCGGTCTGGTGGTGGTGAGTCTGGCCGGCCTGCTGACCCTGCTGTGGGTCAAGGACACGCTGCCGTGGGCACACGCCGAAGGCAAGCAACACGCTGCCGGTCTGACGCTTGGCCCGAAGCCGCGCTACCCGTCCAATATCCCGGACACCCCGAGCACATGGGACGTGTTCACGCTGATGTCGTGGCGCGACGCGCGCATGGCGTCCATCAGCCAGGCCGGACTGGTGGAAAAATTCGTCGATGCGCTGGTATGGGTATTTTTCCCGGTCTATCTCTATCAGCACGGCTTGAGCCTCGCCGGCATCGGCTGGGTGGTCGGCGTGTACGGCTTTGTCTGGGGGCTCTCCCAGTTCGTCACCGGTCACTGGTCGGATCGCGTCGGCCGCAAGAAGCCCATCGTCTGGGGCATGTGGCTGTGCGGCGCGGGGGTCGCGCTGGTGCTGCAGGGAGAGGGCGAACTGTGGTGGTCGTTCTCGGCAGCGCTCATGGGCCTTGGCATGGCCTTGCTCTATCCCACGCTGTCCGCCGCTGTCTCCGACATCGCCCATCCCAACTGGCGCGGCTCGGCCATCGGCATCTACCGATTCTGGCGCGACCTCGGCTACGGCATCGGCGCGCTGCTGCTGGGCGCGGCGGCGGCGCTGTTCGGCGGCATCGAGGCAGGCTTCTGGTTTACCGCCGCCGCCATGTTCGCCTCGGGCCTGATCGTCCTGCTGGCATGCGAGGAAACCCACCCGCGCCTCAACCCCGCTTCCGCATGATCATTTCAACCAAGGTGTTCCCATGAGCAAAACCCTCGCCACCCTGTTCGCCGGCCTCTGCCTGCTGGCTTCGCCTGCCTGGTCGGAAGAGAGCCCCGCCGTGGTCGACGCATTGTCCGGCTACATGGACTTCGCCGAATACGGCAGCAGCCTGATCTGGCCGGAGCAGATTCCTAAAGAGGACTGGAACAGGGTTTTCATCGTCGATGCGCGCGATGCCGCGCAATACGACAAGGAGCACATTCCCGGCGCGGTCAACATCGAGTGGCGCCAGGCTGTGGCGCGCCGCGGCGAGTTGCCGAGAGACCGCATGGTGGTGATGTACTGCAATTCCGGTTCGCTGTCGGCGCAGGCGGTGTTCGCGCTGCGTCTACTCGGCTACGACAACGTCAAGGTGCTGCAGGACGGCATCGAAGGCTGGAAGAAGAAGGGCGGCTTCGACGCCCACGCCCGCGCCAGCAAACCGGCCGGGCACTGAGCCGTCCGTCCGGCGATGGATGCCGCTGCGTACGAAGCCTGGTACGCCACCCCGCGCGGACGCTGGATCGGCGAAACCGAATACGAACTGGCCGAGTGCCAACTCGAAACACAGCCAGGCGACAGCCTGCTCGACGTCGGCTGCGGCACCGGCTGGTTCACGCGCCGCGCCGCCGCCGACGATCTCGTCGCAACGGGACTCGATCCCGATGCCGACTGGCTGGATTACGCGCGATCCCACAGCAGTCCGGCATTGAATTGGGTCTACGGCGATGCGCGCGCGCTGCCGTTCGCCGACGCCAGCTTCGATCACGTGCTGTCGATTGCCGCGCTGTGCTTCGTCGAAGACGAGCAGCTGGCCGTGGCTGAATGCGTGCGGGTGACGCGCCGCCGCTTTGCCATCGGCTGGCTCAACCGCACCAGCCTGCTGTACCGGCAAAAGGGCGGGCGCGGCGGCAGCGGCGCCTACCGCGGCGCGCGCTGGCATACGGCAGGCGAAGTGCGCGCGCTGTTTTCCGGTTTGCCGGTCCGCAGGCTGACGTTGCACTCGGCCATTTTCCTGCCTTCCGGAAGCTGCTGCGCGCGCTCGCTGGAGCAACTGGTTCCCGATGGGTTGCCGTGGGGCGGCCTGTTGCTGGCTACCGGTGAAAAAATCGGATGATTCGATCTCCAGGCCAAAAATGCCGTTGTCCGCTTCGCCTTGCCGTGCTGCTGCACTGACTTCGGCTTGCCTTCGCGACCGTTTCAGTCTGCAAATGGAATCAGATCAATTGCGTGATGCGATGTCTGGGCCAGCCGAATCGATCGAGGTTGGCCCCGATTCGTTCGGCTGGAATGTTTTTTCAATCGACGAGCAATGCGGTCAGTTCTTGGCCAGTTGGCTCAGGCCGGTCTGGTCATAGTCGACGCAGGTACGCTTCTCGATCTGGATCAGGCCGCGCCGCTTGAATTCGGCAATCACGCGGCTGGCCGTCTCGGTCGTGATGCCGAGCAGGGCGCCCATGTCCTCGCGGCTCGGGAACAGGGATTCCGGGTGCGGCCCGTGGCGACCGAGCGCGAGCAGCAGGCGCGCCATGCGGGCTTCAGCGGGGCCGGTGGACAAGGCCACGATGAAATGGTCGGCCTGGTCGATCAGATGTTGCCAGCGTTGCAGCAGGGCCGTGTGCACGCTCGGACTGGTCCGGTCGAGCAGCAGCACGACTTCGCGCGGGATGCGGCAGACATCGGTATCCTGCAGGGCCACGGCCGTGTGATGGTAGGTTTCGCCGACCAGCGTTTCCATGCCGGCCACGTCGCCCTTCTGCAGCAGGCGCACGATGCGCTGGCCGCCATTGGGCAGGTCGACCTTGAGCTTGAGCAGACCGCTGCGCACGGTATAGAGACTGGTGCCGTCCGCGCCTTCGTTGAACAGGGTCGCGTTCTGCGGCACGTGCAGGTTGTCGATCGGCTGCAGGATATTGTCGAGTTCGCGGGTCGACAGCCCGGAGAACAGGACGTAATTGCGCACCTCGCAGCTGCTGCATTTGGCGCGGCCGACCCATTCCACATTGGTGCAATTCGTGGTCATCGAACCCTGGCCTCTATCGATCGGGGAGCAGCGTGCCCTGAAACAAGTGGAGCCATCAGCAACGTTCACCCATGTTGAAGTCTTGGTGCCGATGCGCAGGGCAGCGGCGAATTTTGTTGCGCGAAGTTTATCGCAGTTCGGGCGGCGCGCAGCCAGAATTCGGCGGGCCCACGAAGGACCGGCCGGCAGGCCGGCTGGCCCGTCGATCAGCCGGGTTCGACCGGCGTGTCGGCAGGCCCCGCGCTGTCCTGCGGGATAGGCGTGGCGAGAATCTTGTCGATGCGCTTGCCGTCGAGGTCGACCACTTCGAGCCGCCAGCCCTTCCAGTTCAATACGTCGCCGGTCTGCGGCAACTGCCCGGACAGCCACATCGCCAGTCCGCCCAGCGTGTGGTAGGGGCCCTTGTCTTCCTGCGGCAGGTTCTTGATGCCGAGCCTGTCCTTGAGTTCCGGAATGGGGATCAGGCCGTCGAGCAGCCAGGACCCGTCGGCGCGCTGGATCGCCCAGGCGTCCTCGGGATTGCGTGGACTGAATTCGCCCGTCACCGCTTCAAGCACGTCCTGCAGCGTGACGAGGCCATTGATCTCGCCGTATTCGTCGATGATCAGCACCATGTGGGCGTCTGAGCTGCGAAACTGTTCCAGCAGATCCATGCCGCTCAGGCTTTCGGGAACATAGACGATGGGTGCGAGCTGGGCCGTCAGGTCGGTCGGATGGCCGCGCAGCGACTGGTTCAGCAGGTGCTTGACGCTGAGGATGCCCAGGACCTCGTCGAGCCCGTCGTTGCAGACCGGAAAGCGCGAATGCTCCGATCCGGCGACGCGCGCGAGGTTTTCCTCGAGCGGCAGCCGGGTGTCGAGATAGACGATGTCGGCACGCGGCACCATCAGCGACGCTATGGGGCGGTCGTCCAGCCGGAACACGTTGCGCACCATGTCGCGTTCCTGCTGCTCGATTGCACCGGTTTCCGAACCTTGCTCGAGCAAGGCATGGATTTCCTCCTCGATCGCGTCTTCCTGACTGCTGGCCTGTTTTCCCAGCAGCCGCAGCATGGCTTCGGTAGAAAGCGACAGCAGGCGTTCGAATGGCCGGGCCAGCAGCGCCAGCAGGTTCATCGGGCGCGCCACCCGCCGGGCGATGCCTTCGGGGTCGAGCTGGCCGAGACGCTTCGGCACCAGTTCGCCGATCACGATCGAGAAATAGGTGACGACGATCACCACCAGGCCGGTCGACGACACGCGGCTGGCGTTCGCCTCGATGCCGAACGATTGCAGCCATTGCGCCAGCGGACCGGCCAGCACGGCCTCGCCGACGATGCCGTTGAGGATGCTGATCGAGGTGATGCCGATCTGCACCGTCGACAGGAATCGGGTCGGGTCGTCGTGCAGGTGCAAGGCGCTCGCTGCCGCCGCGTCGCCCTCGTCGGCGAGCCGCATCAGGCGCGCGCGCCGCGACGTCAGCAGGGCGACTTCGGACATCGCGAACGCGCCGTTCAGCAGGATCAATGCGGTCAGAAGCAGGATTTCCATCGGATGTCCATTCCAGAGCTTCGCGGGAACTGCCAATCATGCCACTTCCGGGGAGACGGCATGGCTCGCCAGGGCCGATGCACGCGGGCAAAAAAAACACGGCACTCTTGCGAGCCGCCGTGCTTGCGCTGCCCTGAAGCGTTTACTGGACGGCCAGGGTCCTTGCCGCACCGGGCGCCTTTTTCGGCAAGCTCAGCTCCAGCACCCCGTCGCTGTAGCGGGCCTGCGATTTCGCCTCGTCGACGTCATGCGCCAGGGTGAAGCTGCGCGTGACAGTACCGACATAGCGTTCGGAACGCAGGACTTTCTCGCCCTTCTTCTCTTCCTTTTCCCTCCTGGTCTCCGCGCTGATCGAAACCTGATTGCCCTCGATCTTGACGTGGATGTCTTCCTTCTTGACCCCGGGGATGTCGGCATGCACGGTATAGGCGGCATCATCCTCCTTGAGATCGAGCTTGATCTGCATCGGGGGCTGACCTTCGAACATCACCGGACGAACGAAGAAACCCTTTAACAGGTCGTCGAACTCCCCGAACGGCTCCATCCGTGCGAGGTTGAAAGGATCGAAACGAGTGAGATTGGCCATGGCATCAACTCCTTGCGAAAATGCGTTTTCAGAAACCGGAATTCGTCGCGTCATTCCGTTTCCACTATAGAACCCCGTGCCGGCATGTGAAACGCCGAGCGGCCGGGACGGGCCTGTCCGGCTCGCTGCAGGCGCGGCACGCATGGCATGAGCGCGATCAAGGCGCCAGACGCAGCATCGGCGACGATTGCGGCTATGCTGCGCTGAGCGGCAGGCCGGACACGCCGCGCCAATTCATCACGGGGGCCACATGAACGACCGAATCCAGCATCTGCTTGTCCAGATGGCCAGCCTCGAGGACGAGTTGCGGGAAGCGCTGCACGAGCAGGAAACCCGCCTGCTGTTCGAAATCAAGGGCAAGCGCGTCGAATTCGAACAGTCGGTCAGACAGGCGCATCGACGGCTCAGGTCGCGGCTGTTCCACTGGCTGGTCACCAACCGGCCGCAGAACCTGCTGACCGGTCCGGTGATCTACAGCATGATCATCCCGCTGCTTGTCCTCGACCTGTTCGTGACGGTCTATCAGGCGGTCTGTTTTCCTGTCTACCGGATCGCGAAGGTTCAGCGGACCCGCTATGTCGTGATGGACCGCCAGCATCTCGAATACCTCAATTTCTTCGAGAAATTTCACTGCAACTACTGCGCCTATGCGAGCGGGCTGATCGCCTACGTGTACGAGATCGTGGCGCGGACCGAACAGTACTTCTGTCCGATCAAGCATGCGCGCCGGATCCTCGGCACGCATTCGCGCTACGCGCACTTTCTCGATTACGGGGATGCCGCGGATTACGAGGCGAAGCTCGAAGCGTTCCGCGTCGCGCTGGAGGACGGCAAATAGCTGGACGGGTGGCCGGCAGGGCCGACTGCCGAATCGAACGGTGGCTCGATTCGCGGCTTCAGGTGGATGCAGTCAGGCCCCGGCGAGGATTTACTTCAGTACCTGCACCATGACGCGACGGTTCTGGCCGCGGCCTTCGACCGAGGTATTGCTGGCGACCGGCTTCAGGTCGCCGTATGAGATCGTCGACATGCGGTCGAGCGGGATGCCGCCGAATTCGTGCAGATAACGGCGTACCGACTCGGCACGTTCCAGCGCGATGCGCCGGTTCTGGCTGTCGATGCTCATGCTGTCGGTGTAGCCGATGATCTCGACGAACACGTGCGGCAGCTTGGGCTTGACGTACCCGATCAGCGTGTCGAGCGCGGCGCGGCCCTGCGGGGTCAGCTCGGGCTGCTCGTAGCTGTAGGAGATCATGTTTTCGGTCAGCAGCAGGGAGTCGACGACCTTGCCGCTGACGAGGCGGCTGTCGCGCGCGATCTTGACGGCGTCATTCGCGGTCTCCTGCGCCTGGGCAATGGCGCTGTTCTGCTTGCTGGTCGCTTCTCCGAGCGACCGGGCCGCATCGTTGCTGGCGGACTGGACGTCGTGGGCGATCTTGACGGCCTCGCCGGCGTCGGCCTGCGCCTGCGTGATGGCGGCGGCCTGACCGCTGACCTGGCTGCCGAGCGTGGCCAGTTCGGACTGGGTGGCGGCGGCCTGACCGCTGACCTGGCTGCCGAGCGCGGCCAGTTCGGACTGGGTGGCGGTGGACTGAGACTTCAGGCTGTCGACTTCGGTCCGCAGTGCGGTGCTCGTCGCATCACCCTGATCGAGCCGGTTCGCCACCAGGGCCTGCTGCGATTCCAGTTTTCCCAGACGCGCTTCCAGGTTCTGCTGGGCTTCGGCCAGGCTCGCCTGGGCCTGCTTCAACTGGGCAAGCTGCTGACTGACCGTCGTGGCCTGGGCGTCGAGCTGACGGTTGAGCGAATCGGCCTGTTCGTCGAGGGTCTTCTGGGAGGCGCAGCCGCCCATCAGGGCAAGCGCGGGAACGATGAGGGTTAGAACGCTGGCGGAACGCAAAATGGACTCCTGATTACATAAGAAAACCCGAATATGATAACCGAACTGTGCGACCGAACTGCGACGCATGGTCGAAACGCCGCTGGCCTGTCCGGGCAAGGGTTCGGTCGCCAGTGCGCGCTGCCGGAACGGGCGAACCGACTGCCCGGGTCTGCTAACGGGGCAGTTCGGGGCTGTTGGGCAAGGGCAGGGCAGGCGAGCTGGCTTCCCTGACCTTGGCAACGTCGACCACGAAGTATTCGGTGTCGCCGAAACAGCTCGTCGGGATGAATTTGTGCTGCTGGTAGTTCAGCACCACGCGCTCGCCGGCCAGCGCGTTGATGCGGCGCGCCGTCGCCTCGTCGGGGACGGTGAAGGTGAACTTTTCCGGGATGGCGCCGGGCATCGTGACCAGCGCGAGTTCTCCTTCCCAGGTCTTGCACAACCAGCCCTTCCTGGAGAGTTTCTGCACGTAACCGGCGCGTTCGCCTTCGGAATAGGCCCAGTGGAGGCTCAGCCAGGTCCATCCGGCCGTCACGAGGATCAGCGCGACAAGGACGATCACGAAACTTCGCAGCAGGTTCTTCATGGCGCAATGGTGCGAGGGAGGATGGCAGGCGAGTTTAGCAGCCCGGCCCGGTCGGGCGCATTGTCAGGTTTCAAAGCGCCGCAAAGCATGGGGAAGCCGAGGCATCGGCTGAAATGTTGGAAGGAAGTTCATCACGCCGTGTTCGGCGACTGACGTCCCAGAAAGCCGGTCATGACGTTTTCGTCATACGTCTGTTCAGCTGAGTTTGCCGTTGCTTGCCAGCGCTTGAATCCTGTCAACGACTTGTTTGCCCGAGCATCAACGAATGTGGGATGATTGACTTCATCAAAAATGATCAGGGAGGGTAATCGTGCGTAAAACATTCAAATCCATATTGATCGCCTTGACGGGCTTCTTTGCCTTGGGCGGCTTGGCGACGGTTCAGGCAGCAAATATCCTGATCGTCGCTGGCACAGACGCCCAAGCCCAAACCGCAGCAAGCACCCTGCAATCCGACCTGCAGGGCACGAACACGGTAACGGTTGTTAATACCGGCGTTCCAGCCTCGCTTGCGGGATATACGCAGATTTATGACACGCGTTTCACCAACAATCCAGCGTTTTCGCCAGCCGAACAAGCGCAGTATCTGGCCTTCCTGAACGCCGCAGCTGGCAATACGATTTTCCTGATGGGCGAGAATTCGGGTTTTACTCCCCGCAACCAGCCGATCAACGATTTCATTGCGCTCGCTGGCGGAGGGACCATCGCAGCGCCGGTAACAACCTCGAATAACGCCGAAGACGTGCATCCGCCTTTCGACGCACCTAATGCGATTAGCACAGTGTCGTTTGCCGCGTGTGGTGTTGTCACCTCTGCCGGGACGGGTTCCTTTGCAACGACAGAAGCTGGGGGAACCTCCGGTTGTTCGATCTTTTTCAGTCAAGGCACGCTTGCCAATGCATCTCTAGGCGGATTGGTGGTGGTCTACGACGTCAATTTTCTTTCGGACACTAATCTCGGCGTGAATGTGATCCCATTCCGGCTGAATATGGAAAATTACGTCTCGACGGGCGCACCGCCAGTGAATCCGCCTACCCCCACGTCAATTCCGACCCTTTCCGAGTGGGGCATGATTATCCTCTCCTGCCTCCTGGCCTTCGGGACGATCATTGCACTGCGCCGCCAGCGTCTGTAATCGCTCTTGCCGCAAAGCCCGTCCTGTTTCAGGGCGGGCTTTTTCGTTTCTGCAAGCAGCTTCTTATTCGGTCCGCTTGAATGCCAGCGCGATGCCCGGTAATGATGAATCGTTGAATTGCAGGCCGCGATGCACCCGCATTGGAATGGTTAAGACAAGTCGAACAGCAGGCCTTCAACAAAGGATGCCTGATTGTCGGCGACTGGCCGCTTGCGCGCTTCCACGTTATCGAATCACGTGATGTCGTTCCGGTCCGCCATGAGTGACATGCCTGCCTGATCCGCGCACCAATTTGCGGCAAAGCCTCGAACGCATGCACTGCGCGTGAGCCTGTCAGATGCGTTTGACCTGGCTGGTTACGGCCAAGCCCTTGAAAAGACTGCGTTGAGGCGTCCTGGCACAGACCCTGCTGACAGACGGGGCGAGGAGCCACCATGTCAGTCGTTTCATCTGTCTGTTGTTATTGCGGAACCGGTTGCGGGGTGCTGATCGAGGCGGACGCCGGAAGGATCACCGGCGTGCGCGGCGATCCGGCGCATCCGGCCAACTTTGGCAAGCTCTGCACCAAGGGGGCGACGCTAGCGCTGTCGACGCAGGCATCCGGTCGGGCGTTGCATCCCGAGTTGCGCAGTGACAAGGCCGCGCCGCGCCAGCGGGCGAGCTGGGAGGCGGCGCTCGATCATGCGGCCGGACGCTTCGCCGCGATCATTCGCGAGCATGGGCCCGACGCGGTGGGGTTCTATATCTCGGGCCAGCTGCTGACCGAGGATTACTACGTCTTCAACAAGCTCGCCAAGGGCCTGATCGGCACCAACAACATCGACACCAATTCGCGGCTCTGCATGTCGAGCGCGGTGTCGGGCTACAAGGCCACGCTGGGGGCGGATGCGCCGCCCGGCTGTTACGACGATATCGACCACGCGGGCACGCTGTTCATTGCCGGTTCGAATACGGCGTTTGCCCATCCGATCGTGTTCCGGCGGATCGAGGCGGCACGCAAGGCCAACCCCGGCCAGAAGCTGATCGTGGTCGACCCGCGTCGCACCGATACGGCTGTCGAGGCCGACCTGCATCTGCCGATCCTGCCGGGCACCGATGTGGCGCTGCACCACGCCATGCTCAACGTGATGCTGTGGGAAGAACTGATCGACCGCGCCTTCATCGCGGCCCATACGGTGGGTTGGGAGGCGCTGCGCGAGACCGTGCGCGAGTACACGCCGGAAAAGGTCGCCCCGATCTGCGGCGTGCCGGCGGCCGACATCGTCCAGGCCGCACGCTGGTTCGCCGCCGGCCCGACGTTGTCGCTGTATTGCCAGGGCCTGAACCAGTCCACTTGCGGCGTCGACAAGAACGCGACGCTGATCAACCTGCATCTCGCCACCGGCAACATCGGCAAGCCGGGGGCGGCGCCCCTGTCGCTGACCGGACAGCCCAACGCCATGGGCGGGCGCGAAGTCGGCGGCATGGCGAATCTGCTGTCTGCGCATCGCGACATGAGCAACCCCGAACACCGTGCCGAAGTCGCGCGCCTGTGGGGCGTGGACAGGGTGCCCGACCTGCCCGGCAAGACCGCGCTGGAAATGTTCGAGGCGGTGCGCAACGGAGAAATCAAGGCGCTTTGGATTTCCTGCACCAACCCGGCGCAGTCGCTGCCCAACCAGGAGCGGGTGCAGGCGGCCCTGCAGGCGGCCGAATTCGTCGTGGTGCAGGAAGCCTTTGCCGATACCGAAACCGCCCGGTTCGCCGACCTGCTGTTGCCCGCTGCCACCTGGGGCGAGCGCGACGGCACGGTGACCAATTCCGAACGGCGCATCTCGTTGATGCGCGCGGCAGTGCCGCCGCCGGGCGAGGCGCGCCCCGATTACCAGGCGGTGG
>JAYRNU010000072.1:0-41064 GCA_041912015.1 Thiobacillus sp. | reverse complement strand
GGTAGACAACACTCAGAGCCATTTTCCAAACAACCCATATGTGAGCAGGGAACTTAGGCCGTCCCGCCCACCGTCAACCCATCGATCCTCAACGTCGGCTGCCCCACGCCCACCGGCACGCTCTGCCCTTCCTTGCCGCAGGTGCCGACGCCGCTGTCCATCTCCATGTCGTTGCCGATCATGGAGACGCGCGTGAGCGCGTCGGGGCCGTTGCCGATGAGCGTCGCGCCCTTGACCGGATAGGTGATCTTGCCGTTCTCGATCATGTAGGCCTCGGCAGCGGAAAAGACGAACTTGCCGCTGGTGATGTCGACCTGGCCGCCGCCGAAGTTGACGGCATAGAGCCCGTTCTTGACCGAGGCGACGATCTCGTGCGGGGACTTGTCGCCGCCGAGCATGAGCGTATTGGTCATGCGCGGCATGGTCAGGTGGGCATATGATTCGCGCCGCGCATTGCCGGTCGGCGTCATGCCCATCAAGCGGGCGTTCATCATGTCCTGCATGTACCCGGTCAGGATGCCGTCCTCGATCAGCACGGTGCGCTGGGTGGGATTGCCCTCGTCGTCGACGTTGAGCGAGCCGCGGCGCAGCGGAATCGTGCCGTCGTCGACGACGGTGACGCCGGGTGCTGCGACGCGTTCGCCGATGCGACCGGAGAACGCGGAGCTGCCCTTGCGGTTGAAGTCGCCTTCGAGGCCGTGGCCGATGGCTTCGTGCAGCAGGATGCCGGGCCAGCCGGAACCGAGCACCACCGTCATGCTGCCGGCCGGCGCGGGACGCGCATCGAGGTTGACCAGCGCCTGATGCACGGCCTGGCGCGCATACTTTTCAAGAATGTCGTCGCTGAAGTAGCCATAGTCGAAGCGCCCGCCACCGCCGCCGCTGCCCTGTTCGCGGCGGCCGTCCTGCTCGGCAATGACCTGCAGCGACAGCCGCACCAGCGGGCGAACGTCGGCCGCCAGATGACCGTCGGAACGCGCGATGAAGATGACTTCGTACTCGGAAGCGAGACTCGCCATGACCTGGATGACACGCGGATCCATGGCGCGGGCTTTCCTCTCCAGGCGCTCCAGCAGGCTGACCTTGGCCGCATCGTCCAGGCTCGCCAGCGGGTCGACGGCGTTGTAGAGGTTGCGGCCCTCGGTGCGGCTTGCAATCGCAGTCTGGCGCTGCTGGCCGGCGCGCGCGATGGCACGGGTGGCGTCGGCCGCGGCACCGAGCGCGTCGAGGCTGATGTCGTCGGAATAGGCGAACGCGGTCTTCTCGCCGGAAATGGCGCGCACCCCGACGCCCTGGTCGATGTTGAAGCTGCCGGATTTGACCTGGCCCTCTTCCAGGCTCCAGCCTTCGGAACGCGAATACTGGAAATACAGGTCGGCATAGTCGACGTCATGCGTCAGAAGCCTGCCGAATACGGGCGCGAGCTTGTCGGCGTCGAGTCCGTTCGGCGTCAGCAGCGTGGCTTCCGCGGACCGGAACAGCTGTTCCGCTGTTTGAATGGGGACGAAGGCATCAATCGGGTTCATGGCGGTATCCTGCATGTTGGGTCGGCGAATCACTTGCCGGAAGGTTCGCCCCCAGCCGGGGACAAGCGCTTGGCCACCGTGCGGCGTTCGATGACATCGACCTCGATCTGCTCGCAGCGGATGAAGCGATGCTTGAGCGCAGGCAGGCTGTTGCGGAGGCTGGCCTGATAGGCCGGGTTGATATTGGCCATGACGACACCTGACCCCCTTGGCAGGCGATCGAGCACGACGCCCCAGGGATCGACGATCATGCTGTCGCCATGGGTCTCGCGGCCCGAGAGGTGATAGCCGCCCTGTGCCGGCGCCACCACGTAGGCAAGGTTCTCGATCGCACGCGCACGAATCAGGGTTTCGAAATGCGCGCGCCCGGTCGTGGCGGTGAACGCCGACGGCACCACGATGATGTCCACGTCCGGCATGGCGCGGTACAGCTCGGGGAAGCGCAGGTCATAGCAGACCGACAGGCCGATGCGTCCGAACGGACTGTTGACGACCACGACCTTGTCGCCGGACTCCATGAGCTTGGATTCCTGATAGTGTTCGTTGCCGAGATCGAGGCCGAACAGGTGAATCTTGTCGTAGCGCGCAACGAGCTTGCCGCGCTCGTCGTAGACCAGGCAGCTGTTGCGCACCTTGTTCGGGACACTGGCCTCCAGGGGCACCGAGCCGCCGATCAGCCAGATGTGGTGCTTCTTCGCCATGCGCGCAAGAAAGGACTGGATCGGGCCGCTGCCCTCCGTCTCGCGCGCCTTGACGACATCGGCATTCTTCAATCCCATGATGCAGAAGAATTCCGGCAGGGCAACCAGGCGTGCGCCCGCGCCGGCCGCCAGTTCGATCAGGCGTTCGGCCTCAGCCAGATTGGCGGGAACGCTCGGTCCGGACGCCATCTGGACCGCCGCCACGCGGACTGTTCCCGGAAGCGCCGCCGGCTTTTTGACAGCTGCGCCTTTTGCTCGCGCCATGCTCGATTTGGTGATTTTTTTCGTCGTCATGAATCCATCCACTCTAGGGTTCGTTCGCCTGAACATCGGGCTTGGCCTTGGGCAGTCGCTTGACATCGGGAGCCAGCCAGGGGCCGGTGACCATGTACTCCTGGCTCACGGCCTCCTCGATCGGATCGCGCAGCAGTTTCTGCGCGGCCAATGCCCCCATGCCTGCGAGGGGTCCGGCGATCAGCGCACCGGCCACTGCGACGCCTTCCGAAATTTTCGGGATGACCTTGACCCGCAATTGCACGGTCTCCTGGTTGAGGTCGGCCAGTCCCGACATGTTGACCTTGGCCGACGGTCCGCGCATCCTGAAGTTGTCGCTGTAGACCACGCCGCGCGCGATGCGCAGGGTGCTGCTGATGTCGTCGAAGGCAAAGCCTTCGTTGAAGATATCACGGAAATCGAAACTCAGACGGCGCGGCAACGATTGCAGGCTCATGACGCCGAGCAGCTTGCCGGCGCCAGGCTCGACCTTGAGGAATTGTCCGTCCCGCGCCTTGAGCTCGAGTTCGCCGGCCAGCTTGGCCACCGAAAAGTCGGCGGGAGAACCTTCCCAGGTGGCATTGCCCTGCAATTCGGCGCTGCCGCGTCTGAGCGTATCCGGAAAGCCGAAGCGGGCCAGAAACTTGCCCACATCGCTCACGCTCAGACTCATGTCCGCGCGGGTTTCACTCATGCCGCGGGCACGCCACAGGCCGTTCATCAGGAACACGCTGTCGGGGGCCGTCAGCTTGAGGCTGTCGATCACGATCCCTTGCGGGGAACTGTGCGCCACCGCCTCGAGCCGGCCCAGGGCATTGTTCTGCAGCCTGAAGTCCTCGACCGCCACATCCACCAGCGGGAAGTCCGACGGGTTCAGGCTGCTCCCCTCTGCTGACTCGGTCGCGCCCTGCCTGTCGGGAATGGTGAATTGCTTGAATTGCGCCGAGACCCGGGCCGGCTGATTGCCCGCCGGGCGATAGGTCAGCACCCCTTTGATGTCCCGTCCGTTCACCTGGGTCCGGAACAGGCCATTGCGGAAACGCCCCTGCAGGCGGATGTCCTCGTAGCGTCGCCCCATCATGTCGAGCGTGTCGAAGCCGAGTTCGATCGACGAAAGCGCAAGGTCTTCCTGGCCCTCCCCTTCCGGCAACATCGCGAGCCAGCCGGAAACATCCAGACCACGCCCGCTTCCTGCCAGGCGCAGCCCGGGTTCGGCAGGCATCACCGCGGCCCCGCCGAAACGGACCTCGCCACGGCTGAAGCGTCCTCCCGTCGCTTCGCGCCATACTGCACCGACGATCTTGCCCAGTCGTACCTCGTGCACTTGGCCATCCCCCTGTGGCTGGCTCGTCACCCATAGCGGCATGGCCCGTGCAGCCGGCTTGTCAAGCGGCGCAGGCAGGCTGGAGCCCAGCCCGACCAGATCGGAAACGATGCGGACACGTTCACCATCGGGTGCCATGTCGATCTGGCCCTGCCAGGTCGTCTGCCCCGACAGCCGGCTTCCCCACTTGTCGCCGAGCCAGGGCGTGAAGCCTGCCGCGGTGGCGCGCCCCTGCATCAGGATCTGAACCTGGCTGTCGCGGGTGGAGGCGTCGACCTGCAAAGGTCCACCGAGAAGCTGGGCAGTGATGTTCTTCGCCGTCAGCCCATCACCGGTGAAATCGATGTCGCCGCGTACCTGCTCCAGCCTCGGCCTTCCTGCGGGGAACAAGGTGTTCCCCTGAAACGACAGCCGGCCCGCCACGGTCGCGTTTTCGGCTTGCTGCAGCGGGATGTGAATCTTGAGCACGAGTCGCATCGGGCCGTTGCCGTCCAGCGCGTCGGTGACCCCCCGCAGGCGATCCCCGACCGGGCTGAAGTTGGCGAAGCGGATGAAATCCTGGACAGTGCCGTTGGCCTCGCCCGCAACGTCGAGCTGCTCCTCGTGCTGAAGCAGATCCGGGATGACCGCCTTGACCGATGACAAGGCAGCGCCATAGATTCTGGCCTGGTCCGAACGCACCTCCATGATCCTGCCCTTGAACAGCATGTCTGCCTCGATGCCTTCGATGCGCGGCCAGCCCTCGACGTAGTCGAGCACGCCGTCCTTGATTCGCGAATCGACGCTGAACTCGCCGTCACCATCGGCGAAAGGAAACCGCGCCAGATCCCCGCGCAGGATCAGCTCGACATTGTCGGAATAGCCGGCCACGACACTCCGCCTGACCCATTCGACAATATGATCGCCGACGCTTTTGGGCAGGTAGCGGTAGACCGCCCTGGCGTCGGCCCGGGTCAGCTTCGCGCGCAGGTCAATGATGCCGGGATGCCCCGGGATCAGTTCATAGCGCCCTATGGCCGAGCCCGTCGCATCCGGATTGGAAAAGGCTGTCTCCTCGAGGATGAACTGGCGGCCGCGGGTCGTCTTCTGCCAGCGGCCGCGCACGCTCAGCGTGTCGAAGTTCATGCGCGGTTCCCGGAACAGATTGGGCAGGTTCATTTCGAGTTGCTTCGAATCGATTACGAACAGCCCGGCGTGGGCATCACCTTCGATGCTGCCAGTCAGGTTGGCGAGGCCGGGGCCCCCTTCGACCGCCGCCACGCCCAGGCCGCTGAAGCGGGTGACGATGCTGAAGTTGTCGAGCCCCGGCGCGGCCCCGGTCCATTTGAACCGCAGGCTGTCGAGGCGCCCTTGCGGCTGCAGGCCTTGCAGTCGTGCCCGCAGCGCGGCGTCCATCGGCAGGCTCGGCAACAAGGATTCCCAGCCGCCCAGGCTGAATGCCTGTGCGGTGACCTCATGCGACGTGCCGTCCCATGCCAGCGCCAGGTTGAAGGGAGCGCGGGGCGAAACGCCAGGCCGTGCGATCTGCACATGCTCGAACGCCACTCGCTGACCGGTTTCGCCGCGTTGCCACAGCGCCGTGCCGCGCACCTGATCGAGCTGCAGCGCTGGCAGGTCATCGGCCAGCGAAGCCTCGACCGAACGCAAATCAAACGCTGCGCCGACCCGCGCCAGCATGCCCCGTACCACGTCGAAGCGCAGATTCAGCGCCCCGCTTCCGCGCCGGGGCTGATGGGGCAACGCCAGCCAGGTATTCAGGCTGGCGAACGACACGCCTGCCACGGTGGAATTGACCTTGCCGTTCCAGGTCTTCACGTTGTCGACATCGGAGGCGTTGAACTGCGCGTCGACCACCAGCGGCCGCGCCAGCAGGCTCGCCGGCGCAAAGGCGCTGAACTGCAGGCGGTGCGTGTGGAACACATTGGTCAGCTTGAAATCGACCGCCGTCAGCACCAGCGGCGGCGCATTGCGCTCCTCGTCGTGCCAGGTCAGCGTGCCGCTGCCCACATGCACCTCGCCCTGCCGCAACAGCCAGTTGGAAAAGCTGCTGTCGGGCGCAGCCGGGTTGACTGGAATCCCGCCCACGTAAAAATGGCCATCGCGCGCACGCCGCACCTCGATCGACAGGCCTTGCAGATCGATGCGCCTGAATCGGGGTTCCAGCAAGAGCAGCGAACGCCAGGCAAATGCGGCGTTGAACTCGGGCAGGTACAACGCCGGCTGTCCCTGGCGGTCATACAGGCGCATGCCTTGCACCCGGAATTCGGGGTGCGCCTGTTGCCACACCCCGGATACCGCCTCGAGCGTCACCCGCTGGCCCAGCGCACGCGACATCAGATTTGCCACCGTCTCGCGGTGATCCGCGATGTTGGGCAAGACCCAGAAGAACATCAGTGCCGCTGCAATCGTGAAGCCCAGCGTGGCCAGCGCTGCGAGGGCTGCGAGCCAGCGCGCCGCACGACGCAGGAAAGTCAGGAACGCAGGGGAAACAGTCATGGACAGAGGGACTCGGAGATTCCGATTCTAAGCGTTTGCGTGCGTCTTGCGGGATAAACGCAGCAGTCCATATGCGGGCCTATTCGCCGGTAAAGCGATGAATCTGCCGCCGGTCGCGCTTGGTCGGACGTCCCTTGATCGCGGCCGCCGGGCTGGCCGCCAGCTTGCGTTCGCTGACTTGCCGCTGTCGCCGTGCATGGCTGTCGGCGTCTTCCTCATAGAGCCCTTGCGCCACCGGCGCCGGCCCACGCTGCATCGACAGCGCAGTCACCGTCAAAACCCAGGTGAACTCACCGATCCGGATTTCCAGCCTGTCGCCCGGCCTGATCTCGCGCGCCGGCTTGACGCGCTCGCCGCCGAGCGTGACCCGGCCATGGTCGATGGCCTGGCTGGCAAGACTGCGTGTCTTGAAGAAACGCGCCGCCCACAGCCATTTGTCGAGCCGCATTCCGTCGCGCAACGTGGTACCGGTTGGCATCGAGCCCCTCCGCAAGGGTCGGTGACGTGTCCGCGATCAATCGATCGCATGGTCCGGATTGTGCCGGTTTTGCGGACGCGAAGCCATGCCCGGAAGCCTGCGCTGCAGCAGTTTCTTGGCGAGCGCCGCCCATACCTGCACTGATCGCCATGCATGTTTACAATGCCGGGTTTCGACCGAGGACACCCCATGCCCAAGATTCTCGCTTTTTCCGGCAGCATCCGGCGCGATGCGTGGAACCGCAAGCTCATCGGTTCAGCCGTCGACGCAACGCGCGCCGCGGGCGGCGACGTCACGCTGATCGACCTGGCCGATTACCCGCTGCCGCTATACGACGGCGACCTCGAGGCCCGGGACGGCGTACCCGACAACGCGCTGCGCCTCAAGGCCCTGTTCAAGGCGCACGACGCCCTGCTGATCTCGAGCCCGGAGTACAACAGCTCGATGCCGCCGCTGCTGAAGAACACCCTCGACTGGGTATCGCGCGAGTGGCAGGGCGAGTCGGGGCTGGTGCCCTATCAGAACAAGGTCGCCGCCATCATGGCCGCATCGGATGGCCAGTGGGGTGGCATGCGCATGCTGCCGCACCTGCGGCAGGTCCTGAACACGCTGGGCGTGCTGGTGCTGCCCGGCCAGTTCGCGCTGCCCCGCGCCGACCAGGCGTTTGATCCGGAGACTGGTGCGCTGAAATCGCCGGCAAGGCTGCACGCGCTGGTACTGGAACTGGTGAATACCGTCACCGCTTTGGAAAGCACCTGAAGGTTTTGCGATCGAATATGACCGTGCGGGGGCGATTCCCGTTCCAGAGCACAAGCTTTTGCCTATTGAGTGAGCATCCTGTCCTTGGCGACGAAATACTTGCGCGCATAGGCAACGAGCTGCGCATCGCTCGGATGGTCGACCGACTCCACGCCGACCACCTTGTTCGAGACGCCATGGTCATGCGAATGAATGTGCTTGATGAGTTCGAGCTTGGCCTGGCCGGGGCCGACGATCAGGATCTCGCTGGCGCCGCTCATGGCCTCCACGACTTCATGGTAGTAATGCTGATCCTCGGGCTGGCGGCTGCCGCTGACCGATCCCCGTTTGCGATGCAGGTTGCGGTGCGGGGTTACCGGCTTCACGACCGATTTCTCGACGTCATCCGGGCTGATGTGCATGACATGGGCCTCATTATGGTCGAGCCAGACAACTGCATGATAGTGAGACATGATTTCCTTTCGGGTTTATGAAGAAGTTGCTTTCATTTTCAGCCTAGGGGGTGGGCATGCGGATTCAAGGACGGGTCCTGAATTCACAGCGCACACACGCTTGCGCCGCCGTTACTTCACGGCTTCCTTGAGCTGTTCGAGGATGGCAGGATTCTCCAGCGTCGAGACGTCCTGGGTGATTTCCTCGCCCTTGGCGATCGCGCGCAGCAGTCGCCGCATGATCTTGCCGGAGCGGGTCTTGGGCAGGTTGTCGCCGAAACGGATTTCGTCCGGCTTGGCGATCGGGCCGATTTCCTTGCCGACCCAGTCGCGCAGTTCGACGGCGATCTTCCTGGCCTCCTCGCCGACGGCGCGTGTCCCTTTCAGCACGACGTAGGCCACCACGGCTTCGCCCTTGATCTCGTGCGGGCGGCCGACGACCGCGGCCTCGGCGACGCGCGGGTTGGAAACCAGCGCGGATTCGATCTCCATCGTGCCGAGGCGGTGGCCTGACACGTTCAGCACGTCGTCGATGCGCCCCATGATCCAGAAGTACCCGTCGCGGTCACGGTGCGCCGAATCGCCGGCGAGATAGGTCTTGCCGCCGAGTTCCTCGGGGAAATAGGTCTTCGTGAAACGTTCGGGATCGCCCCACAGCGTGCGCAGCTGCGACGGGAAGGGACGCTGGATCACCAGGTAGCCGCCCTGCCCCTTTTCGACCGGATGACCGTGCTCGTCGGTGATCGCGGCCATGATGCCGGGCAGCGGCAGGGTGCACGAACCGGGCTTGGTCGGCACCGCGCCGGGCAATGGCGCAATCATGTTGGCGCCGGTCTCGGTCTGCCACCAGGTGTCGACGATCGGGCAGCGGCCGCCGCCGATGACCTCGTGGTACCACATCCAGGCTTCGGGGTTGATCGGCTCGCCCACGGTACCGAGCAGGCGCAGCGATGACAGGTCGAACTTGGCGGGCTCGTGGGCGCCGAGCTTGATCAGGCTGCGGATCGCCGTTGGCGCCGTGTAGAAGGTCGTGACCTGGTGCTTGGCGACGGTTTCCCAGAAGCGTCCGGCGTGCGGGTACGTGGGAATGCCCTCGAAAATGACCTCGGTCATGCCCAGCGCCAGCGGACCGTAGGCGACATAGGTGTGGCCGGTGATCCAGCCGACGTCGGCGGTGCACCAGTAGACGTCGCTGTCGGGCTTGGCGTCGAACACCCACTGCATCGACAGGATGGCGCCGAGCAGATAGCCGCCGGAGGAATGCTGCACGCCCTTGGGCTTGCCGGTGGAGCCGGACGTGTAGAGGATGAACAGCGGGTGCTCGGCCGGGACCCACGCTGGCTCGCAGCTCGTGGCCTGGGTCTGCGTGAGTTCGTGCCACCACAGGTCGCGCGGCGTCCAGTTGACTTCGCCGCCCGAGCGGCGGTACACGATCACGCGTTCGACGCAGGACGTGTCGCCCATCGCCAGCGACTCGTCGACCGCACGCTTGAGCGGCACGCCCTTGCCGCCGCGCAGCGATTCGTCCGCGGTGACGATGACCTTGGCCCGGGCATCCTCGATGCGCTCGAACAGGCTCTTCGCCGAAAAGCCGCCGAACACGACCGAGTGGATGGCGCCGATGCGGGCGCAGGCCTGCATCGCCACCACCGCCTCGATGCTCATCGGCATGTAGACGATCACGCGATCGCCGGCTACCACGCCGAGCGATTTCAGGCCGTTGGCGAACTGGCAGACCCGCGCATGCAGTTCCTTGTAGGTGACCTTGGTCACCGTACCGTCGTCGGCCTCGAAGATCAGCGCAGTCTTGTCACCCTTGGTGGCCAGATGACGATCCAGGCAGTTCCAGGACACATTGAGTTCGCCGTCCTCGAACCATCTGTAGAAAGGCGCCTTCGATTCGTCGAGCGTACGGGTGAACGGCTTTTTCCAGTCGATGGTGCGGCGGGCCTGGTCCGCCCAGAAGCCTTCGTAATCGTCTGCCGCCTGACGGCACAGGGCCTCGTACCCGACCATGCCCGACACGTTCGCCTGCTGGACGAAGCCCTCCGAGGGCTGGAATACGCGGGTTTCGGTCAGAATCGACTCGATGGCTGCCATATGCTCTCTCCACTGATAAAGTGTTGCGGTAACCCGTGATTCTAAATCAAGCCAGCCCAATCCAAGCCGCCTGCATCCCCGTCATGTCCCTGACTGCCCTAGAACGCGTCACCCGATGTTCCCGCTATGGCCAGCGCCTGCTGGCCGCCCAGCCGCACCTGGCCGATGCCGTGGCCGGCCTGATCGACCACGGCTTCAGCCGCGAGGCCATGCAGGCCTTCCTGAGCGAGCCGCCCTGCCCCGACGAGGCGGCGCTGCACCAGCGCCTGCGGCAGCTGCGCCAGCGCGTCTGGCTGGCGACCACGGCGCGCGACCTGGCTGGCGACGCCGACCTGGCCGAGGTGGTATCGACCTACACGTCGCTGGCCGAGGTCTGCATCGAGGCGGCGCTCGACCTCCATCACGCCGCGCTCGCCGCGCGCCACGGCGAGCCACGCGATCAAGGCGGCCGGCCGCAGCGCATGGTCGTCGTCGGCATGGGCAAGCTCGGCGGCGGCGAGCTCAACGTCTCGTCGGACATCGACCTGATCTACCTCTATCCCGAGGAAGGCGACACCGCGGCCGACGATCCTGCCGCGCCGATCCGCTCGATCACCAACCACGAATTCTTCATCCGCCTCGGCCGCCGGCTTGCCGCCGCGCTGTCGGAAAATACTGCCGACGGCTACGTGTTCCGCGTCGACCTGCGCTTGCGGCCGTGGGGCGATTCCGGCCCCTTGGCGATGGGATACGACATGCTGGAAGACTACCTCGTGGCGCAGGGCCGGCCGTGGGAGCGCTATGCCTGGATCAAGGCGCGTCCGCTGACCGGCACCCGCCACACCGAACTCGCGGCAATCGTGCAGCCGTTCGTGTTCCGCAAATACCTCGACTTCGGCGCCTTCGCCGCGATCCGCGACCTGCACGTACAGATCCGGCGCGAGGTCGCACGCCGCGACACGGCCCACAACGTCAAGCTCGGGCCGGGCGGCATCCGCGAAATCGAATTCACCGCCCAGGTGTTCCAGCTCATTCGCGGCGGCCAGCTGCCCACGCTGCAGCAGCGCCCGACCCTGACGGTACTGGGCGAACTGGTTCATAACGGGCTCATGGCGGCGGACGCGCGGCAGGAACTCGCGGCCGCCTATGACTTTCTGCGCCGGCTCGAACATCGCATCCAGTACCTCGACGATGCGCAGACCCAGTTGCTGCCGGACGATTCCGCGTCGCAGGGCATGCTTGCCGAGGCCATGCAATATTCCGACTACGGCGCACTGCTCGCCGCGCTCGACCGGCACCGCCACAAGGTCACCCGTCATTTCGAGCAGGTATTCGCCGCACCGCAGACCGACCAGGACAGCCATCCGCTGACCGTCGTCTGCGGCGGCACGGCCGATGCCGACACCACCCATGCGCTGCTCGCGAGCGCCGGCTATGACGACCCGGCGCGGGTGCTGGCGACGCTCGACGCGCTGCGCCACCATACGGCGCGGCTGGCCGAGTCGACGCAATTGCGCCTCAATACCCTGTTGCCACCGGCCCTCGAGGTGATCGGCGGCCAGCCCGACCCGATGGTCACGCTGGAACGTTTCGCCGCGCTGCTCCAGGCGATCGCGCGGCGCGCCACCTACCTGGCGCTGCTGGCCGAGTATCCGGCCGCGTTGCTGCAGCTCGTGCGCCTGCTCGCGGCCAGTCCGTGGGCGGCGCAGATGATCACGCAACAGCCGCAGCTGCTGGACGAACTGATCGCGCCGCAGCACCTGCTGCAGGTGCCCGACTGGACAAGTCGCGCGCGGCAGCTGCGCGACGCACTCGACGCCCACCCCGGCGACACCGAGGCGCAGATGGACGTGCTGCGCCGCTTCAAGCAGGTCCAGACGCTGCGCCTGCTGGCGCAGGACGTGGCAGGCAGGTTGACGATCGAAGCCCTGTCCGACCACCTGTCGTTTCTCGCCGACACGTTGCTGAACGAGACCCTGGCACGCTGCTGGGCCGGGCTCAAGACCCGCCATCGCGATACCCCGCGCTTTGCGATCATCGGCTACGGCAAGCTGGGCGGCAAGGAGCTCGGCTATGCCTCCGACCTCGACATCGTGTTCCTGTACGACGATCCCGACGAGCGCGCGCAGGAAATCTACGCGCGGCTGGCGCAGCGCATCAACACCTGGCTCGGCACCCACACCCCGGCCGGCATCCTGTACGAAACCGACCTGCGCTTGCGCCCGGACGGGGCGTCAGGCCTGCTGGTCAGTTCGACCGTGGCCTTCCGCGACTACCAGCTACGTCATGCCTGGACCTGGGAGCACCAGGCCCTGACGCGTGCGCGCTTCGTTTGCGGCGACGCGTCGATCGCCGAAACTTTCGAGGCTTTGCGCCGCGAAGTGCTGGGTGCGCCGCGCGACGGCGCGAAGCTGCGCGAGGAAGTGCTGGCGATGCGCGAGAAAATGCGCGCCGGCCATGCCAACGACAGCGAGCTGTTCGACCTCAAGCACGATGCCGGCGGCATCGTCGACGTCGAGTTCTGCGTGCAGTATCTGGTGCTGCGCGACAGCCACGTCCACCCGGAGCTGGCCGACAACGTCGGCAACATCGCGCTGCTGCACCGCGCCGGCACACTCGGCCTGATTCCCGCGGACATGGCACACGCTGCAGCCGATGCCTACCGCGAACTGCGGCGCCAGCAGCATGCGATCAAGCTCGCCGGCGCGGCATACGCCCGGGTGCCGCCACCCGCGGTCGAAAGCGTGCGCGACGCGGTGCTGGCATTGTGGGCCCGGGTCATGGAACTGCCTGCCGAATCTCGGTCCTGAGGGATGCCCCGGCGGTCCGCGCGCGTGCGACGCTCATGCCGCGGCCAGGGCGTTTCGCGTTCGAGGTCCAGCGGGACGGCGTGTTAGCGCGGGGTGTACAGCCAGCCGCGCCGCACCAGCCATTTCTCGATTTCCACCGCAGCAAACACCACTGAAGACAGGGCAAGGCACAGCGCGAGTTCGCCCGCCGTCAGCGGCTGGGTCCTGAACACCGGATTGAGCCAGGGCACATAGAGCACGGCCATCTGCAGCACGAAGGTGATCAGCAAGGCGCTGCCCAGCATCCGGTTGGAGAAGGCGCCGCCGCTGAACAGCGAGTCACGTTCGAAGCGAATCGCCAGCACGTGCCCCAGTTGCGACAGCGTCAGGACGGTGAACACCATGCTCTGCCAGTGTGCCGAGCCGTCATGGATCGCCCAGGCCTGGGTCAGCAGCGAGACCCCGCCCATCAGCAACCCCACCCACAGCATGTGCTGCCACATGCCATGCGCGAAGATGCTCTCCCTCGGCGGCCGCGGCGGCCGCTGCATCACGTTGCGCTCGGCCTGCTCGCCTGCCAGGGCCAGCCCCGGCAGGCCGTCGGTGACCAGATTGATCCACAGGATGTGGATTGGCAGCAGGGGGATCGGCAATCCCAGAAACGGCGCCAGGAAGATGGTCCAGATCTCGCCCGAATTGCTCGTCATGGTGTATTTGACGAACTTGCGGATGTTGTCGAAGATGCGCCGGCCCTCGCGCACCGCCGAGACGATGGTGGCAAAGTTGTCGTCGAGCAGCGTCATGTGGGCAGCCTCGCGCGCCACGTCGGTGCCGCCCTTGCCCATGGCGACGCCGATGTCGGCCATTTTGAGCGCCGGCGCATCGTTCACACCATCCCCGGTCATGGCCACATATTCGCCCTTGTCCTGCAGGGCCTGCACGATCCTGATCTTCTGCTCCGGATTGATGCGCGCATAGACACGCACGGATTCGACCTCCCGCTCGAACGCTTGCTGCGACAGATGCGCCAGATGCGTCCCGGTCAGCACCTTGTCGCCCGCGTCGATGATGCCGAGCCGGCTTGCGATCGCGCGGGCCGTGGCGGGGTGGTCGCCGGTGATCATGACGGGGATGATGCCGGCCGCCTTGCAGGCCGCGACGGCTTCGGCCGCTTCGGGACGCGGCGGATCGATCAGGCCGGCCAGGCCGATGAAGGTGAGCGCGGATTCGACCGTTGCGGCCTCCGGCGCGTCCGGCAGCCGCGGCAGGCGCCTGAGCGCGAAGGCCAGCACGCGCAGGCCCTGTCTGGCCAGATCTTCGGCTTCGGCATGCAGCGCCGCCTGATCGAGAGGACCTGCACCGTTCGCATGCAGCTGATCGACGCACAGCGGCAGGACCCGCTCGGGGGCGCCCTTGACCAGAACCAGGATGGCATCGCCGTCGCGATGCAGCGTGCTCATGCGCGCCCGCTCGGCATCGAACGGGTTTTCCGCGACACGCGGCCAGGCATCCTGCAAAGCAAGCTTGCCGAATGCGGCCGCCTCGGCGGCAACATGCAATGCCGTTTCGGTCGGGTCGCCCACAGGCTTGCCGGCCGCGTCGGTCGCCGCGTCGTTGCACAGCGCCATGGCCATGCCCAGTTCGCGCCAGGGCGCATCCTGCGCGCCCGGTAGCGCGGATCGCCGACTGCCATCGGCAAGCACGCAATCGACATGCATCCGGTTCTGCGTCAGCGTGCCGGTCTTGTCCGAGCAGATATAGGTGACCGAACCGAGCGTTTCGACCGCGGGCAGCCGGCGAATCAGCGCGTTCTGCCTGACCATGCGCGCCGCACCGAGCGCGAGCGAAATCGTCACCACGGCCGGCAGGGCCTCGGGGATGGCGGCGACCGCCAGGCTCACCGCGGTCAGCAGCATGACCAGCGGCGGCTCCCCGCGCAGCCAGCCGGCAACGAAGATGATCGCGCAAATGGCCAGCACGACCAGCGCCAGATTCTGCCCGAAGCGGGTCAGACGCTTTTGCAGCGGGGTCTTCCCCGATTCGCCGGACAGCAGCGCGGCGATCCGGCCAAGCTCGGTGCGCATGCCGGTGGCCACCACCACGCCGCGCGCATGGCCATAGGTGACGAGCGTGCCCTTGTAGGCCAGGTTGAAACGGTCGCCGAGCGGCAGGTCGGCTTCGGCGAGTTGTGCCACGTTTTTCTCCACTGCCTGGGATTCTCCGGTCAGTGCGGATTCGTTGACCTTGAGTGCGGACAATTCCAGCAGGCGCAGATCGGCCGGCACGACATTGCCGGCTTCGAGCTTGACGATGTCGCCCGGCACCAGCTCGGACGCCGGGATCTGGTGCACCTTGCCGTCGCGCACCACTCGCGCCAGCGGCGCCGACATCTGCCTGAGTGCCGCCATGGCGCGCTCGGCGCGGTACTCCTGGACAAATCCCAGGATGCCGTTGAGGAACACGATGACGACGATCGCGATGCTGTCCTGCAGCTCGCCGATGAATCCGGCAATCACGGCAGCAGCGATCAGCACCAGGATCATGAAATCGGTGAACTGCGCCGCCAGCATCGCCAGCGGATGGCGACTGGCGGTTTCTTCCAGCACGTTGGCGCCGTGCCGCGCCAGGCCGGCAGACGCCGAGGCAGCGGTCAGGCCCCGCTGCGGGTCGCTGTGCAGGCGGTCGACCGCTTCCTGGCCGCTCAGGCAATGCCAGTCGTTTGGCGGCGTTGCGGCGCGCTCAGCCATGCAGATAGAGGAACCACAGGTTCAGCAGATAAATGACGAGCAGCAGCAGGCTGATCCAGCTCACGGTCCGGAATACGCGCGAGACCGGCCGCAGCACCAGCCCCACCACGGCCAGCCCGCTCATCATCATGGCGGAGAAGGCGGACGTGGCATGGGTCAGCGAGACATCGGCCAGGAGCGGTCCAGGCAGGTAGGCCAGATCGTCGATCGCCAGGATGGCGATGTTGAAAAGATTGCTGCCGAACAGGTTGCCGATGGCCAGGTCCACCGCGCCCATTCGCAGCGCCGCCACCGTCACCACGACCTCGGGCGCCGAGGTCACCGCGGCGACGAACAGCGTGCCGACGAAGCTCTGCTCCCACGCCATCACCGCAGCCAGGTCCTTGGCGATGAACGGCAGCCAGATGCCGGCGGCCACCACCGCGAGCGCGGCCAGGACATACGCCTGCACGGCCTGTTTCAGGCTGATGTCGGGATGCAGCTCGACGCGGTCTTCGACATAGTCGCCGACTTTGGCCTGCTCGTAGCGGTAGAGCGAGCGCATCGCCAGCAGGTACATCAACAGGATCACCGGCGAATAGAGGCCGACATGGCCCAAGGTCGGCGCCATGTCCTCGCGGTAGAGCAGCAGGTTGAACCCGGCGAAGCCGATCAGGGCGATGCCGTATCCCGACGACAGGACGTTGCCCTGGCGCGCCCGCGTGTAGACCGATTCCTTGCGGTAGAGGACATCGAGCACCACGATGATCAGCAGGTTGAAGACGCAACTGCCCATGATGTCGCCCACGGCGATGTCCGGCACCCGGGCGACCGTGACCGAAGCCAGCCCGGTGACCAGCTCCGGCAGCGAGGTCACCGTGGCGAGCAGGATCAGGCCCACCCAGCCGCGGCTGAGCCCGCTCCTTTCGGCGATGATGTCGCCGTAGCGCGAAAGCCGGACGCCGGCAAAGCCGATGACGGCCAGGCACGCGGCCAATTGCATCCAGACGATCATGCCCGGTGCGCCGGCAGGGCCGCACGATCGCGGGCCGCCGCCCGGCGCAGCTCCGGTTTGCGAAAGGGCGCATGCATCGGTTCAGCGAATGTCGGCAGGCGGCGGCTCATTCCGAACCTGCCACCAGGACGTCGCACTCGGCTGCCTGGACGATATCCATGCTGACGCTTCCGAGCAGGAAGGACTCCAGACCGCTGTGGCCGTGCCGGCCGACGACGATCAGGTCGGAATGCCATTGCTGGGCCAGCTCGAATATGCGTGTCTGGACATGCCCCGTTTCGACATGACCGGCAATGTCGCCTGGCAGGCCGTACAGCAGATTTTCCATGAGCCTTGCGGCAATGCTGCGCCTGTCCGCGTTGGCGGCCTCGAGTTCAGGCGACGGCAGGCGGCGATCAAATTCCGGATCGAGGACGTGCAGCACGTCGAGGCGTTCGCCTTCTGCAAGTCGCCGTGCCCACGAAAGCGCCTCGTCGGTATCCGCGGAGAAGTCCACCGCTGCCAGCACATGCCTGTAGGGCCAGTTCGGCCTGCGCACGACCAGGTGCGGGCCGCTACGAACGCGCAGCAGGCGCGATGCGGTCGATCCCAGAAACGAACGCACCAGGGAATGATCGCCGCGCGCGCCCGTCACCACGAGGTCCGCTTCCAATTCTCGCGCATAGCCGGCAATCTGCGCATGCACCAGGCCAACCCGCCAGGCCGCCTGGGTGCGGACACCGTATTTCTCGGTCATTTCCTGCAGCAATTCGTCCAGACGCTTCCCGGCGCCTTCCAGCGCCGCGTCATCGTGCGCCGTGACATCGAAGTTCTGTCCCGGGTACAGGTTCAGCGGCGGCACGACATGCAGCACGTGCAATGCCGCATCAAGCTGGCTGGCGATCATCGCGGCCCGGTTCACGGCACAGGCCGACGCGGGCGAAAAATCAGTGGCGACGAGAATGCATGAAGCCTGTTTCATGGTGCGCTCCAGGTGGGGGCGTCGGCGGCATGCGCGTACCGACCGGGTCAATCGGGTGACGGCTGTCGGTCTATTATGCCGCCTGCATGCGACAGCAGGACAGCGGGGCCCGATCTGCCCGGCCGGTTGTCGAGGTCACGGCATCGCAGATCATGGCACGTGCCGACGTCCACCCTCGTCCGGCCCGGATCATTCCATCCCGTACGCCAGGCAACGTACGGTGCGAACCCCCTGAAACGACAAGGCCACCCGACAGGTGGCCGGCTCATGCGGAGAAGGCTTACTGGCCAGCGCCCGCGGACTGCTGCCGAAGCATCATTTCCATCATCATCTGCATCATGTCCATGCGCTTCTCGAGCATGTCGAGGCGCTTGTCGGTCATCGCGGCGTTGCCCGACACCGGACACCCCCTGTTCCCATCCATCACGCAGGGCACGCCATCGCCTATCCTGGCGGCGCGGTTGAAGTGACAGTTTTCGCCGTGCATGGGGCCATGGCCCATGCCCATGCCTGCGCCTGGAACCAGGACCATTTCGGCCACGGGCGGCGACGCCTGCTCTGTGCTGGCGGCCGGCGGTGAGGAGGATTCTTCGGCTGCCCGGGCCAGGGCAGGGAGCGCCAATGCGGCGGCAAGGGCGAGAACCAGAGTGGATGAGCGAACTGACAACATGGCGACTCCTTCAATGAGATGGATGACTGGAAATTCCGGACGCGCGGGATACGGGGCAGCCGGAAAGATGTTGGAACGAAAAGCCCGCCCCAAGTTCTTGATGCCTGCAGACAGCCGACCCGCTTTCATCCATCGCGTCATCGAGGCCTCAGGCTCGGCACTTCCGGTTCGTTGACGTAAGATTGACCCCTGAATCCAGGCTTTGCCATACCCGGAGGCGCGACAGGCAGCCTTCCCCCTGGCATTCGACATACGATTGCAGCGCATGGAACTCCACCAATTCTTTCTTTATCTCGCCGTCATCCTGATTGCCGCACGGCTGTTTTCCGAGGTCGCCGGACGCTTCGGCATCCCCTCGGTCATCGGCGAACTGCTGGCCGGCCTGCTGGTGGGACCGTCGCTGCTGGGCTGGGTCACGCCCGACGCAACCATGAAGCTGCTGGCAGAAATCGGCATCATCCTGCTGCTGTTCGAAGTGGGCATGGACACCGATCTGTTCCGTCTCGCCAAGTCCGGCATCAAGCCCATCGTCGTGGCCGTGGTCGGTTTCGTCCTGCCGTTCGTGCTCGGCTACGCGGTCTGCCGCTGGGGCTTCGGTCTAGACAACCTGGCTTCGCTGTTCATCGGCGGCACCCTGACTGCCACCAGCATCGGCATCACGGTGCGGGTGCTCGACGATCTCGGCCAGCGCCATGCGGACGAGGCCCAGATCGTCATCGGCGCGGCGGTTCTGGACGACATCCTGGGCGTGCTGGCGCTGGCTTTCCTCTACCAGTTCGCCGAGCAGCAGGCGGTGTCGCTGGCGGCGACCGGCACCGTCGCGCTTTTCATCGTGCTGTTCATGCTGCTCTCGCCCTTCGTCGCCAAGCTCGCGGGTGGCATCATCGACCACTACGACCAGCGCGCGGCCACGTCCGGCCTGTTGATCACCATGGCGCTGGCGCTGATCCTGCTGTTCTCGTGGCTGGCGCACGCGGTCGGCGCGCCGCTGATCATGGGCGGCTTCGCCGCCGGCATCGCGCTGTCGCAGCACTTCCGCTTCAACATCATGCATCGGCTCGGCATGCCGGCGCTCGACCGCTGGTTCGCGCCCAGCCCGCAGCTTGCGCACCGGCTCGAGGAACAGATGCGTCCCCTGATCCATACCTTCGCGCCGCTGTTCTTCGTCATGGTCGGCGTCTCGCTCAACCTCAACACTGTCGACTGGGGTTCATCGCATGTCTGGAAACTCGGCGGGGCGCTGATCGTCGTGGCGTTCGCCGGCAAGCTCGCCGCCGGCCACTTCATCCGCGAAACCCGCTTCCGCCAGATGGCGATCGGACTGTCGATGGTGCCACGCGGCGAAGTCGGGCTGATCTTCGCCCAGCTCGGACTCGACAAGGGCATTCTCGACGCCGAGACCTACGCTGCACTGCTGATCGTCATCGCGCTGACCACCGTTGCACCGCCCTTCCTGCTGAAGGCCTATTACAGCCGGCAGGTGGCCGCCGCGCACTGAATCGGCTGCCGCCTGTTGTCCACCTCTGCAAGCATCCGAAATTCTGACCGAAAGCTCCCTTCATGACCCTGCGTGCCGTCTCCCTCCTGCCCGAACCGTTGTGCATCAGCCCGGACACATCCCTGCTCGAGGCATTGAACGTCATGCTCGAGCGGGGCATCAACCATCTGCCGGTATGCAGCGCGGGCACCTGGGCCGGCCTGGTCGACATCAACGACATTCTGGGCGAACTGCTTCCCGCCAGTGCGCGCGGCGAACACGGCCTCAGGGACCTGCGTTTCGTCGGCGACGGCCATGCGCTGATCGCGGCCCATCTCGGCGAACTTGGGCGCAAGCCGGTGCGGGAAGTGATCCAGCACGACCTGCCGACGCTCGATGAAGACACGCCGCTGCTCGAGGCAGCGCTGCTGCTGCATCGTCATGTCACGCCATTGCCGGTATTGAACGCGGACCGCACGCTCAAGGGCATGCTGTCGCGCCGCACCCTGCTGTCCTACCTGGTTGGCGAATCGGAGGGCCGACATGCCCCATGATTCCGCCTCCCAGGTGATTTTCGGCCTGTCGCCGCTGCTGGTATCGCTCACGATCTTCGTCCTCACCTACGCGGTCATCGTCACCGAGAAGATCAATCGTTCGGTCGTCGCCCTGCTCGGCGCCGGCCTGATGATTTTCGCCGGGGTACTGAACCAGGCCGAGGCCTTTCACGGCATCGACCTCAACACCATCAGCCTGCTGACCGGCATGATGGTCATCGTCTCGATCACGCAGAAGAGCGGTGTTTTCCAGTACGTCGCGGTCAAGGCGGCCAAGATCGTTCGGGCCGACCCGTGGGGGCTGCTGGTGATGCTGTCGGTGGTCACCGCGGTGTTCTCCGCGCTGCTCGACAACGTCACCACCGTGCTGCTGATCGCCCCGGTGACGCTGCTGATCACCGACGCCCTGCGCATCAATCCCTATCCCTTCCTGTTCTCGGTGATCTTTTCGTCCAACATCGGCGGCACCGCGACGCTGATCGGCGACCCGCCCAACATCATGATCGGGTCGGCGGCCAGGCTCAGCTTCAACGACTTCCTGTTCAACCTGGGTCCGGCAGCGGCGGCGGTCATGGCGCTGACGCTGATCCCGATCTACCTGATCTGGGGACGCAAATTGTCCGCCTCCGCGGAAGACCGCGCACAGGTCATGGCGTTCAACGAACGGGATTCGATCACCGACGTGCGGCTGTTGAAGCAGGCGCTGGTCGTCATTGCGCTGGTGATCACGGGTTTCGTGCTGGCCCACACGATCGGCCAGGAACCGGGCACCATCGCGATGTTCGGCGCCGCCCTGCTGCTGTTGCTGCGCGTATACGACCAGACAGCCGAAGCCCAGTCGCATGCCATCCACCATACCTTCGGCGAGGTCGAATGGGTCACCATCTTCTTCTTCGTCGGCCTGTTCGTGGTGGTGGCCGGCATCGAGAAGGCGGGCGCGCTCGAATACATGGCCCACAGGATCGTCGAGTGGACCGGCGGCGACTTCACCGTTACGGCCTATGTCATCCTGTGGGTGTCAGCCATACTGTCAGCCGTCGTGGACAACATCCCCTTCGTCGCCACCATGATCCCGGTGATCCAGAGCATGGGCGCCGCGTTCACGCCGGAGCAGATCGAAACCCTGTGGTGGTCGCTCGCGCTCGGGGCCTGTCTCGGCGGCAACGGCACCCTCGTCGGCGCCTCGGCCAACCTGGTGGTGGCCGGTTTTGCCGAACGGTCCGGCCATGCCATCCGCTTTCTCCCTTTCATGCTGCTGGCATTCCCGCTGATGCTCTCCAGCATCGTCTTCAGCAGCCTCTATCTCTGGCTGCGGTATCTGTAGGCGTGGGCCGCCAGCGCGGCAACGCCGTCGAGAGGGGCCGTATCGTGCTTGATCTGCTGCGCGGCCGGTTTGTCCTCTGCCACCCGATTTCCTACATGATCGGCCGGCTTGGCCTCGCTCCCTCGCCGACTTTCTATACTCGGGTGGATGAGCCGACGAATGCCCCTGCGCCGGAAGACGACAGCGCGTCCTCCGCGTTCCCGTAACGGCCGGACGCATCCGGCCTCGAAGGAGAAAGTCCGGATGACCAACCCGCCCAACCGCACGCCCCTGTCCGACGCCGAACTGCAGCCCATGCTGGCCTACTGGCGCGCTGCCAACTATCTTTCCGTTGGACAGATCTATCTGCTGGACAACCCGCTGCTCAAAGAGCCCTTGAGCCTCTCGCACGTCAAGCCTCGGCTCCTTGGCCACTGGGGCACGACGCCCGGCCTCAATTTCATCTACGTCCACCTGAACCGGGTCATCAAGCGCGACGACCTGAACATGATCTATCTGGCAGGTCCCGGCCACGGCGGCCCTGCCCTGGTGGCCAATACGTGGCTGGAAGGCAGCTACAGCGAGCTCTATCCCAACGTGTCGCAGGACGAGGAAGGCATGCGCCGGCTGTTCCGCCAGTTTTCGTTTCCGGGCGGAATCCCCAGCCACGCTGCGCCGGAAACGCCAGGCTCGATCCACGAAGGCGGCGAACTCGGTTACGTCATGTCCCACGCTTTTGGCGCGGTGTTCGACAACCCCGACCTGATCGCCTGCTGCGTGGTCGGCGATGGCGAGGCAGAGACCGGACCGCTCGCCACCGCCTGGCATTCGAACAAGTTCCTTAACCCCGTCACCGACGGTGCGGTACTGCCCATCCTGCATCTGAACGGCTACAAGATCGCCAACCCCACGCTGCTGGCGCGCATCAGCCACGAGGAACTGGAAAGCCTGTTCGTCGGTTACGGCTACGCCCCCCGTTTCGTCGAAGGCGACGATCCCGAGGCCATGCACCAGACGATGGCCGCCACGCTCGATGAGGTGCTCGACGAGATCCGGGCGATCCAGCGCCGGGCGCGCGAACACGGCGACGCAACGCGGCCGCGTTGGCCCATGATCATTCTGCGCAGCCCGAAAGGCTGGACCGGTCCGAAGACCGTCGACGGGAAGAAGACCGAAGGTTCATGGCGCTCGCATCAGGTGCCGCTGTCCGAACTGGCGCAGCGCCCCGACCACTTGCAGATGCTGGAAGCCTGGATGCAGAGCTACCGTCCGCAGGAACTGTTCGACGAAGGCGGCGCCCTGCGGCCTGAACTGGCGGCCCTGGCGCCCAAGGGCGCCCGGCGCATGGGCGCGAACCCGCACGCCAACGGCGGCATGCTGCTGCGCGACCCGCGCCTGCCCGACTTCCGCGACTACGCGGTGGCGGTAGAGCGCCCCGGCGGCGCCCGGGCCGAGGCCACCCGCGTGCTCGGCGCATTCCTGCGCGACGTGATGGCACACAATCGCGACAACTTTCGCGTTTTCGGTCCGGACGAAACCGCTTCCAACCGGCTCAGCGCGCTGTTCGAAGTCACCGACCGCACCTGGGTCGCACAACGGCGCGACGACGACGACCACCTGGCACCCGACGGCCGGGTCATGGAAATTCTCTCCGAGCACACCTGCCAGGGATGGCTGGAAGGCTACCTGCTGACCGGACGGCACGGCTTCTTTTCGTGCTACGAGGCTTTCATTCACATCGTCGATTCGATGTTCAATCAGCACGCCAAGTGGCTCAAGGTCACCGGCACCGAGATTCCTTGGCGGCGCCCCATCGCTTCGCTCAACTATCTGCTCACCTCGCACGTTTGGCGCCAGGACCACAACGGCTTCTCGCATCAGGACCCCGGTTTCATCGACCACGTGGTGAACAAGAAGCCCGACATCATCCGCGTCTACCTGCCGCCCGACGCCAACACGCTGTTGTCGGTGGCTGCGCATTGCCTGAAAAGCCGCAACGACATCAACGTCATCGTCGCCGGCAAGCAGCCGTCACCGCAATGGCTGTCGATGGACGAAGCGGTCAAGCACTGCAGCAGCGGCATCGGCATCTGGGAATGGGCGAGCAGCGACGCCGGCGGCGAGCCGGACGTGGTGATGGCGTGCTGCGGCGATGTACCGACGCTGGAAACGCTGGCTGCGGTGGACCTGCTCCGCCAGCTTGCGCCCGAGCTCAAGGTACGCGTGATCAACGTGGTCGACCTCATGACCCTGCAGCCCCGCGAGGAGCATCCGCACGGTTTGCCGGACAAGGATTTCGACGAACTCTTCACCACGAACAAGCCGATCATCTTCGCCTACCACGGCTATCCCTGGCTGATCCACCGACTCGCGTACCGGCGCACCAACCACGCCAACCTCCACGTACGCGGCTACAAGGAGGAAGGCACGACCACCACCCCGTTCGACATGGTCGTGCTGAACGATCTCGACCGCTTTCATCTGGTGACCGACGTGATGCATCGGGTACCGTCGATGCAGGCCCGTGCTGCACACGTCAAGCAGGTGATGCGCGACCGCCTGATCGAGCACAAGCAGTACATCCAGCAACACGGCGAAGACATGCCCACGATCCGCGACTGGAAATGGCCCTTCTGACCTCGCTCCTGATCGTCAACAGCGGGTCGTCCTCGCTGAAGGCGAGCCTGTTCCGTGCCGACGGCAGCAGGCAGGATTTCCGCTACCCGCGAATCGGTCTGGGATCGCTGGCCGACCATCAGGCCGCCTTCGACACGCTGCTGCACGCGCTCTCCGGCGATGTTCCTGCCGTCGTCGGTCACCGGCTGGTCCACGGCGGTCCGGTCGTCGACCCCGCTCGCCGCATCGATGACGCCGAGCGGGCACGCCTGGAGACTCTGATCCCGCTCGCGCCACTGCACTTGCCGGCCAATCTGCTCGGCATCGACCTCTGCCGGGCGCACTTCGCCGTGCCGCAGATCGCCTGCTTCGACACCGCCTTCCATGCCACGCTGCCGGAACTCGCCTGGCGGCTGCCGATCCCGCAGTCGCTCGGGCTGCGCCGGTTCGGCTTTCACGGGCTCAACTATGCACACATTGCAAGCTGCCTCCCCGATCTGCTCGGCGAGACCGCGCGCGGCAAGGTACTGGTGGCGCACCTCGGCAATGGCGCCAGCCTGTGCCTGCTCGACCATCTGCGGTCGGTCGATACCAGCATGGGGTACACGCCAGCCGGCGGCATCCCGATGGGGACCCGAAGCGGCGATCTCGACCCCGGCGTGATGCTGGAACTGGGACGCACGCGCAGCCATGACGAGCTCGAGCAACTGGTCTTCCACGGCATGGGGCTGCTTGCCCTGTCCGATGGCGAAAGCAGCGACATGGCGACGCTGCTCGCGAGTTCCACGCAGGCCGCACGCTTCGCGGTGGACTATTTCTGCCGGCAGGTCAGCGGCGCCATCGGCGGGTTTGCCGCCCGTGCAGGCGGCCTCGACGCGCTGGTATTCACCGGTGGCATCGGCGAGCACGCGGCCGACGTCCGCGCACGCATCTGTGCGCCACTGGCCTACATGGGGTTCACGCTCGACTCGGCGGAAAATCGACGTCACGCGACCCGGCTGCATACGACGGCTTCCAGGCCGGTGCTGCGCATCCAGGCAGACGAGGAACGACGCATGCACGACCTCGTCGTGGCTCTGTACGACGGCAAGCCGCTGGGCGGCCAGGAAGGTGGCGACAATCCCCACCAAGGTCTAGATTGAACGCATGCTGATCCGGTTTCTGCATCTCGCCTGCCTGCTCGCCTTTGCCGCCCTCGTGGGCGCAGCGATGCCTGCGCAAGCCGCAACGGTGCGCGTGCTGACGGTGCAGGGCGCGATCAGCCCGGCCAGTGCCGACTATCTGCTGCGCGGCCTCGCCAAGGCGGCCGAGGACAAGGCGGCGCTGGTGGTGATCGAACTGGATACGCCAGGCGGCCTCGACACCTCGATGCGCAGCATCATCAAGGCCATCCTTGCGTCGCCGGTTCCGGTCGCGACCTATGTCTCGCCGCCGGGTGCCCGCGCCGCCAGCGCCGGCACCTACATCCTGTATGCCAGCCACATCGCCGCGATGGCGCCGGCGACCAACCTCGGCGCGGCGACGCCGGTCGAACTCGGGCCGGGGAGCGGCGAAAAACCGACCCGGGAAAAGCCCGGCGCCGACAAGGCCGCTGCGGACACGCCTGCCGTCAGCCCGCCGGACGATGCCAAGACGCGCAAGGCGGTGCACGACGCCGCGGCCTACATCCGCAGCCTTGCCGAACTGCGCGGCCGCAATGTGGCGTGGGCGGAACGTGCGGTGCGCGAGGCGGTGAGCCTGTCGGCGGACGAGGCATTGAAGCTGGGCGTGATCGATCTGAAGGCGAACGACCTCGACGACCTGTTGCGACAACTCAATGGCCGCAGCATCCGTGTCGACGACCGGACCCTGATCCTCGACACGGCCAGCGCCGTCGTCGAACGCGTCCAGCCCGACTGGCGCAGCCGCCTGCTGGCGGTCATCGGCGACCCCGGCACCGCCTACATCCTGATGCTGCTGGGCATCTACGGCCTGATCTACGAGTTTTCCAATCCCGGCATGTTCCTGCCCGGCGTGGTCGGCGCCATCTGCCTGCTGCTCGGCCTGTTCGCCCTGCAGCTGATGCCGATCAGCTATGCCGGACTGGGGCTGATGATCCTCGGCATCGTCCTGATGGTTGCGGAAGCCTTCGTGCCCAGTTTCGGCGCACTCGGGCTGGGCGGCCTGACTGCATTCGTCATCGGCTCGGTGATGCTGATCGACACCGACCTGCCCGGCTACGGCATCCCCTGGGCACTGATCGTGCCGATGGCGGTTGCAAGCGGACTGTTCAGCTTCTTCGTCGTCGGCATGGCAATCAAGGCGCGCGCCCGGCCGGTGGTCACCGGTGCCGAGGAAATGATCGGCGCCACCGGCGAAATCCTCGAGGACATGGCACACGAGGGCTGGGCCCGCATCCACAGCGAGCAATGGCGGGTGCGCAGCAGCGTGCCGCTGAAACGCGGCAGCATGGTCCGGGTGCGTGCCAGGCATGATCTGACGCTCGACGTTGAACCGTTCAAGGAGAATGACCATGTTTGAATTCGGCGGCATGACCATCGCTTTTCTCGTCGTTGTCTTGCTGGCTTCCAGCCTGCGCATCCTGCGCGAATACGAGCGTGGCGTGGTGTTCATGCTCGGCCGCTTCTGGAAGGTCAAGGGGCCGGGCCTGGTAATCATCATCCCCGGCATTCAGCAGATGGTGCGCGTCGATCTGCGCACCGTGGTGTTCGACGTGCCGAGCCAGGACGTGATCTCGCACGACAACGTCTCGGTCAAGGTCAACGCCGTGGTGTATTTCCGCGTCATCGACCCGGCCAAGGCGATCCTGCAGGTGGAGGACTACCTCAACGCCACCAGCCAGCTGGCCCAGACCACGCTGCGCGCGGTGCTGGGCAAGCACGAGCTCGACGAGATGCTGGCCGAGCGCGAGCGCCTCAACCAGGACATCCAGCAACTGCTGGATACCCAGACCGATGCCTGGGGCATCAAGGTTTCGAACGTCGAGATCAAGCATGTCGACATCGACGAATCGATGATTCGCGCCATTGCGCGCCAGGCAGAAGCCGAACGCGAGCGGCGCGCCAAGGTGATCCATGCCGAAGGCGAGTTGCAGGCTTCCGAGAAGCTGCTGGCGGCTGCCGACATCCTCGCCGGCCGCCCGCAGGCGATGCAGCTGCGCTATCTGCAAACGCTCACCAGCATCGCCGGAGACAAGTCGTCGACCATCGTATTCCCGATGCCCGGTGAACTGATGAACCTGATGATGCGAAACGAGAACAAGGCCGACTGAGCATCGCTAGAGCCCCCGATGTCGGTGCGGTTTCGGGAACCCCGAACTGCAAAAACGCTCTATACTCGCGTCCATGCCCTTCGGGGTTTGTTGATGACCATCTAACGCGAGGAAACCACATGAACCCGCAAATCACCACGATCAGCCGCAGCCAGGCTGCGGTCTCGTCGACCAACAAGCTCATTCGCAACACCTACATGCTGCTGTCGATGACGCTGGCATTCGCCGCGCTGACCGCCGGCGTCTCGGTGGCGCTGAACCTGCCGCATCCCGGCATGATCATCACGCTGGTCGGCTACTTCGGCCTGCTGTTCCTGACCACGAAGTTCCGCAACAGCGGGCTGGGAATCGCCTTCGTGTTCGCCCTGACCGGCTTCATGGGCGTCACGCTCGGCCCGATCCTCAACGCCTATCTGGCCCTGCCCAACGGCACGCAGGTCGTGATGATGGCAATGGGCGGCACCGCCGCGATCTTCCTCGGCCTGTCGGCCTACGTGATGACGACCCGCAAGGATTTCAGCTTCATGGGCGGCTTCCTCATGGTCGGCATCCTGGTCGGATTTCTCGCCAGCCTCGCTGCCGTGTTCTTCCATCTGCCCGGCCTGTCGCTGGCAGTATCCGCGATGTTCGTGCTGCTGATGTCCGGCCTGATCCTGTACGAGACCAGCAACATCATCAACGGCGGCGAAACCAACTACATCATGGCGACCGTCACGCTGTTCGTGTCGATCTTCAACCTGTTCGTCAGCCTGCTGCAACTGCTGGGCTTCGCCAGCAACGACTGATCGCCGATGCCCGCGATCGACAGGACGGCGCCCTCTGCGGCGCCGTTTTTGCGCGCCCCCCCCGCCGGTCCGGCAGGACCCTTCATCGATACCCACTGCCACCTCGATGCGGCCGAATTCGACCCGGATCGGGACGCGGTCTATGCTGCAGCGCGATCCGCTGGCGTCGGCACCCTGGTCGTTCCCGCCATCAGCCGCGACAACTTCGCTGCGGTGGCCGCCGCCTGCGCGCGCTATCCCGGCTGCCTGCCTGCGTGGGGCCTGCACCCGATGCTCCTCGATGTGCACCGGCCCGAGCACCTCGACGACCTGCGTGCACAGATCCACCTGCAGCGCCCGGTCGCCATCGGCGAGATCGGGCTCGATCTGTTCGTCGATCTCGACTACGCAACCCAGGAAACCTATTACGTCGAACAGCTGAAAATCGCCCAGGCCCACGACCTGCCGGTGCTGCTGCACTGCCGCAAGTCAAACGACCAGCTGCTCAAGCACCTGCGCAGGATCAGGGTTCGCGGCGGCATCGCCCATGCCTTCAATGGCAGTCCGCAGCAGGCGGCGGCATTCATCGGGCTCGGCTTCAAACTCGGCTTCGGCGGCGCCTTCACCTGGCCGCGCGCCAGGAATCTGCGCCGGCTCGCAGTCGACCTCCCGCTCGAAGCCATCGTGCTGGAAACCGACAGTCCCGACATCCCGCCGGTATGGATCGGGCGCGGCCGCAACGCGCCCGGCGAACTGCCGCGGATCGCGCAAACCCTGGCCGAGCTGCGCAATCTGGACGTGGATGACATAGCGCAGGCGACGACCCGCAACGCCCGGGAAGTGCTCGGCCTGGCGTAAGGCCATGCTCAAAGCCAGCGCCGCACGCGGCGCTTGTAAGCGCGATAGTCATCACCGAATCGCGCCTCGAGATGCGCTTCCTCGTGGCGAATCACGCCGTAGCGCAGGATCAGCCAGATCAGCGGCGCGAACAGCAGCGGCCAGGCCGTACCCAGCAGCAGCGATACGCCGCCCAGGATGAACCAGTCGCCGACATAGATCGGGTTGCGGCTGAAGCGGAACGGTCCGCCGGTGCACAGGCTGGAGGCGGCCTTGTAGGGATTGACCGTGGTGCGGTGGCGCCAGAAGGTCGCGAGCGTCCAGCCGAACAGGGCCAGCCCAGTACCCACCAGCAGCCAGCCCAGCGGATGCATCATCGTGCCCCAGGCGAGCGGAAGTGCCTGCAGGTGCCGGTCCAGCCACCATCCCCCGACCAGGGCGACGGCGTAAGGCGCCGGTGGCAGGATCCGCGTGCGCGGGCGAAGGGCGTGATCAGTCATGGGATATCCGGCGAGTCTCCAGGTTCATGCACATAGGGTATCGCACCCGACAGGCTGACGGTCGTGCGTCCGGACCGCCCGGCTTCCCGGGAACTCGGGTACCCTCTTGCAATCAATCGACCTGTTCCGGATGAGAAAAATCCCATGAAGACGCTGTTGTTTTTGCTCGCTCTCGTCACGCTGCCTGCGGCGGCAGCCGATTGGAAAATGGATCCTGCCCGCAGCCAGATCGAATTCAGCCTCAGGCAGATGAACGTGCCGACCCGCGGCGGGTTCGGGCGGTTTCTCGTCAAGGCCGCGTTCGATCCGGCAACCCCCGAGACCGGGCAGTTCCAGGTCGACGTCGATATCGGCAGCATCGACACCGGATCGGAGGAAGGCGACAGCGAGGTCAGGCGGCCGGTATGGTTCGACACGCCGCGCTACCCCAGGGCAACGTTCGTCTCGAACCGGGTCCGCAAGGAGGCGAACGGCAGCTATACCGCTTTCGGCAACCTGACGATCAAGGGGCAGACCCGCCCCTGCACCGCAGGATTCACGCTGCTGCCCCAAACCGGCGGAGGCTATCTTGCGCAGGGGCGCTTCCCGCTGAAGCGCTCGGATTTCGGCATCGGCGGGGGCGACTGGGACGAGGTGGTCGCCAACGAGGTCGACGTCCGGTTCAGGATCCTGCTGCTGCCATGAGGAATCGCCCGATGAACAAGCTTGCGCTGGTCCTGCTGCTAACCGTCTCGCCCAGCCTGTGGGCGGCCGACCGTTTCGTTCTCGACCCGGAGCATACCTTCCCGAGTTTCGAGATCCGCCACCAGAACGTGTCCTGGATGCGCGGCAAGTTCAACCGCAGCCGCGGCCAGGTGGTGCTGGATGCCCAGAACCCGGGCAACAGCTTCATCGAGGTCGTCGTCGATGCCGCCTCGGGGGACACGGGCCACGATGAGCTCAACCGCAAGCTGCTGGGCAGCAACTTCTTCGATACCGCGCGCTATCCCGAGATTCGCTTCGTCGCCCGCGACCTGTCCTTCGAAAATGGCATGCCGGTCGCGGCCCGCGGCGAACTGACGATGCGGGGCGTGACCCAGCCCGTGGCGCTTGAAATCCGCGAATTCTCCTGCGGCCGGCATTTCCCGAGCTTCCGCAATTTTTGCGGGGCGGACGTTCACGCCATGATCCGGCGCTCGGATTTCGGCATGAACTACGGCATTCCCCTGATCGGCGACGAGGTCAAACTGGCGATCGAGGTCGAAGGCTTTCGCGAGTAGTCCGGTGCGCCGAACCGGCGACCACGGCGACCAGGATCGCAACAGGGAAATGAAGCAAGCGCCCCCGTCCAGCCCGTCTTTCGATGGCAGTCTCGTCATCGACGATCGCCGCCATGGCGACCTTCGCAGCGCCGTCGGCACCGACTGGCAGGTCAGGACCGACACCGTCATGGGGGGCGTTTCGAGCGGCCGCCTGGTCGCCACGGAAATGGCAGGACGATCCTGCCTGCGCCTCAGCGGGCAGGTCAGCCTGGAAAACAACGGTGGATTCGTGCAGGCCAGCACGGATCTGAGCCCGTCCGGCACGCTCGATGCGCACGACTACCGGGGCATCGAACTCGATGGGTACGGCAATGGCGAACGCTACAACCTGCATCTGCGCACCCTGGATACCCGCATCGTCTGGCAGTCCTATCGCGCCAGCTTCGTGGCCGCGCCGCACTGGCAGACCGTGCGCCTGCCTTTTGCGGAATTCAGCCGATACCGCATCGACCAGCCGCTGGACCTGCATTGCCTGCGCAGGCTCGGCCTGGTGGCGATTGGACGGACGATGCAGGCCGATCTCTGCTTCGCTCGCATCGTCCTGTATCGATAAGGCTGGGGCCAGTTCGCCCCGTGGACGGAGCCTAGGGCCTGTTAACGCTAATTTCGCGCCGGCGGCGAGGCAGATTCGGGATGCAGCTCGCGAAGCGTGGCGCGCCGCAGTGTCATTCACTGCAAGCGACTCGCGACAAAGGGATGCGCCCGAATCGGCCCGCCCCGCCGGGTTGCCACGAGAAAGCGCGTCTGCTGCGTTGCGCCGCTTGGCAAGGGATAGCCCTTGCCAGCGCGTCGCGCCTTGCATCCATCGCCTTCTCGTGGCAACGCAGGCGCGAAATTAGCGTTAACAGGCCCTAGCGCAAGTCGCTCTGCGAGACCGCGCGAAGAAATTCGTTCCGCTGCTGTGCGCTGTCGCGGAAACAGCCGGTGAACGCCTGGGTGACGACGCGCTCGTCGCCGCGCCGGTCCTCGCCCAGCAGCAGGCACAACTGCTCCGCCTCGATGATGCACGCCGCGCCGCGGGCCATGCCGTGGCTGACCAGCGCCTCAGCGATGTCGCGCGTCATCCATTCCTGGTAGGTGAAACGGTGGCCGATCGCATCGACCATGCGCGCAATGCGGCCGAAGCCGTGCAGCCGGCCGCCGGGAATGTAGGCGACGTGCGCGACGCCGCGAAACGGCACCAGGTGATGCGGACACACGCCGTGCACCGCGATGCCGCGCACCACGACCATGTCGTCGCGGGCGTCGGCGAACCCCTCGCCCAGCGCCTCGGCGGGTTCGATCGCATAGCCGCCGAGCAGGCGCCGTTGCCACAACTCGCGAACGCGCTGCGCGGTGCGTCCCGTATGCACCGAATCCGGCGCCACGCCGCATGCGGCCAGCATGTCGTTGACTGCGCGCTCGAACGCAGCGGCGTCGAAGGTGCCGATTTGCGGAATACCCAGGCTGCCTTCGGCTTGCGGCAGATGACAGTCGTGGTCGCAGGAATCGCTCATTGATTCAGCGTTGCCTTGAGGAACTCGAGGGAGCGCGTCCACGAATCGTTGTCCGCCGCGTTGTCGTACTTGAGCGGCAAGCCGAACTGCGCAGCGTAGCTGTCGGCCTCGCGATTGGTGAAGGTATGCTTGACGCCGGGGTAGGACACCAGCATGTAATCCACCTTGGCGTTATCCATTTCGGTCTTGAAAGCCTCGACCTGTTCTGGCGGCACGAACGGATCGGCCTCGCCGGTAAAGACGCTGATCTTCGCCTTGATATCCCCCGGCTTGACTGCCACATCCGTGGCCAGGATGCCATGGAAAGTGACCACGGACTTCAGCGGCTCGCCGGCGCGCGCCATGTTGAGCACCACGCCGCCACCGAAGCAGTATCCGAATGCCGCCAGTTCGCCCTTCTTCACATCGGGCTGCTTGCCGAGATACTGTTCCGCCGCACGGAAGCGGCTCAACGCCAGCGGCGGGTTCTTGTTCACGCTGCCAGCCAGCGCGCCGGCATCCTTGGGATTGTCAGCGACCTGTCCGTTGCCGTACATGTCGACGACCAATGCGACATAGCCTTCGCGTGCCAGCATGCGTGCACGCTTCCTCGCGTAGTCGTTGACCCCCCACCACTCGGGCACGACCAGCACGCCGGGGCGTTTCCCCTTGACGGCGTCGTCGTAGGCCAGAAAGCCCTTCATGACCGTATCGCCGGCCTGGTAGCTGACATCCTTGCCGATGACGGCTGCCAGGGTCGACGAGGTGAAAAACAGCAGGGACAGGGCGAGAGCGGTCTTCATGGTTGTCTCCGGGATGGGCTGTTCGAAAAGCATACCGCGACCGCACCGACATTAACAACCGCATTCGGCTACGGGCCATCCCCCAGGCCTGGCGCACGGCAGGCAGACAGAATCGCCTCGGCTGCGGATTGGCGATCCTTCCTGCCGCCCTCCCTTCCCCTGGCCTGCGGTGCCCGCGGCAATGTCTGAATCTTCCTGGTTTCTCCGGCAGCCGTAGCTCAGCTCTCGCCGAACAGGTCCGCATGAACGGCATCGGCGGGGCGCGTGTAGACCCGGTTCCTGCCTGCCTTCTTGGCGGTGTAGCATGCCATGTCGGCCAGGTTCAGCGTCTCGGTGATCGAGCGCCCGATCTGGATCGGAACGATGCCGATGCTGACGCCGATCGAAAAACGCTGGGCACGCCAATGAAACTCGAAGGTCTCGATGGTCGTGCGCATCCGCTCGGCAAGCTGGATGGCCTTGTCCAGCGCGACATGTTCCATCAGGACGGCAAATTCATCGCCGCCGATGCGTGCCAGCGTATCGCGCGAGCGAACCTGGCCCTTGAGCAATTCCGCAACCTGGCGCAGCAGTTCATCACCGGCGACGTGCCCGCAGGTGTCGTTGATGGTCTTGAACTGGTCGAGATCGAGAAAGCACAGGGCATGCTTGTCTGCAAGGTCGTCGTCCTCGGCCGACAGAAGCTGCTGCAGTCGCCGCTCGAATTCGCGCCGGTTCAGCAGGCTGGTCAGCATGTCATGGGTGGCCTGGTAGGCCAACTGCTCTTCCAGCAAGCGCTTGTCCGTGATGTCGCGGCAAACGACGAGCAGCCTCTGGGCATGGATGCCGGGTTCCAGAGTGGCGCGCTGGTGTACCCAGAAGATCGAGCCGTCCTTCCTGATCTTGCGGTATTCAGTATCGGCGGGGGCGTGCGAATCACTGAACAGCTTCTCCACGCATTCGAACACGGCCCGCTGATCTTCGGGATGGATCACTTTCGCGGCAGATTCGCCGATGAGTTCGCGGACCTCGTAGCCGAGCATCGCTGCGCCATTGTTGTTGATCGACAGGATCTCGCCCGACCGGCTGATCGTCGTGTAGATGTCGGGCGCATTCTCGTAGAGGACCTGGTAGCGCGCCTCGGTCGCCTTCAAGGCCTGCTCGGCCATGACGGTATCGGTCACGTTCCTGAATATGCCGCGCGTCGACACCACGCCGCCATCCTGGATGACCGACCCGCAATCCCCTGCGAGATAGACGGTCTCGCCGGATTTGGCGACAAACTTGAAATCGATGCAGCTCAGGGTTTCACCATTCAGCAGGCGCCTGAACCGGTCCTGGCAGCACATCTGGCTGTCGGGATGCAGGATGTCGAGCAGATTCAGCGAACGCGCCTCCTCTTCGCTGTAACCGAGGGCCTTTCGCCAGGCACGATTGGTGTAGGTGATGCTGCCGTCCGGTGCCACGCGCTGGATCAGGTCGCTGGTATGGTCGAACACGTCGACGAACAGCGCCTCGCTTTCGATCAGCTTTTGCTCGAACAGGCGCCGTGCCCGCTCCTTTCTGCCACGCCTCAACAGATCGTCGACCAGACGGGGCAGGCTTTCGAGGTAGGGCGGGGTGCTTCGAATCAGTCGACACAGTCCCGATTCGAGGCAGCGTACCGCGACTTCCTCTGAGCCGCCGCCCTCGAGGATGATCACGGGCACATCCGTTTCTTTTTTCTCGAGCCGGGCAAGCAGGTCCAGCGCGGAAAAATCCCCGGGCTCGAGCTCGCAGAATGCCAGATGCCAGTCATGGCAATCGAGGATCCGCTCCAGGTCCTGTGCCGACCTGAGGTGATGAACCTGTATGCGTGGCGCATGCAGGTCGAGCGCCTGCAGGACCAGCGTACTGGTCCCCCTGGAGCAGGCCATCAATAGATTGATCACGCTATCCGGCACGCGGTGTTTCCCAGATATTCAACGATTGTCACCTCCCTGAAAGTGACATATCGGCAATCTCCGGAAAAACTTGCAGCACGGTCTAGCCGAATAGCTGAACAGCAAATCCGTCCTGCGCCCACTCGCTCACCCGATGCCAGCCCGCCCGTCCTGCAATCCCGCTGAACTCGTCGCGATGGTATTTGTAGGAATACTCGGTTAGCAGGGTCTCGCCTGGCTCGAAATGGAAACGCTGGTTCGCGACGCTCGCGGTCTGCCCGGCCAGGCTCACCAGATGCATCTCGATGCGGCCGGCAAGCGGATTGTAGAAAGCGTAATGGCGAAACCGGGCAAGATCGAAGTCGGCCCCGAGCTCGCGATTGATCCGCTGCAGCAGGTTTAGATTAAAGGCTGCGGTAACGCCGGCTGCATCGTTGTAGGCACGATGCAGCTGCTGCGGGTCCTTCTTCAGGTCGAAGCCAATGAGCAGTTGGCCCGCGGCACCCGCCAGATCGCGGAAGCGCGCCAGCAGGACGACCGCCTCGTCGGGCGAGAAGTTGCCGATGCTGGAACCTGGATAGTAGACCAGCCGGCGTCCCGGGCCCGGATACGCTGTCGCCGCCTCGAGGTCGCGCATGAAATCCATCCCCAATGCAGTCACGGCGAGCCCCGGGTGCTCACGGGCGAGCGTCTCGGCCGCAGCGGCCAGCGCGCTACCCGCGATGTCCATCACCACCAGCTGACCCGGGTGCAGGGCATCGAGCAATGCACGCACCTTGCCGCAATCGCCCGCACCCGGCTCGATGATGCAGTCGACCTTGCCGACAGCGGACGCGATCTCGGGCAGGCGAGCTGCCATTAACGCGCGTTCGGTGCGGGTGAGCGCGTACTCGGGCTGCTGGCAGATGGCGTCAAACAGCCGGCATCCCGCCTCATCGTAGAAATATTTCGGCGGAATCGACTTGGGGTGGGCGGCGAGTCCAACCCGCACATCGGCCAGCAGATCATCGCGCGCCGATGGAAAGTCCACAAAGCGGAAAGTCACTCAGGCTACGACCTGTACCCGACTGCCGGCCTCGAGCTGGCCGATTTCCGCTGCCCCGGCAAAGCCATGCTGACTGAACACCGCCAACACCGCATCCTTGGACTCGGGCGTACAGCTGACCAGCAGGCCGCCGCTGGTCTGTGGGTCGGTCAGCACGGCACGCTGCCAGTCGGGTATCCCCGCCAGACTGACTTCGGCGCCATAGCTGTCCCAGTTGCGCAGGCTGGCGCCGGTCACATGGCCGCCCTGCGCCAGTTCGCCTACCCCCGGCAGCAGCGGCAGGCCACTCATTTGGACGCGCGCCTGCAACTTGGAGGCCCGGGTGATTTCGAGCAGATGACCGAGCAGGCCGAAGCCCGTGATGTCAGTCATCGCGTTCACCCCATCGACGGCCGCCAGGTCGGCGCCAGCGGTGTTGAGCTGGGTGGTGGCGGCGATCATGGCCGCGTATTGTTCGTCGCTGAGCGCTCCCTTTTTCAGCGCCGCACTGTAGATGCCCACCCCCAGCGGCTTGCCCAGGATCAGGCAATCTCCTGCCTGGCCGTTTCCGTTCTGCTTGACCCGGCGCGGGTCGACCACGCCGATACCGACCAGCCCATAGATCGGTTCCGGCGCATCGATGGAATGCCCCCCGGCAATCGGGATGCCCGCTGCCTTGCATACCGACTCGCCACCGGCGAGGATCTGCCGGATGACCTCATTGGGCAGCTTGCCGATCGGCATGCCGACGATGGCCAGCGCAAACAGCGGCCGCCCGCCCATGGCATACACATCGGACAGCGCGTTGGTGGCGGCGATGCGGCCGAATTCGAACGGATCATCGACGATGGGCATGAAAAAATCGGTAGTGGCGACAATGGCCTGGTCGTCGTTCAACCGGTATACCGCGGCATCGTCACCATGCTCGATGCCGACCAGCAGATCGGGACAGGACGCGGCCAGATGCGAAGCGAACGGGGTGTCGGACAGGATGTCGCGCAGCACTGCGGGCGAAATCTTGCACCCGCAGCCGCCGCCATGCGAGAACTGGGTCAGCCGGATGGGTTCGTCGGTAAGGGGTTCACTCATATCTCAAATTACCTGTCTTCGGTTTGCACGCCTAGAATTCTATTGGACTTGGGTCCTCTGTATAGCACGGACATGACTTATCCCGTCAGCGGCTTCACGCCACAGCAACTCGTCGACACGCTCGCGCGGGCGCGCGGGCGGTTGCGGGCGCTGATCGATGCCCTGCCCGCCGATGGCTGGCTGGGGCCGCGCGCGGAGCACCTGAACCCGCCTCTGTGGGAATACGGCCACATCGTGTGGTTCCAGGAGCGCTGGTGCCTGCGGGTCCGATCCGACGGCAGCTTTGCGGACAGCCTGCTGCCCGGGGCCGATGCGCTTTACGATTCGTCGACGGTTCCGCACGACACCCGCTGGGCGTTGCCCCTGCTGGCGCCCGCCGCGGTCGACGACTACGCTGCACGTGTCACGGCCGGCATCACGATGCGGCTGCGCAATGCGCCCGCCAACGCGCTGGCCTACTTTGCCGAGCTCTGCCTCTATCACGAACTGATGCATATCGAGGCCTGGTGGATGGCTTTCCAGAACCTGGGGCTTGCGCCGCCTGTCCAGCCCGCGGCACCTGATACCCAACCGCCACCTCACGACCGCTTTGCGTTTGCCGAAAGCGAGGTCGCTTTGGGTAGCGGACAGGACGCCGGCTTCGTCTTCGACAACGAGAAATGGATTCACGCGATCCGGGTTCCGGCATTCGACATCGACACCCGCCTGGTATCCGAGGCGCGTTTCGCCGAATTCGTCGATGCGGGCGGTTACCAGCATGCAGCATGGTGGTCGGAAGCGGGATGGTCGTGGCGGAAAACCAGCGCATCAACCCACCCGCTCTACTGGAAAAACAACCATGGCAACTGGCAGGTGCGGCGCTTTTCACGGTGGACGCCTCTGATTGGGGACGGACCCATGCTGCACGTCAACCGCTTCGAGGCCGAGGCGTGCGCCGCCTGGCTGGGGCGCCGGCTCCCCACGGCCGGGCAGTGGCTGCGCGCGACCGCACAGCCTGACTTCGGCTAGGGTACGGGCTGGGAATGGCTGCGTGACCCGTTTGCGCCGTATCCGGGATTCGCCGCCGACCCCTACCGGGACTATTCGCAACCGTGGTTTCACACGCATGGAGAATTGCGGGGCGGCGGGCCATTCACCGACCCGCATCTCAGGCGCAGCGGATTCCGCAATTTCTACCTGCCGCACCGGCGCGACCCCTACGCCGGTTTCCGCACCGTCAGCGCAGCCGAATGAGGCCTGCGCCGCTCACGGCTCGGGCAGGAACAATTCAAGCAAATCGTTCAGATAACGCTGGCCCCGCGGCGTCGGCCTGAGGCGGGCCGGGTCGGTTTCCAGCAGACCTTTCGCACGGGCTGCTTCGAGCGCGGCTGCGCACACGGCCAGCGGCAGGCCGGTGCGCTGCTCGAACAGCGCAGCCGGCACCCCATCGATGAGCCGCAACGCATTCATCATGAATTCGAACGGCAGGTCGCTGCGCGTCAACGTGCGGACATCGGCAACATGCGTTCCCTGCTTCACCGCCTGCATGTATTGCAGCGGATGCTTGGTGCGCATCTGGCGCAGGATGCGGTCGTGGAAGCTGATCTTGGAGTGTGCGCCGGCCCCGATGCCGAGGTAGTCGCCGAATTGCCAGTAATTGAGATTGTGCCGGCTGCCATGGCGCGGACGTGCATACGCCGAGGTTTCGTAATGCTGCAGGCCGGCATCCTTCAAGCGGTCCTCGATGGCGAGCTGCATGTCGGCGGCCGCATCCTCGTCCGGCAGGTTCGGCGGCGGCGCGTGGCCGAACGGCGTGTTGGGCTCCAGCGTCAGGTGATAGAGCGACAGGTGCGGCGGCTCGAACGCGAGCGCGCTGTCGAGGTCGGCCAGCGCTTCGGCGGGCGACTGCCCCGGCAGTGCGAACATCAGGTCGAGATTGAACGTGTCGAAATGGGTCGCGGCGAGTTCCGCAGCGCGTCGCGCCTCCGTGTCGTCGTGGATGCGCCCCAGCGCCCGCAGGTGGCGCGGGTTGAAGCTCTGGATGCCGAGCGAGACGCGCGTCACGCCGGCCTCCCGGAAACCGGCAAGCCTGGCGGTCTCCACGGTGCCGGGATTCGCTTCCAGCGTGATCTCCGCGCTCGGCTGCAGGGGCGTCAGCGCGCGCACGCCTGCCAGGATGCGGTCGATGCCCTGAGCCGCGAACAGGCTCGGCGTGCCGCCGCCGAAAAAGACCGTATGGATCTTGCGCCCCCAGATGTCGGGCAGCGCACGCTCCAGGTCGACCAGCAGCGCATCGATGTAGTCCGACTCGGGAATGGCCTCGGCCGCATGCGAATTGAAGTCGCAGTACGGACACTTCCTGGCGCACCACGGCAGGTGAATGTAGAGCGACAGCGGCGGCGGCGCCGTCAGGCCGCGGCCGGCAAGGCGAATGACGGTTTCAGCCAAGCCGGTTGAGCTGCTTCAGCTTTTCGACCAGATCGCGCAGCGCCTGGCCGCGATGGCTGACGGCATTCTTGGTGTCCTCGTCGAGTTCCGCGCCGGTCTTGCCGAATTCCGGGACGAGAAAATACGGATCGTAGCCGAAGCCGTTCCCGCCGCGCGGCGTATCGATGATTTCGCCGTACCAGCGGCCTTCGGCAATCACCGGCTCGGGGTCGTCTGGATGACGCACGTACACCATGACGCAGGTGTAATGCGCGTGGCGGTTGGTCTGGTTGGCCATTTCGGCAACGAGCTTGTCGTTGTTGCGCGCATCGGACTTGGGCTCGCCCGCATAGCGCGCAGAAAACACCCCGGGCGCCCCGCCCAGTGCCTCGACGCAGATGCCCGAGTCGTCGGCCAGCGCCGGCAGTCCGCTGTGTGCGCTGGCATGGCGTGCCTTCGCCAGGCAGTTCTCGACGAAGGTGACATGCGGCTCCGGACAGTCGGGCACGTTGAACTCGGATTGCGGTACTGCCTGGATATCGAGCGGTGCCAGAATGCGGGCGATTTCACGCAGCTTGCCGGCGTTACCGGATGCGATGACAAGCTTGCTCATGATGCCAGGGCCACACGTTGTGCTTCGGTGATCTGCGCGATGCCGGCAGCTGCCAGATCGATCAGCGCATCGAGCGTGGCGCGCGAGAACGGCACGCCTTCTGCGGTGCCCTGCACCTCGACGATACCACCGCTGCCGGTCATCACCACGTTCATGTCGGTGTCGCATTCGAAGTCTTCCAGATAGTCGAGATCGAGCACAGGGTGCCCCTGAAAGACCCCGACCGATACGGCGGCGATGCTGTCGTTGAGCGGGTTCTCGGCGAGCAGGCCGTCGCGCAACAGGCCGGCAACTGCATCCGCCACGGCAACATAGGCCCCGCAGATGCTGGCGCAGCGGGTTCCGCCATCGGCCTGCAGCACATCGCAGTCGATTTGCAGGGTGCGCTCGCCGAGCTTCTTCAGATCGACCACGGCGCGCAGACTGCGTCCGATCAGCCGCTGGATTTCCTGGGTACGTCCGGACTGCTTGCCGCGCGCGGCTTCGCGGTCGCTGCGGGTATGCGTGGAACGCGGCAGCATGCCGTATTCGGCGGTCACCCAGCCTTCACCGCTGCCTTTCTTGTGGGGCGGAAGCTTGTCGAGCACGCTGGCCGTGCACAACACGCGCGTGTCGCCCATGGCAACGAGCACCGAGCCTTCGGCGTGCTTGGTATAGCCGCGGGTGAACGTCAGGGTGCGCAGCGCATCGGGTGCACGTCCGCTTGGGCGAGTGATGTCAGACATGGGGGCAAACAGAAACCAAAAGCGCGATTTTACCGCGCCAGCCCGGCGCGTGCGCAGTCACCTCGTCGCTGTGCACTGGCCGGCTGCTGGCTACTTGGCGGAAATCTTCTTGATGGCCTGCTGGATTTCGGCGATCGCGCGCTCGATCTCGTCGTCCGACACGGCCGGCGTGCCGGG
>JAYRNU010000071.1:0-14509 GCA_041912015.1 Thiobacillus sp. | reverse complement strand
GCAATACGACGTCGTCGTCGCCAACATCCTCACCAATCCGCTCAAGGGCATGGCCCCGCTGCTGGCTGACCGCGTCCGCGCGGGCGGACATCTGGTGCTGTCCGGCATCCTGGCCGAACAGGCCGAGGACGTGATGACGGTCTACCGCGACTGGTTCGATTTCGCCCCCCCGGCGCTCGATGAAGGCTGGGTGCGCCTGGCAGGGGTCAAGCGGTGAATTACCGCACCACCTGCCCGGAATGCGCCAGCGTATTCCTGCTCGGACAAGACCAGCTCGATGCCGCGCAGGGCTGGGTACAGTGCAGCGTCTGCGGCGCGGCCTTCGACGCGCGCCCGAGCCTGCTCATGGAAGACGGTTCGCCGCTGCCGCCGCCTGACGAACCTGCAGCGGTCGAAGCCGCTGCGTTCGCCGACGAGCCGGCTGGCGAACCGGTATCGGCCAAAGCAACGGAAGCGGCGCCAGCGCCGGCGACAGCTGAAAGCGCTGATGCGGAAGCCGCCACGCCCGACGCGGCGCCCCGCGGCATCGCGCAACGCGAAGCCCCGGACCTGCCGTCGATCATCCTGATCGACCCGGATGCCGAGGTGCCGGACGACCTCGGTCCCGTGCCGCAGATGTATCCGGCGGCAGCGCCTCCTGCGCCGTCCCCCTCTCCCGCAAGCGCACCCACGCCGCCCGCTTCCCCGCCCGCGGCGCGCATCGAATATGCCGCTCCCATGCCAGGTACGGCACGGGTTCCGCGTGCGCCACGCCGCGCCAGGCCCTGGCTGTGGGCGGTGTCGAGTGCCCTGCTGGGGGTCCTGCTGCTGGCCCAGATCAGTTTCTTCCTGCGTGACGCGCTGGTCAGCCGCCTGCCGCAACTCCGCCCCGGATTCGAGCAGGCATGTGCCATCTTCGGCTGCGCCCTCTCCCTGCCGAAGAATCTGACGCAGTTGCAGATCGTCGGCTCCGACCTGCAAACCGAATCCCGCAGCCGTCTGAAACTCACGCTGACCCTCGGCAACCGTGCCAGCCATGTCCAGGCCTGGCCTGTGCTGGTGCTCACCCTGACCGATCAGCGCAACCGCCCGCTGGCACGACGCAGCTTCGCCCCCAGCGAATATCTCGGCGACGCCCGGCGCATCGCCGACGGCATCCCGCCGCGCAGCGAGCAGGTCCTGAGCCTGCCGCTGAACGTGCGCGACCTGGCACCGATGGGATTCGACCTGCAACTGACCTACTAGGGCCTGTCAACGCTATTTTTTCGCGCCTTGCATCCATCGCTTTCTCGCGGCAACGCGGGCGCGAAAATAGCGTTAACAGGCCCTAAGGCAGCAAGGCTGGCTGGCCCGTCGCTTCTTCGGTATAGTGCGCTTTCCCGTTGCGGGAGAGCGCGTGCCGTGCAGACGATCCGGCCGCCGCCGAAGGCGTAACCCACCCGTAATCGCTCAGGCAAAAGGACCGCAGCACCGGAAAACTCTGGAGAGCGCAGCGGCTGGGGAAGCGAACCCGTCCGCAGCCACCGACGGGGCCGCGGGACCGGGCGCCCGGCGCCCGGCCGCCGTAATCTCTCAGGTACCAAGGACAGAGGGGTGAGGCGAAACCGCGCCTCGCCCTTTTTTATTTTTTGGTGCCCCATGTCAGATCAAACCACGCTCAAGCAGACGCCGCTCAACGCCACGCACCGTGAACTCGGCGCCCGCATGGTCGATTTCGGCGGCTGGGACATGCCGGTCAACTACGGTTCGCAAATAGAGGAACACCATGCCGTGCGCAGCAGTTGCGGGCTGTTCGACGTCTCCCACATGCTGCCGCTGGACATCCGCGGGGAAAACGTCCGCGCCTTTCTGCGCAGGCTCGTGGCCAACAATGTGGACAAGCTGCAGGTACCGGGCAAGGCCTTGTATTCGTGCATGCTCAACGAGGCCGGCGGCGTCATCGACGACCTGATCATCTATTTCATGGACGAGCGCTGGTTCCGCCTCGTGGTCAACGCCGGCACCGCGGAAAAGGACCTGGCCTGGATGGAAAGGATGAACGCCAGCTGGGGCGTGAGCCTGACGCTCACGCCGCGCCGCGACCTCGCGATGATCGCCATCCAGGGGCCCGACGCCACCCGGGTACTGAACGAGGCCCTGCCCGGTGTCGACCCGATTACCGCCCAACTGAAGCCCTTCAATGCCGCTGCCACGGGCGAGATGTTCATTGCCCGCACCGGCTATACCGGCGAGGACGGCTTCGAGGTGATGGTGCCGGCGAAGGCCGCGCCGTTTTTCTGGAAAGCCCTGATGGAAGCCGGAGGCAGGCCGATCGGCCTCGGTGCCCGCGATACCCTGCGGCTGGAGGCCGGCATGAATCTCTACGGCCAGGACATGGACGACACGACGTCGCCGCTGGAATCCGGACTGGCATGGACAGTGGACCTGAAGACCGAACGCGATTTCGTCGGCCGCAAGGCCCTGGAATCGGGCGAGGTCACAAAGCAGCTCGCGGGCCTGCTGCTGCTCGACAAGGGCGTGTTGCGCAGCCACCAGAAGGTGCTGACCCGGCATGGCGGGGGCGAGATCACCTCGGGCACCTTCTCGCCTACCCTGCAGCAATCGATCGCGCTCGCGCGCATCCCGCTCGGCATTGCGCCGGACGAGGAGGTCGAGGTGGAGATCCGCGACAAGAAACTCAAGGCAAGAGTGGTGAAATATCCGTTCGTGCGCAATGGAAAAGTTTTGATCTGACAGGGAGGAATGCGAGGCAAGAAAGGTTTTATCTTCCTCCCCCTCCTCCCTTGCCTCCCTGTTAAACCTTACTGGAGTCTCAACATGAGCATCCCTGCTGATCTCAAATACACCCCCAGCCACGAATGGGTGCGCGTCGAATCCGATGGCACGCTGACCGTCGGCATCACGCATCACGCGCAGGACCTGCTGGGCGACATGGTGTTCGTCGAGAGCCCGGCCACCGGACGCACCCTCGCCAAGGGCGAAGAGTGCGCCGTCGTCGAATCGGTCAAGGCCGCGTCCGACGTCTACGCGCCGGTTGCCGGCGAGGTGATCGCCGCCAACAGCGACGTGGAGGCAAGCCCCGAATCGGTCAACCAGGATGCCTACGCGGCCTGGCTGTTCAAGATCAGGCCCTCCAATGCGGCTGATGTCGCCGGACTGCTCGATGCCGCGGCGTATCAGAAGCTGGTGGAATCCGAAGCCCACTGATTTAGCCCATCATGCCCTTCATTCCCCATACCGAAGAAGACGTCTCGGCCATGCTCGGCGCCATCGGCGTCGCCAGCATCGAGGACCTGTTCGACGAGATCCCGCCGGCGCTCAAGACCGGCACGCTCAAGGACGTGCCCGACGGCCTGCCCGAGATGGCGGTGGCGCGGCTGATGCAGGAACGGGCGTCGGCCGACGGTTTCTGGACCAGCTTCATCGGTGCCGGCGTCTACGAGCATCACATCCCGGCGGCGATCTGGCAGATCACCACGCGCGGCGAGTTCTACTCCGCCTACACCCCCTACCAGGCGGAGGCATCGCAGGGCACGCTGCAGCTGATCTACGAATACCAGACCATGATGACCCGGCTGACCGGGCTCGACGTTTCGAATGCCTCGCTCTACGACGGCGCCTCGGCGCTCGCCGAAGCCGTGCTGATGGCCGTCAGATCGCACAAGGCCTCGCGCCGCGTGCTGCTGCCGAAGTCGGTGCACCCGGTCTACCGGCGCGTGGTCGACACCACGGTGAGGAACCAGGGCATCGATCTGGTCGAGCTCGACTACGATGCCGCGACCGGCAGAACGCTGTTGCCGGAAGATCCCGGCAGCTTCGCCGGGCTGGTGATTCCGCAACCCAACTTCTTCGGCGTGCTCGAGGACGTGCATGCGCTGACCGACTGGGCGCACGACCAGGGCGCGCTGGCCATCGCGCTGGTCAACCCCACCACGCTGTCCGTGCTCGAAGCGCCTGGCAAATGGGGCCAGACGGGTGCAGACATCGCGGTCGGGGAAGGCCAGCCGCTGGGTGCGCCGCTGGCTTCGGGCGGGCCCTACTTCGGCTTCATGTGCTGCCGCCAGGATTTCGTGCGGCAGATGCCGGGACGCATCGTCGGCCGTACCGTCGACCTCGACGGCAAGCCCGGCTTCGCCTTGACCCTGCAGGCGCGCGAGCAGCACATCCGTCGCTCCAAGGCCACCTCGAACATCTGCACCAACCAGGGTCTCGTCGTCACCGCCGCCACCCAGTACATGGCATTGCTGGGGCCGCAGGGGCTGGCCAAAGTCGCCGCCGCGAGCCACGGCGGCACGGTCGCCCTGGCTGACAGGCTCGCAGCGATACCCGGCGTGAGCCTGGCATTCTCGAGTCCCTTCTTCCACGAAGTCGTGCTGAAGCTCGAAGACAATGCCAAGGATGTGCTGCGCGCGCTGCGCGCCCAGGGCATCCTCGGCGGAATCGACATTTCCGGCTGGTACCCCGAACTCGGCCAGGCGATCCTGGTGTGCGTGACCGAAACCAAGACCGCCGCCGATCTCGACCACTATGTGCAACAGATGCAACGTATCCTGTCCAAGCGTCGCGAGGCCCCGCCCTGCGCATACAAGAACTGACAGGTATCCCCCACCCCACTACAGGAGAGCAATCATGGCAGTCACCCTAGGCGGCAACCCGATCGACGTTTCAGGCACCTTCCCCAAGGTCGGCGACGCCGCGCCCGATTTCAAACTCGTCAACAAGGACCTGGCCGACGTGTCGCTCGCGGATTTCGCCGGCAAGAAGAAAATACTCAACATCGTGCCCAGCCTGGATACGCCGGTGTGTGCGGTCTCGACCCAGAAATTCAACAGCGCGGCGTCAGACAAGGTCGCCGTCCTGGTGATCTCGGCCGACCTGCCCTTCGCACAGAGCCGCTTCTGCAACGCCGAGGCGCCCAACGTGACCACCCTGTCGACCCTGCGCGGCGGCGCGGCATTCAAGCGCGACTATGGGGTCGACATCACCAGCGGCCCATTGACCGGCATAACCGCCCGTGCCGTGGTCGTGCTCGACGAGGCCAACAAGGTCATCCACGCTGAACTCGTGCCCGAGATCAAGCAGGAGCCGAATTACGACGCTGCGCTGGCTGCTTTGAAATAAAGGCTGGGACCATGCGGCAAGGATTCAGGGAAGGTGCGGCCATGCCGCGCCCCTGGATTTGGCCGCGGTTCCCTTGCCCCTAGATCCCGGATCCTAGCCCCTACCACCATGCTGATCTTCGACCACTCCCGTCCCGGCCGCACCGCTGCCGCCCAGTTGCCTGCCGTCGGCGGCAGCCTCGACGACCTGCCTGCCGAATTGCGCCGCAAGGACGCGCCCGCGCTGCCGGAAGTCTCCGAACTCGACGTCGTGCGCCATTACACGCGCCTGTCGCAGAAGAACTTCTCGATCGACACCGAGTTCTATCCGCTCGGCTCGTGCACCATGAAGTACAACCCGCGCGCGTGCAATTCGCTGGCGATGCTGCCGCAGTTCCTCGCACGCCATCCGGCGAGCCCGGACGAGACGGGCCAGGGTTTTCTCGCCTGCATGTTCGAGCTGCAGGAGATCCTCAAGGACGTGACCGGCATGGCGGGCGTGTCGATGGCGCCGATGGCCGGCGCCCACGGCGAGTTCGCCGGGGTCGCGATGATCCGAGCCTACCACGACGCCCGCGGCGACAGCGCGCGGCGCGAGATCATCGTTCCGGATGCGGCGCACGGCACCAACCCGGCGACTGCGACCATGTGCGGCTACGCGGTCAGGGAAATCCCCACCGATGCGAGCGGCGCGGTCGATCTCGCAGCGCTCAAGGCCGCGGTCGGGCCGCAGACCGCCGGCCTGATGCTGACCAATCCGTCGACCTTGGGCGTGTTCGAGCAGCGCATCGCCGAGATCCAGCAGATCGTTCACGACGCCGGAGGGCTGCTCTACTACGACGGTGCCAACCTCAACGCGATCCTCGGCAAGGTGCGCCCGGGCGACATGGGCTTCGACGTCATTCACATGAACCTGCACAAGACCTTTTCCACGCCGCATGGCGGCGGCGGCCCGGGTGCTGGGCCGGTCGGCGTGTCGAAACGGTTGCTGCCGTTCATGCCGATTCCGCTGGTGCTCAACGAGAACGGTTTCTTCCGACTGGCGACCGAAGCGGACCTGCCGCAGTCGATCGGCCGCATGAGCGCCAACATGGGCAATGCCGGCGTGCTCATGCGCGCCTATGTCTACGCGCGTCTGCTGGGACGCGACGGCATGCATCGCGTTGCCGAATTCGCGACGCTCAATGCCAACTACCTGATGACCCGGCTGCGCGACGCCGGATTCGACCTCGCCTTTCCCACGCGACGCGCCAGCCACGAGTTCATCGTCACGCTGAAGAAGCTCAAGGACGCCACCGGCGTCACCGCGATGGATTTCGCCAAACGGCTGCTCGACTATGGCTACCATGCGCCGACCACCTACTTTCCGCTGCTGGTGCCGGAATGCCTGCTGATCGAGCCGACCGAGACCGAGAGCCGCGAAACGCTCGACGGTTTCATCGAGGCGATGAAGGCAATCAAGCATGAAGCCGAAACCAATTCGGACCTGGTCAAGGGCGCCCCGCACAGCTTGCCGGTGCGGCGCCTCGACGACGTCAAGGCCGCCCGCGAGCTCGATCTCGCGTACCGGCCGGCGCCATGAACGAGCCGGCCAGTCCGTTCAAGGGCAAGACCGGCCTGCAGCGCATCCTGAACGCAGCAGGCTACTCCTGGGCGGGGATGCGTGCCGCGTTCAGGCACGAGGACGCTTTCCGGCAGGAAGTGTTCCTGGCGCTGCTGCTGATTCCGCTCGCCCTCTATCTCGGCGAGACGGGCATGGCGCGGGCGCTGATGATCGCCGCCGTGCTGGGGGTGCTGATCGTCGAATTGCTGAATTCGGCGATCGAGGCCGCGGTCGACCGCATTTCCCTGGAGCACCACCTGCTCATCAAGCGCGCCAAGGACATGGGCAGCGCGGCGGTGATGATCGCATTGCTCAATGTCTGCATCGTCTGGGCACTGGTATTGTTCGGGTAGGCACGACAAAATCCGCGCCCGCGTCAGGGCGTGCCCTCAAGTTACCCGACTTTTGGCCGGAATACAGTCTAGATTCCTTCTGCTGTATGCCGCGTGAAGCTCAAACGCCTTTGCCTCCTGCTAAGTATCAGCTATGCCGGTTCTGCCGCGGCCATCGGGCTGGGCGACATCAGCGTCCGCTCCTATCTTGGCCAGCCGCTGCACGTGACCGTCGCGCTGATCGATGCCACGCCGGCCCCCGCGGCCGACTGCTTCAGCATCGAGGCCGGCGCAGGCGGCATTGCGCCGCCACCGAAGACGCAACTGAGTATCGAGCAGACCGGCGGCCGGACGCTGCTGCATATCCGTACCCCGAGGTCGATCAACGAGCCGGTCGTCCAGTTCGTGCTCAGCGCCGACTGCGAGGCCCGCCTGCAGCGCGATTACGCTGTACTGCTCGATCCGCCTCCGCTGGTGGCGCCGGCCAGCGTCGCCGAGGCGCCCGCCCAGGCTGTGCGCGTCGCGGCCGGGCCGGCAATGGCTCATGACCAGGCGCCCACCCCTGCCGCCGCGCCACGACCGGTTCGCCGTGCGAAGCGCATCCAGGCATCCGCCGCCCCTGCCGTCGCCCATCCCGTTGCCGAAACTCGCCAGCCCGCGCCGCGCAGCCGGCAGACAGCCGCTGCGACATCGAATCCGCGTCTGGTGCTGTCGGGAAAAGAGGGCATCGAGAACGAGGCCTCGCTGCCGTTGCAACCCGCAGCCGACCTGCCAGAGAGGTCCCTGCCCGCCGCCAGCGATCCGACGCTCACCAGCCTGTCGGACGACAACACCGCGCTGAACCGCAGGATTGCCCATCTGGAAGAGCAGCTGGCCACGTTGCGGAAGCGGAACGCCGAACTCGACGCCCTGCGCGCCGCCAAGTCCAGACACGCCCCGCCGCCTGCGCCCGAGCGGCCCCGCTGGCCGCTCTATTTGCTGGCCGTCGGCCTGCTTGCCGGCGTCGGCGCGCTCGGCACCTGGCTGGGCCGCCGCAAGCGCAGGCCGGTCAAGCGTGCCGAAGCACTGCCGTGGGAGGCGTCGGAACGCCTGCCGGCGCTTCCTGAAATCGAACGGCCACGCAACGCCGAACCCGGTGCCTTGCCCGAGCAGCCATCCGCCGCACCCGCGGCAATGGGCGATGGCACCGAGGTCAAGGAAGACGTCCTCGACCAGGCCGAGGTGTACATGGCCCATGGCCATGCCGATCTCGCCATCCATCTGCTGCAGGAAAACCTGCGCGAGTCGCCGACCGAGTCTCCGGTCCCCTGGCTGCTGCTGCTCGACCTGCTCCAGCGCGCCGGCGATGTCGCCGGCTACACGGCCGCCAGCGCCGAATGCAAACGTCATTTCAACATCAATCTCGGCAGCTATCGGGCGTCGCAGGAAGGCAGCAACGGCCGAGGACTCGAAGCCTACCCGCATTTGTTCGAACAGCTGACCGAGAAGTGGAATTCCCCCGAGATCGCTGATTTCTTCGGCAACCTGATCTACGACCGGCGCGGCGGCACCCGCCTCGGCTTCGAACCGGATGCCTACCGGGAAATACTGCTCCTGCGCGCGATCGCCGAGGACGTCCTGCCGATCGCCGCCTGAGCGGTCGGTTTTCACCAAACCGTCATCCCGGCTTCATCAGCCTGTCTCAGACGCAGCGCATGCTGCGGGGCATGGATGCAGCCGAGTTCACCTGCCAGACGCTCCCGTCCATGCGCGCGCAACTGCGCATCGCGGTGGTAACCGAAACCTATCCTCCCGAGGTCAACGGCGTGGCGATGACCTTGGGCCGGCTGGTCAACGGCCTGCAGGTGCGCAACCATCAGGTGCAGCTGATCCGGCCGCGCCAGCATGCCGACGAGCAGCCGCAACCGACCGCGCGCTTCAGCGAGCACCTGCAGCGGGGCATCGCCTTGCCGCGCTACGAAGGCCTTCAGGTCGGCCTGCCGGCGAAGACGGCCCTGACCCGGCTGTGGACGAAGCAGCGGCCCGACGTGGTGCAGATCGCCACCGAAGGCCCGCTCGGCTGGTCGGCGCTGGCTGCGGCCAACAAGCTGCGCCTGCCCGTGGCCAGCGACTTCCACACCAATTTCCACAGCTACAGCAGCCACTACGGCTTCGGCCTGCTGCGCCGGGCGATCGTGGCCTACCTGCGCAAGTTCCACAACAAGGCTGCCGTCACCCTGGTGCCGAGCGAAGGCATCCGCCGCGAGCTGGCGGCGTCCGGCTACGAGAACATCGAAATCGTCGGTCGCGGGGTCGACACGCGGCTGTTTCACCCGGGGCGTCGCGACCCGTCCCTGCGCGCACGCTGGGGCCTGCAGGAAGGCGAAACCGCCGTGCTCTATGTCGGTCGCCTGGCAGCCGAAAAGAACCTGGCGCTCGTGTTTCGCGCCTTCGATGCGATGCGCGAGGCGAATCCCGCAATCCGTCTGCTGCTGGTCGGCGATGGGCCGGAGCGCGTGAGCTGGCAGGCCAGGCGACCCGACGCGATGTTCTGCGGTACCCAGGTCGGCGAAGCGCTGGCCGCGCATTACGCCTCCGGCGATGTGTTCCTGTTTCCGAGCCTGACCGAGACCTGGGGCAATGTGACCATCGAAGCCATGGCTTCGGGCCTCGCCGTGGTCGCCTACGACTGCGCTGCGGCCGAGGAAGTCATCCGCCATGGCGAAAGCGGCCTCAAGGCCTCGCCCGATGACGAGGCCGCGTTCATCGAGCAGGCCGTGTCGCTGAGCCGTGATGGCGCGCTGCGGCGCCGCCTTGGCTGCGCCGCAGCGGCGCGCGCCGCCCAGCTGTCGTGGGACGCCATCATCGACAGCTTCGAACGGGTGCTGCTGCGGCTCGCCCAGGCCGACCCCGCGGCGGACGTCCGGATGCAAGGGTCGGCCGCCGCCAATACCGGCTGATATCGACGAACCGAGGAGCCCGTCATGCGCAGTGCACGTCTGAGTCTGGTCGCCCATCATGGCCTCAATCGGCTGGCCGCACATGAGCATGCGTGGCTGGAGCGCCTGAACGGCGTGCGCCTGCCCGACTGGGAAGTCGGCCTGATGCGTCTTGCCAGCCGTCTGGGCGACGGCGCCTTCTGGTATGCGCTGATGCTGGCGCTGATCGGCTGGCACGGGCTGGCGGCGCTGCCGGCCGTGCTGCACATGATCGTCGCCGGCCTGCTCGGCACGCTGGTCTACAAATGGCTCAAGGGGGCGACCGAACGCCCGCGCCCCTACCAGGTCTGCCCGACCATCTGCTGCCTGACCGCACCGCTCGACCGCTTCAGCTTTCCGTCCGGCCACACGCTCCATGCCGTCGTGTTCGGCGTCGTCGCCACGTCCCATTACCCGGCGCTGGGCTGGCTGGTCTGGCCGTTCACCGCGCTGGTCGCGCTGTCGCGTCTGGTGCTGGGCCTGCACTACGTCAGCGACGTGCTCGTGGGTGCCATGCTGGGCGGCTCGATCGCCGCGCTGACGCTGGCACTTTGAGCGAATCTCCAAAGCCTGCGGCCGGACCCGTGCCCCGGCGCGCCGGGTTTCGGTAGCGAAGGCCCGGGTCCCCGGTTTTAAGCCGACCCAATCCCAGCCGGAGGCCTTTCGACCGTTCCGATCCCTTCCGCCTCAGAGCATCGTATCCCTGCGCGCCACCGGACTGGCTGACACGCTTGTCGGCGCATGGGGAGAATTGGAGTACCATGCCACCGGCTCAACGTCCGGATTGAAAAATGCTGGACGAGGCCATTCAAAATTATCAAGGGAGAATATCGATGAAAGAGTTCACCGCACGGTTCGCGACCAGGCAAAGCAAGGCACTCCTCGTTCTGTTCGCGTCGATGATGTTTCAGCTGCCTTTGGCGATGAACGCTTTCGCAGTGACGGCCCTGACTTTCCCCACTACGCCAGCCGACAGCTGGACCTGGCCTGGCGCGACGATCGGCTGGCAGTTCACGACGTCGACGGGCCTGAATATCGACAGTCTGGGCGTATGGGACCTCGGCGGCGACGGCCTGGTTGAATCCCACGACGTCGGAATATGGGCGCTCGATGGCACCTTGCTGACATCCGCGACCGTTGCCAGCGGCGCGGGCAATCTTCTGGAGGACGGTTTCCGCTGGGTGAGCATTCCAGACTACGCACTGCCTGCCGGGACATATGTCGTCGGCGCATACATGCCGACGGGCGCGGATGAAGGTGCCGCGCTCGCGAGCTACCTGACCGCCAGCGAGGTGACGTATGTTCAAAACCTATATCTGTACGGCTCTGGCTTTACCCTGCCGACCGATTACTGGGATGGCTATGACGGCGGCAACTTCGGCGCCAATTTCAGATACAACTCCGCCATTGCAGCGCCCACATCCATCCCCACGCTGTCCCAATGGGGGACCATCCTTCTCTCGATGCTGCTGGCCTTGGGTTCGTTCCTGACCTTGCGCCGTCAATAGCATCACGGGGTGCCTGCCGCCGGCGCAGCAGGCATTTTCCTCCCCGCCCTGCAGCAAGCCGCAGACACGGCAGCCGATCCAGCCGGGTTGACCCAGAATGGCTGCGCCTGGAGGCTTCACTCTCGGCGGAAATGCGATCTGCGATCAGGCAGCTTTGCCCGATGCCTCCAGCGACTCGGATTCGAACAGGTCCCCCGGCAAGGGCAGCCGGCAGGCCACGACTTCCGGTGCATGGGCGGCGATGCGTTGGCGCGCGACCGCCACCGGTGGGCAGTCCGCAAGCCAGGCGGGCACCTCGCCGGCCAGCACGCGATTGAGCTGCGGCAGCCGCAGCGTGACTTCGCGTAGGTAGTAGTCGAAGCGGGCGGCGAGATTGCAGTCGAGCATTTGTCCCATGCCGTGCAGCATGGCCGGAAGCCGGCTCTGGCGCAGCAGCCTTTCGGCGCCGGACAGCTGCCGGATCGCGCGGCGGCTCGCGGCCGGGATGCAATCGAAATTGCGCGCCACGTAGTCGACCATCCAGTCGTCGGCTGTGAGCAACGTCGCGGGCGGTTTGAACAGATGGCGCGCGATATGACGATCCATTGCCCATTCGGACGCGGCGTGCGTCAGCATCGGCACGTTCCACCACAGATGCTCGTGCGCCGGAACGAAATGGTTGTGCGCGATGATGTCGACCCATAGATGACTCATCGCACCGACCGCGCACGCACGCGATTCGTCGTCGCTCGCCGCGGCGAGCAGCGCATGCGCGGATTCCCAGCGATGGCTGGCGCCGAAGGCCCGGGTGCGGGCGGTGCTGCCCACCAGCGCCAGATCGGGCAGGCAGGCGCCTGCCATCAGTCGCTGCGGGAATCGCCGCACGGCGCGACGCAGCGCGGGATCGACGAGCGGCACCGCCCACACCAGCAGCTGGGCGAAATACACGTGGGTATAGAGCCCCCAGGCCAGCGCATCCCCGGCGAACAGGACGGCGGGAACCGCCCACAACAGTGCGGTGCGTCGCGGATGAGCGCGTGCAGTTACGTTCATGCGCGCAGCTTCGCCGCACCGCATGACGGCACGCGGTCAGATCGATGAATCTTGCGTGAAATCAGGCCCAGCCGGCCTGCGTATAATCGCGGCTGTCGTTTTCATTCCACAGTGCCCCCGCACTCACGCCAGCATGCGCACGCTCATCTGCGGTTCCCTCGCCTTCGACTCGATCATGGTGTTCCAGGACCATTTCAAGCACCACATCCTGCCGGACAAGATCCACATGCTGAACGTGTCCTTCCTGGTGCCGGAAATGCGGCGCGAGTTCGGCGGCTGCGCCGGCAACATCGCCTACAACCTGAACCTGCTGGGCGGCGAACCGCTGATCATGGCGACCGTCGGCGACGACTTCGGCGCCTACGCCGAGCGCCTCGACGCCGAGGCCATTTCGCGCGACTACATCCGCCACATGCCCGGCACCTATACCGCCCAGGCCTTCATCACCACCGACCTCGCCGACAATCAGATCACGGCCTTCCACCCGGGCGCGATGAACTTTTCGCACGAGAACGATGTGCGCCAGGTGCCGGACGTCAAGCTGGGCATCGTCTCGCCCGATGGCCGTGACGGCATGCTGCGCCACGTGCGCGGCTTTCACGAGGCCGGTGTGCCCTGCGTGTTCGACCCCGGCCAGGGCATGCCCCTGTTCACCGGAGAGGAACTGCTGGAGTGCGTCCACAAGTCGAGCCACGTGATCCTCAACGACTACGAGGCAGAGCTGCTGCAAGCCCGTTGCGGGGAAAACCTTGCCGCGCTGGCGAGCCACGTCGAGGCGCTGATCGTGACGCGCGGCGCCGAAGGCTCGGTGATCTACGTGGCAGGCAGGCAGATCGCAATCCCGGCCGCGCGCCCTGTCGCCATCCTCGACCCCACCGGCTGCGGCGATGCCTATCGCAGCGGCATCCTGTACGGCATCACCCATGGCCTCGACTGGGAAACCGCCGGCCGGCTGGGCAGCGTCATGGGCGCGATCAAGATCGCCCAACGCGGCGGCCAGAACCACCGGCCGGGGCGGGACGAGATCGCCAGCGCATTTCACGAGCAGTTCGGCTACCGCTACGAGTGACCCGGCGGCGCATCCGGCCCGGCGCCCGGATCGCTTCGTTCCGACGCCGGTCCGGCCCTGAAATCCTGCAGGGTGCGCCGCGTCATCTCTTCGCAATCGCGACGTCACACCCGCTTCACAGCCGACCGTTAGGCTGGGCGCATTCCATTCGAGGAGCGTCCCATGCTCGATGTTCGCAGCCATGCCCAGCCCCAGTCGGGCCGCCGCTACCATGCCTCGCTGGCGGTGGACGATGGCGAAATACGTGAAGCGCAGCGTCTGCGCCACCAGGTATTCGCCGAAGAGATGGGCGCGCGTCTGTCGTCCGTCCTGCCCGGCCACGACGTCGATCCGTACGACCCCTACTGCGACCATCTGCTGGTGCGCGACATGGCCAGCGGGGAAGTCGTCGGCACCTACCGGATCCTGCCGCCCGATGCCGCCAGGCAGGTCGGCAGCTATTACTCCGAGCAGGAATTCGACCTCGCCCGCCTCGGCTTCCTGCGCCCGCACATGGCCGAGCTGGGCCGGTCGTGCGTTCATCCGGCACATCGCAGCGGCACCGTCATCGCCCGCCTGTGGCTGGGGCTGGCCGATTACATGGTGCGCTACGGCCACCAGTACATCGTCGGCTGCGCCAGCATCGGCATGGCCGACGGCGGCCATGCCGCCGCCAGCGTCTACCGCCAGCTGGCCGCGCATCATCTGGCACCGGTCGAGTGGCGTTCGGCACCGCGTTGCCGACTGCCGGTCGAGTCGCTCGACGATGGCCGCACCGCGGCGCTGCCGCCGCTGATCAAGGGCTACATTCGCACGGGTGCCATGGTGTGCGGCGAGCCGGCATGGGACCCCGACTTCAACACGGCCGACCTGCTCATGCTGCTGCCGATGGACCAGCTCAACCGCAGCTACGTCCGCCGCTTCATCGGATGAGCGTGGTTGTTGACGCTT
>JAYRNU010000070.1:0-10844 GCA_041912015.1 Thiobacillus sp. | reverse complement strand
GCCCCCGCGACCGCGCCACGGGCACGCGCTACCCGGCGGTCTCCTGGTCGCGCGACGTGATGGCGACGGTGATCGGCCTCGTCGCCTGGATCTGGTTCGCGAAGTGGGGACACGCGTGGCTGATCGGCGTGGCGCCGCTCGGCTGATCCGGGCGGCCGGTCCACCCTGCGATTCCGAAGGGCGCTGCGGCGCCCTCGGTGTTTTCAGATCGGCGCTTTCGCTGTACCTTCGCGGCTTGTCGCATGCACTTCGCAACCCGCCCCAACGAGTTCCTGCCCGATGAACACCGCTACCGTTTCCCCACAGACGAATTGGACATTGCTGTTCCTGGCCTGGCTCGTTGCCGCGCTGTCGACGCTGGGCGCGCTGTTCATCGGCGAGGTCATGGGCCACGCGCCCTGCATCCTCTGCTGGTACCAGCGCATCTGCATGTTTCCGCTGGTGCTGATTCTGGCGGCCGGGCTGTTTCCGCTGGATCGCCGGGTGGTGCGCTATGCGCTGCCGCTGGCCGCGGTCGGCCTGCTGATCGCGCTGTTCCACTGGGGCGTGACGGCCGGGCTGATTCCTGAGCGGGCGACGCCGTGCACGGTGGGCGTGCCCTGCTCGGTCGACGTCATCAAGCTGTTCGGCTTTGTCACGCTGCCGCTGCTGTCGGTGCTGAGTTTTTCCACGATTGTCGGCCTGCTGGTGCTGACGCATTTCAACAAGGGACACCAATGAAGAAATCCACGCTGTTCGTTTCCGCCGCCGTGATCCTGCTCGTCGCATTCGTGGCGGGCATGCTGATCTTCAAGTCGAAGCAGGGCCAGGAGGCCCAGCAGGCCGCCAGTGAATCGCGCTCGGCGCTGGTGCGCATGCATTCGCCGACGCACGGCCCCGCCGACGCCAGGGTCGAGATCGTCGAGTTCCTCGATCCGGCCTGCGGCACCTGCAGGGACTTCTATCCGCGCGTCAAGCAGATGGTCGACGAGCATCCCGGCCAGGTCCGCGTGGTGCTGCGCTATGCGCCGTTTCATCAGAATTCGGACCAGGTGGTGGCGATGATCTACGCGGCCGGCAAGCAGGGCAAGCATGTCGAAGCGCTGGAGGCCCTGCTCGCCAGCCAGGACGACTGGGTGGCCAATCACGTGGCGAATCCTGAGCGCGCCTGGTCGCACCTCGAAGGGCTCGGCCTCAACATGGAGCAGCTGCAGGGCGACATGAATGCCCCGGATATCGTTGCGAAAGTCCGCCAGGACCTCGACGACGCGACCACGATGAACGTCACCGCGACGCCGGAATACTTCGTCAACGGCAAGCCGCTGCCGACCTGGGGCTGGGAGCAGCTGGTGACGCTGGTCAACGAGGAACTGGCCAGCGCGTATCATTGACCCGGTCCGGCGGGGCCTGCGTCGGCCCAGGGCCGCGACCGACCCGCGCGACGGTGTCCTGGTTTCGCCGGGCGGGATCGTCGGCAGCCGGCCGGTGCGGCAGGCCTTGCAGGCGACGCATCGCCCGGTGACGTCGCCGGGCGGTGCAATGATCCCGGGTGCGAGGGATCAGGCAGTGTGTCGTATTGCTCATCACTACAGCGAGGTTGCGCATGGCTGAACTCGATTCCCTGACGATGACCATCGAGCTGCTCGGGGGGCTCGCGCTTTTCCTGTACGGCATGGAGAAGATGACCGACGGCCTGAAGGCGGCTGCCGGCAATCAGATGAGCAGGCTGCTGGCCAAGCTGACGGGCAACGCGCTGTTCGGCGCGATCACCGGGGCGATCGTGACCGCGGTGATCCAGTCCTCATCGGTGACCACGGTGCTCGTGGTGGGCTTCGTCAGTGCCGGCATCATGACCCTGGTGCAGTCGGTCGGGGTGATATTCGGCGCCAATGTCGGCACCACGGTCACGGCGCAGATCGTTGCGTTCAACACGACCGCGCTGGCCTATCCGCTGATCGCCATCGGCTTTGTCATGACCTTCGTCTGGAAGCAGGGCGTCGTGCGCCACTATGGCGCCATGCTCATGGGGCTGGGCCTGATCTTCTACGGCATGGCGGCGATGGGCTCGGCCATGTCGCCGTTGCGCACCCACGAGGGCTTCGCCGAGCTGCTGCAGTCGCTGCAGAATCCGGTCCTCGGGATGCTGGCCGGCGCGGTGTTCACGGCGCTGGTGCAATCGTCCTCGGCAACCATCGGCCTCTCGGTCGTCATGGCGACCCAGGGGCTGCTTTCGCTGCCGGCAGGCATCGCGATCCTGTTCGGGGCGAAGATCGGGACCGGGATCACCGCGATCCTCGCGTCGATCGGCAAGCCGCAGGATGCCAAGCGCGCCGCAGCCGTGCATGTCCTGTTCAACGTGCTGGGCGCGGTGATCTGGCTGCCGTTCATCGCCCAGCTGGCCGGACTCGCCGAGACGGTGTCGCCGGTGGCCGCGCATCTGCAGGGGGTCGAACGGCTCGCCGAGGAAGTGCCGCGGCAGATCGCGAACGCCGCGACCATCTGGGCCACTGCCAACACGCTGTTGTTCCTGCCGTTCGCCGCGCTGTTTGCGAAGCTGGCGATCAAGCTGATCCCGGACCGGGCGGTCGAGGAGCGGGCCATCATCCGCCCGCGGTTTCTCGACGACGCAGTGATCCGGGTGCCATCGATGGCCCTGGAGCGGGCACGGATGGAACTCGGGTACATGGGCGAGCTGACCGAGGCGATGCTGGGGAAGGTCAGGGCGGCCTTCGAAGCCCGGGATTTCAGTGACCTGTCGCAGCAGCACGACCAGATCGTGGCGCTGCGCGAAGCGGTGCTGGCCTATCTGCAGCATGTCGGGCGGGTCGAGCTCAGCGATGCCGAAGCGGACGAGCAGGCGCGGCTGGTTGCCGCGATCGGCGACATCGAGAACATGAGCGCGGCGATCAGCCGCGAACTGGCACCGCTGGCCCAGGCGCTGAAGGAGGCGGGAATCGCCCCATCGAAGGAAGCCGCCGAACTGCAGGAGCGTCTGTTCGAGACGATCCAGGCGTCGGCGCATGCCGCGCTGCGGGCGCTGGTGGAAGGGGACGAGCGGGCAGCTCAGGGGGTCGTCGCGCGGCGCGATGCGATCCTGGAGCTTTCTGCGGAAATGCAGCGGCAACTGGCCGCACGCCTGGCACGCGACGACCCGGATCGCCTGCTCAAGCACCGCGTGCAGCTCGAGATACTCGACAGGCTGCGACGCATCTACAGCGTGGCCGAACACATGGCGATCTCGGTGCTGCCGCGCAGCGTCCTGGCCGGGGAGCTGTCCGCCTAGGCTGCGGATGACGACCGCGTGCCGAACCGGGCCGACCCGGGTCGGCGCAGCGCGCCATGCGGCTCAGATGTCGTGCACGACTTCGATCGCGCCGTCGTCGATGGCCTCGCGGAGTTGCGCCAGGTCGCGCTCGGTGATATCCGCATAGCGGTCGGCGTATTCGACCATGATGTCGTCGAAGGTCCTGTCGTCACCGATGTACCCGCGGATCGTCATGGCATCCCCCGAACGCGCATGCGCGTAGGCCAGCGTCTTGCCGCACAGGCCTGCGTACACTGCCAGCCGCTTGGGCCCGAGCTCCTCGACGTCGATCCTGCCCTTGCCGTCCCAGAGCTGGCGGAAGTAGAAGTCGATCTCCTGTCCGTCCGGCGCCTGCCAGCGCGCCCAGCCGAGCAATACGTCGCTGGTCGCCTGGATCAGGCGCTGGCCTTCGACCACGCGCTGGCCTGCCTGCTCGAAGACGCTGGGTCCGAGATGGGCTTCGAGCACGGACGGCATCGCCTGCTTGAACTGGAGGAACAGGGGTGTGCCGTCGCCGGCCTCGAGCAGCACGATCAGGCAGCGCGTGCCCACGCTCCCCACACCGACGACTTTCCGGGCGACGTCCACCATCGAGAAGCGGTCGATGAACGTGCGCCGTTCGAGCGGCAGGCTCTGGCGATAGCGTTCCAGAAACCCGCACACCGCGTCCGATTCGGTCTTGGCGATCACGTCATCGATGCGAACGATCAACGGCGGGTCGGGAACGATGACGCGCCGGCCGTCGACGACGTCGGTCAGTTCGTCCAGGGCGCGCAGGCTGTTCTTGCGGGTGGCCTTTGCCAGGACCGCCTCCTTCCACTTGCGATGCTTGCTGCCGTGCCGTTCGATGCGCGCCAGCGCGGCCTGCGACCCGAAGCGGTAGTAGTGCAGGTCGATCGGGCTGAGCTCCGATGCCCTGGCGATGGACTTGCGGTACTCGCGCATCGCGGATCGCGTCGCGGAGCGCGCCTCGACCCTGGAAAATCCGTTTGCCCGCGCCGCGACCGTGACGCTCGCGGCCAGACGCTTGACGTCCCACTCGAAGGGACCGGGCAGGGTCTCGTCGAAATCGTTGAGGTCGAACACCAACTCGCGGTTGGGGGCGAAGTACCACCTGAAGTTGCCGAGGTGGGCGTCGCCGCAGAGTTCGACCCGCAGGTCGCTCCGGGCGCCGGCTGCGAGATCGCCTGCCATGATGGCGGCTGCCCCGCGCAGAAAGGTGAACGCGGTGCGACTCATGCGGCCATACCGCAGCGGGATCAGTTCGGCGAGCCGGGTCTTGTCCTGCGCGGCCAGAATGTCCAGCGGGTCGGCGCGGCCGGCCGCCGGTGCGGCTTCGGCATGGGCCTCGAGCGGGACGGCTTCGCGCCGCGACCTTCCGGCATCGTGGCGCGCAGCCGGAGCGGCCCTGAGGATGGCCGATTCGCCTTCGGCGTCGAACAGCGGTCTGGGCATGAGGCCTCCATGTACAACCAGGATCGGGGATTCCGCCGCAAATATTGCAGCAGCCGCGCGCCGACGCAAGCCCCGGCGAGCGCGTGGCGGGCGCCGGGTGCAGGGTCGTTGCCGGAACGGATGCGGCGAGGATGGCGTCATGCGCGGATCGCAGGGAAGGGAGCGATGGTCGCGATCGTTGACGGGAGAGGCTTGGGAATCGCAGGCTGCGGACACCCGCCGCGAGGCCGGACTTCACGAATTCGCCGCGATCAGGCTTCATGACAGCAGGGTTGCCGAATCAGGTTTGCAAGAAAAATATTTTTTCGGCCTTGCCCCGAAACCACGTAGACATTGGCACGGCACAAGACTAAAGTTTTGGCGGCCTTGAGAACGTCATGTTGGCGGCAACAGACATGAGTTCCCTGCCTGGCTTGCGAGGAAAGGCTGCCTTGTGGCGGCATGATCATCACAACTCCGAGACCAGGCTCTGCCGAGGAGAGACGACAGGACTTTTTTCCAACTGCAGCTGGACAACCCCTAAGGAATAATCATGCGCAAATATCTTTTTCTCGCTCTGGTCATGCTTTTGCTTCCGTTCTCGAACGCCTTCGCCGACCGTTTCCAGGACACGATCCAGGTGTTCAAGAATGCCGGGGAAAGCGGCACCTTCTTCAAGAACAGCTACGGATACGCGGTGTTTCCGACCGTGGGCCGGGCAGGCGTCGGGATCGGTGGCGCGCGCGGCACCGGGCGGGTTTTCGTCAATGGCAAGCATGTCGGGGACAGCACGATGACCCAGCTGACCGTCGGATTGCAGCTTGGCGCACAGGGCTACAGCATGATCGTGTTCTTCGAGGACGAGCGCGCGTTCAAGGAATTCAGCAGCGGCAGCTTCTCGTTCAGCGCCCAGGCCCAGGCGGTCGCGATCACTGCCGGCGCTTCGGCGGCCGCGACGACCACCGGAAGCTCTGCCGGGGTCAGCGGCGGCCGGCATGACGCCGCCACCGTCGGCGGCTATACCCGGGGCCTCGCAATCTTTACCGTGGCCCGCGGCGGCCTGATGTACGAGGCGAGCGTCGGTGGCGCGCGATTCAGCTTCACCCCGGTCCCGGCCAAGCGATGAGGCGTTTGCCAGCATTCCGGAAAGCTTGATCAAAAGGCGTACGCCGGACGTTGTCGGAACGGGCCGGGCCGGTTCTGCGACCGCCCAGCCTTGGGGTTCGGCAACAAATCCAGCGCGATCCGGTATCGACCGGGCCGGCGTCCGCTTGAAGGCACACCTTGGAGCCGCCGATGGTTGCAGCGTTTTCACCGGGACTTGATCGCCACGCGAGCCTGTTCCAGAGCTTTCAACATGCATCGCGCGTGATCGCCGGTTCTACGGCATCACGCCGACGGGTCCGGTCCCTGGATCGTGGTGCGCATGTTTGCCGGAATGCCTCCACCCGCGATCCGGAGCAGCTTCCCGGCGACCTGTCGCGCGCGCTTCGCGCTCCAGTTCGGCGACGCTGCGAGCCGTCCTGCAGCGGAGAGATCCGTGCCGCCGGACCTGTCGCGCCGACTTGAGAATGTCTGCCCGATGATGACGTGCTCGCGGCTTGATTCCCGTTTCACCTACCGCACTGGCTGCAGACTCCAGGGCAATTCGCGTCATCCAGCCTGTATCCCGGCGCAGCCAGGCATCCATCAAGGTGGGCGCTGCGGAAGACCCGGGATGCGGCGGCTCTTGACCGCTACGCGCGCGGCGGCGTTCGTCGGCTTGCTCGCCAACTTTTCTGCAGCGATTGCGGCCGATGCCGACACGATCTACTTCGGCGGGCCGATCGTCACCGTGGATGACAGTCACCCGTCCGCCGAAGCCGTCGCCGTCAAGGATGGATTGATCGTTGCCGTGGGATCACATAGTGCGGTCGAGCAGGCGCAGAAAGGCACCGGGACTGCGATGATCGATCTCGGGGGCAGGACGATGATCCCCGGGTTCATCGATGCGCACGGCCACATGTGGGGCGCCGGGGTGCAGGCGATGGCGGCGAACCTGTTGCCGCCTCCCGACGGTTCGGTGCGATCGATCCGTGATCTTCAGGAGCAGTTGCGCAAATGGATGGCGACCTCGAACATCGCGCGCGACTTCGGCGTCGTCATCGGCTTCGGCTACGACGATTCGCAGCTTGCGGAGCAGCGCCACCCCACGGCCGAGGATCTCGACGCCGTCTCGACCGATCTGCCGATCATCGTCATCCACCAGTCCGGCCATCTGCACGCACTCAACAGCAAGGCGCTGCAAATGGCCGGGATCACCGCTGAGACCGAAGACCCGCAGGGAGGCGTGATCCGGCGCAAGCCAGGCAGCCGAGTGCCCAGCGGCGTCATGGAGGGAACCGTGCTGATCCGGGAGTTCCTGAAGATCATGCCGCAACTGACTCAGGCGCAGCAATTGGCGCTGCTCGACGCCGGGCAGGACCTGTACCTCAAGTACGGTCACACCACGGCGCAGGAAGGACGTGCATTGCCCGGCAACGTCGACCTGTACGTCGCCGCCGCCGAGTCCGGCCGGCTCAAGCTGGACGTGGTGGTGTATCCGGAAATCCTGCTCGTTCCCGAAGATGGCGGATTCATGAACGGATCGTACTTCGGCCGCAATTATCACCATGGCATGCGCATCGGCGGGGTCAAGCTGACCCTCGACGCCTCGCCGCAGGGCCGCACCGCCTGGCTGTCGCAGCCTTACCTGACGCCGCCGCCGGGACAGCCGCCGGACTATGCGGGCTATCCGGCATTGAGCGACGACCAGGCGATCGCGGCGGTCAGCCGGGCCTTCCGCAACAACTGGCAGATCATTACCCATACCAATGGCGACGCCGCGATTGACCAGTTGATCAAGGCGGTGTCGATTGCAGCGGTGCAGTATCCGGGCAGTGACCGGCGGCCGGTGATGATTCACGGGCAGACGCTGCGTGAAGACCAGGTGCCGAAACTCAAGGAACTCGGGATATTCCCTGCGCTGTTTCCGATGCACACGTTTTATTGGGGCGACTGGTACCTCGATACCGTGCTCGGGCCAGCGCGCGCGGCAAACATCTCGCCCACCGGCTGGATGGTCAGGAACGGCATGATGTTCAGTTCGCACCATGATGCGCCGGTAGCGTTTCCCGACACGATGCGGGTGCTGTCGGCGACGGTGAATCGCACGACGCGCTCGAACCAGGTACTGGGCCCCGAACACCGTGTCGAGCCGATCGTCGCCCTCAAGGCGATGACGTTATGGGCGGCCTACCAGCACTTCGAAGAAAAGACCAAGGGCTCGATCGAAGTCGGCAAGCTCGCTGACTTCGCGATTCTTTCCGACAATCCGCTGACGATCGACCCGATGAAGATCGCCGATATCAAGGTGGTCGAGACGATCAAGCAAGGGAAATCGATCTACCGCCTCGACGCGAACAGGGCCAGCGAGGATTCGGGACGCTGCGTGGAGTCGAGACGATGCTACGAGAAGTTCGTGGCCTTTCGCGCGATTTCGCCACTGACGGAGGTGTTCGGTGATCCGCCGTATCGCCACTAGCTGCGCCCGCCCGGTGGCGGTCGATCGGTCTGCCGCGGGCCCGTCCTGTCCCGGGGCCCGCTTGAATCGGGGATCATGGCTTTGCAGCGACCGCGCAGTCAGCGCCTGGAAGCGACAGGACCCTGCTGCCGGAACATTGAATTCTTTGACAAGAGCCCCGCGACTAGAATGCTGTTCATTTCCAACATGGCGTTGCTGACCGCCACCCGATCAATCCTTTCATATGGGAGAAGTGCATGAGAATCACCTCGTCTTCAATCGTTCCACTGTCGGCCGTGCTGTTGATGTCGTCGTACATGACAGGGGCCATCGGTGCCCAGGACAGCCATTTCGACCCGCAGGGCAAGCCACCCTCGACCTTCACGCTCGAGATCCGCAACGGCTTGCTGGCCACGCTGCCGTTTGCCGATAAGCGCGACTTCGAGGAGGCCAAGAAGGGGTTCATCGCGGCACCGCCCTACAAGCAGATCATGGCCGATGCCGGCAACGTGGCATGGGATATGGGCAGCTACCAGTGGCTGCTGCAGGACAAGGACTTCCCGAGCATCAATCCCTCGCTGCAGCGCCAGGCCGTGCTGAACATGGCGTACGGTCTCTACGAAGTCGTGCCGGGCAAGATCTACCAGGTGCGCGGCTACGATCTCGCCAACATCAGCTTCATCAAGGGCGACACGGGATGGATCATCTTCGATCCGCTGACGGCCAAGGAAACCGCCCGCGCAGCGCTCGATTTCATCAACGAAAAGCTCGGCAAGCGCCCGGTCGTCGGCGTTGTCTACTCGCACTCCCACGTCGACCACTTCGGCGGGGTACGCGGTGTCGTGGACGAGGCTGACGTGGCCAGTGGCAAGGTCAAGATCATCGCGCCCGAAGGCTTCATGCAGGCTGCGATCGAGGAGAACGTGCTCGCCGGCAACGCCATGTCGCGCCGCACGCAGTGGCAGTACGCGGTCCTGTTGCCACGCGATCCGCACGGCCACGTCGACCAGGCGATCGGCAAGAACATCGCCAATGGCAATACCGGGTTGATTGCGCCGAATCTGCTCATCAGCAAGGACTTCGAGGACGTGACGCTCGATGGGGTCAAGATGGTGTTCCAGAACGCGCCCGATACCGAAGCGCCGGTCGAGATGAACACCTACTTCCCGCAATTCAAGGCGTTCTGGTCGTCGGAGATCATCACCGGCACGATCCACAACATCTACACGCTGCGCGGGGCGCCGGTGCGCAATGCGCTGAACTGGTCGAAGGAAATCAACACTGCGCTGTGGAAGTTCGGCCAGGAGGCCGAGGTCATGTTCGCCTCGCACAGCTGGCCGCACTGGGGTAACGACCGCATCCAGGAAGTGATGCGTGCCCAACGCGACGCCTATGCCAACCTCAACAACCAGGCGCTGCACTACGCCAACCAGGGCGTGACGATCAACGAAATCCAGAACGTCTACGAGGTGCCGAAGAGCCTGCAGCAGAGCTGGGCTGCGCGCAGCTATCACGGCGATGTCAAGAACAATTCGCGTGCCGTGATCAACCGCTTCATCGGCTTCTATGATGGCAATCCGGTCAACCTGCATCCGTTGTCGCCGCAGGATTCGGCCCCGCTTTACGTCGAGATGATGGGCGGCGCGGACAAGATCATGGCCAAGGGCAAGGAGTTGAACGCTCAGGGGAAATACCTCGAAGCGTCGGAGATCCTCAACAAGCTGGTGTTCGCCGAGCCGCAGAACCAGGCAGCCCGTCAACTGCTGGCCGACGCCTACGAGCAACTCGGCTATCAGGCGGAGAGCACCAGCGTGCGCAACAGCTACCTGCAAGGAGCCTACGAATTGCGCAACGGCCTGCCGGGCGGCACGCCGCCGCGCTCGACCGGGCCTGACGTGGTGCGCGCCAGGTCGACCGGGATGTGGCTCGACTTCCTGGGTATCAGCATGGACCCGAAACGGGCCGAGGGGATGCGCTTCACGATCAACCTGGTCACGCCCGACAACGGCGAGAAGTATCTGGTCGAGCTGAGCAACGCCACGCTGACCAACATCGAGGGCCAGCAGGCGAAGCATCCCGATCTGACCATTACGCTCAACCGCGCGGACCTCAATTCGGTGATGATGGGCGTCAGTTCGTTCGACGACCTGATCAAGGCCGGCAAGGCGAAGTTCGAAGGTGACCGCAAGCCCTTCGATCAGCTGCGCGCGCTGATGGTCCCGTTCACGCCGAACTTCGAGATTCTGCCGGGCACGGCGCCGAAGCAGCCCGCCAGCCCGCCAAAGCCGTTCGAGGTGGTCGACCAGATCGATCTCGAGCACGACTGATCGGCGGCCGGCGCATGTGCACGACGCGTTATGGCCTGTTTGGTCCATGACGCGGCGTGCCGGCGACCCGGCTCCCCGCAGCGGTGGGCCCCGGTTGCCTCGAGGCGGACGGCTTGTGCAGCCTGGAGGACAGCAGGTATCGTTTCTCCGGGAACGACACAAGGTGACAGTTCGATTTGCGGGGCATTCCAGGGTTGCCGGATCATGACAGGGTGATGATGACCAGATTCAAACGAAGCATCCTGTGGGGAGTAGCCAT
>JAYRNU010000069.1:0-20864 GCA_041912015.1 Thiobacillus sp. | reverse complement strand
CTTGCCATCAGGGCGAGCAGCGGCTTCACGTAGATCCGCGTCGGCGCCATCACGGCGTCAGCGAACGGGCGGCCATGGAAATCGGAGCCGAGGTCAATGCGGTTGAGGTCGATCAGCTTGCGGATCAGCGAATAGCCGTTCGAGTGCGCGCCGCTCGAGGCCAGCCCCAGCACGACGTCGCCCGGCGCGATACGCTGGCCGCCGATGACTTTCGATTTCTCGACCACGCCGACCGCGAAGCCGGCGAGGTCGTATTCGCCTTCCGGGTACATGCCCGGCATCTCGGCGGTCTCGCCGCCGATCAACGCGCAACCGGCCTGCTCGCAACCGGTGGCAATGCCGGCGATGACCGCCTCGGCGGTATCGAGCGTGAGCTTGCCGCAGGCGAAGTAGTCGAGGAAGAACAGCGGCTCGGCGCCCTGCACCAGGATGTCGTTGACGCTCATCGCCACCAGGTCGATGCCGACGGTGTCGTGGCGGTCGAGTTCGAACGCCAGCTTGAGCTTGGTGCCGACGCCGTCGGTGCCGGACACGAGAACCGGCTCCTTGAATTTCTTCGAGATCTCGATCAGCGCGCCGAAGCCGCCGATGCCGGCCAGCACCTCGGGACGCATGGTGCGCCGCGCCAGCGGCTTGATGCGCTCGACCAGGGCATCGCCCGCGTCGATATCGACCCCGGCATCTTTGTAGGATATGGATGACACGCCCTGCTCCAGTAGCATGAAAAGTGCGGTATTTTACCGCCGTTGCAGTCGATCCGGCCGCCCTGCGTGCGGCACAGCAGAAGCCGGCGTGCCAGGACGCGGCGGCTATAATGCCGGCTTTCCGCTTCCGTCTACGCTGCCATGTCCGCACCTTTGCTCGGCCAACCCCTGCTCGAATCGCGCATCGACTCCCTGCCGCGGGTGCACCGCGGCAAGGTACGCGACATCTATGCCGTCGGCGACGACAAGCTTCTGATCGTCACGACCGACCGGCTGTCGGCCTTCGACGTGGTCATGCCGACGCCGATTCCCGGCAAGGGCGAGGTGCTGACCCGGGTGTCGGCCTTCTGGTTCGACAAGCTCAAGGCCATCGTGCCGAGCCAGGCGCTCGACATTGCGCCCGAGTCGATGGTCGCGGCCAGCGAGCGCGACCAGGTGGCCGGCCGCGCCATCGTTGTCAGGAAACTCAAGGCGCTTCCGGTCGAGGCCATCGTGCGCGGCTACCTGGTCGGCTCCGGCTGGAAGGAATACCAGGCCAGCCAGTCGGTATGCGGCATCGCCCTGCCGGCCGGGCTCGCCCAGGCCGACCGGCTGCCCGAGCCGATCTTCACGCCGTCGACCAAGGCCGCCGTAGGCGCGCACGACGAGAACATTTCATTCGACCAGATGGCCGCCCTGATCGGCGTCGACCTTGCCGCGCAGGTGCGCGACGTCAGCCTCGCCCTGTACAGATCGGCTGCCGAGTATGCGCTCACGCGCGGCATCATCATCGCCGACACCAAGTTCGAGTTCGGGCTCGATGCAGCCGGCCGGCTGGTCTGGATCGACGAGGCGCTGACGCCGGATTCGTCGCGCTTCTGGCCGGCCGACCAGTACCGGCCCGGCAGCAACCCGCCCAGTTTCGACAAGCAGTTCGTGCGCGACTGGCTGGAGGCCAGCGGCTGGAACAAGCAGGCGCCGGGTCCCGCCCTGCCCGATGACATCGTCGCCAGGACGAGCGAGAAATACCGCGAGGCGATGACCAGGCTGCTGGGTTGAGCCAGCCGAATCGTGCGATCTACTTCAGGGTTTCGTTGAGGAAAGCCGCGACCGCCGCCACCATGTCCGCTTCATGCCCGGTATAGAAATGGTCGGTATTGGCAATCACGACCTGCTTTGAGCCCGAGGCCTTGAGACTGCCCTTGCGTTTCCGCACATTGTCGAGCACGGCAGGCAGGTCGTTGTCGCCGTACAGATCGAGGACCGGCACCTTGATCCCGGCGTAGTCATCGAACGATATCCCGAGGCTGGCCCAGACCTTGACCGCCGCGTCCGGCTTGCCGGCCAGATACACGCGGCTCATGCGCGACCCCATGCTGTGGGAAACGATTGCCAGTTTCGTGTACCCCTTGGACTTGAGGAATGCGACCGCCTCGCCGATGCGTTCGGCCGCCTCGGGGAAAGTCGGCGGATAGGCCTCGCCCTTGGCGTCGGCAGCCAGGATCGGCATCTGGATCGACAGGGTCGCAAGACCGAGATCGGCCAGTTCGGTACGCAGGGTGCCGACCATGCCCCAGTCGGGATGAATGCCCATGCCATGGACCACGATGACGGCGCGATCCGTGCCCGCCACCGGCGTGAACAGCGTCAGGAATTTATGGTGGCCGCGCGGGGTCTGCAGGTAGACGGGGTCGCCGACCACGAGACCGGGCACCACTTCGTCCGCCCATTTCTTCTCGCGTGCATAGTCCGGAGCCGTGCTAGCAGCCATGGCGGCCAGGGAGAACAGTGCGGCCATGCCGATGGCAAAACCCAATAGTATGTTTTTCTTCATCATTTCTCCTTTGAGGATTAAAGTTCAAATCGCGCTTGCCCGATATTTCAACGAGTCAGGGAATTTTTCAATAGCTAATTCGAACAGCAGGGTAACCAAAACAAGTGGCTAGCAAACCTTTGCGTGTCGTACCCACCGCCGCCCCGCCCGCGCCACCGCGCGGCACCCGCCTGCGCGAGGGCGCGCGCGTCGTGATCGTCGACGACCGCAGCACCGCACGCAGCCTGCTCGAGGGGCTGGCTCGCACGCTGGAGCCGGGCGTCATCGTCGAAAGCTTTGCCGACCCTGCCGACGCGCTCGAGCAGATGCAGCAATTCACGCCGGACCTGATCATCACCGATTACCGCATGCCGGGCATGGACGGCATCGAATTCACCCGCCGCATCCGCGCCGAGCGACGCCTGGCCGACGTGCCGCTGATCATCGTGACCGTGGTGGAAGACCGCCAGATCCGTTATCAGGCGCTGGAGAGCGGCGCCACCGATTTTCTCACCCGGCCGATCGACCCGCAGGAATGCCGCGCCCGCTGCCTCAATCTGCTGGCGCTGCGGCGCAGCCAGAAGCTCATTTCGGACCGGGCGCAGTGGCTGGAAGACCAGGTCCTGCAGGCCACCCGGGAAGTGCGGACACGCGAACGCGAAACCTTGATGAAGCTGGCCAAGGCGGGGGAATATCGCGACGAGGAAACCGGCAACCACATCATTCGCATGGCCAAGTATGCCCGCCTGATCGCCGAGGAAATGAAGCTCACCGCGATGGAGTGTGACGAAATCGAGGCGGCCGCCCCGATGCACGACATCGGCAAGATCGGCATTCCCGACCAGATCCTGCTCAAGCCCGGCCCGCATACCCCGGAAGAACGGGAAATCATGCGCCGCCACCCGCGGATCGGCCATGAAATCCTCGCCGACAGTCCGTCGCGCTATCTGCAGATGGGCGCGATCATCGCGCTCGGCCACCATGAGCATTTCGACGGCAACGGTTATCCGCAGGGTCTGTCCGGCGACGCCATCCCGCTGCCGGCCCGCATCGTGGCGGTAGCCGACGTATTCGACGCCCTGACCTCCAGACGTCCCTACAAGGCGGCATGGACCTTTCAGGAAGCGCTGACCTACCTGCAGTCGCAGAGCGGCAAGCACTTCGATCCCGTCTGCGTGCGCGCCTTCGAGCTGCGCATCGATGCCGTCGCGGCCATCATGCAGGAACTGGGCGACAGGCCCGACTGAGCCGGTTGCCATGGCGCGCCAGTGGGCCCTTCCCGCTTTTCTGGACAGGCTGCGTAGACGTATCAAGACACGCCCTGATACAGAATTCCAGCAGGCGCTGATTCGCCTGTGCATCGTTCTGGGCTTCTATGCCTACTTCGCGCTCAGCGACGTGGGGCACAGTCCCGCAGTAGTGGCGCAGGTACATGTCCTCGGCCTCGGCCTGACCTTCATCTCGCTGTCTCTGCTTATCGGCACGCTGGTCGATCCCGACGTTTCGGTTGCCCGCCGCAGCATCGGCATGCTGCATGACTTCGCCGTTGCGACCTACCTGCTTTCGATTTCGAACGAGACGGGCGCGCCCGTCGTCGTCACCTATCTGTGGGTCACGCTGGGCAATGGTTTCCGTTTTGGCCGGCCCTACCTGTACGTGTCGATGCTGGCATCGGCGCTGGGATTCATCGTCGTCTATCAGTTCAATCCGTTCTGGCATTCGCATGTGCCGCTGTGGTGGGCCATGTGGCTCACGCTGGTCGTGGTGCCGCTTTACGCCTCCAATCTGCTGAAGCAACTGCACAATGCCATCCGGCGCGAAAAGGAGGCCAGTCTCGCCAAGTCGAATTTCCTCGCCAACATGAGCCACGAGCTGCGCACGCCGCTGAATGGCGTCATCGGCGTGGCCGACCTGCTGACCGAAACGAACCTCGACAAGGAGCAGGAGGAGTTCGCCCAGATCATCCACGCGTCGGCCAATACCCTGCTCGAACTGATCGACAACGTGCTCGACATCTCGCGCATCGAGGCCGGCCGCATCAGCACTTCCGAGGAGGATTTCGATCTGCACCGCCTGGTCAATGGCACCGAAGCGATGATGGAAAGGCTGGCGCAGGCCAAGGGGCTGGTGCTTGCCGCCCATATCGCGCCGCAGACACCGTTCCTGCTGCGCGGCGACGCACGCCATCTGCGCCAGGTCCTGATCAACCTGATCGGCAATGCCATCAAGTTCACGGAGTATGGCAGGGTCGACGTCTACGTCCGGCCGATCGGGCAGGGCCACCCGCAGCGGCTACGCTTCGAGGTCGTCGATACCGGCATCGGCATTCCGGAAGCCGCCCAGACCCGCATTTTCGACAGTTTCACCCAGGCCGACCGGTCCGTGACGCGCCGTTTCGGCGGCACCGGACTGGGCACCACCATTGCCAAGCAGCTGGTGGAAACGCTGGGGGGGAAGATTGGCCTGCACAGCCGCGAAGGCGAAGGCACGACATTCTGGTTCGAACTGCCTTTCGCATTGCAGAATGTTCAGGTAGATGCCGCCGACGAGGCGTTCGATACCCCGATGCGGGTGGCGATTCTGGCAGGCAGCGATCTCACAGCCCGAATGCAGGCCGCCATTCAGGGTTGGGGCGCCGAAACGATCGCCGTGGACAACACCACCCGGCTTGCAGCCGAGCTTTCCGCCCACCTGGCGGGCGGCACCCCACTGGGGGCCGTCGTGGTCGAGCGCAGCGTGCTGCCCAGTGACCCCATCACTTTCCTCAGGCTGCTCCGCGACGATTCCAGCCTGGCCACGCTGCCGGTCATCCTGATCGAATCGGACGCCAATGTCGTGCTCGCGCGCGACGCCCAATTGGTACGCGAAGGCTATGCTTCGGTGCTGCGGACGCCGGTCAACTCGACGCTGCTGTTCAACGCCATTCATGCCGTCGTCAGCCACGACATGCCGCACAACGTCGTGTCGCTGGCCCATCGTTTCGAAGCACAGGCCGGTCAGGTCGGGCGTCTGAGCATTCTGGTGGCGGAAGACAATCCGATCAACCAGCGCGTGATCCGCGGCATGCTCAAGCACGCCGGGTTCGAAGCCTATCTGGCGCGTGACGGCGAGGAAGCGCTGGCAATGCTCGAATCCGACGATCAGGCCTACAACCTTGCGATCATCGACATGCACATGCCCCAGCTGTCGGGTCCGGAAGTCGTGCAACGCTGGCGCTTCATGGAAAAGGGGCATCTGCCCATCATCATGCTGACCGCCGACGCACGCGCCGAGGCACAGGCCCAGTGCGAAGCGGCAGGCGCCGACGCCTTCCTGACCAAGCCGGTCAACAGCCGCGAACTGGTCGACCTGATCGCCCGCCTGGCGAGCCAGCAGCCGCTGGCGTCGCCGGTCCCTCCCCCCCATCCGGCGCCAATGCCCAGCGAGCTCGACGAAAACGTGCTCAACGATCTCGGGCAACTCGGCGGCCATGCATTCGTGAAGGAACTCGTGTCCAGCTTCGAGGAAGACAGCGAACGCTCGATGCGCGACATCGAGCGCGCCCTGGCAAGCCAGGATTACGGGCAATGGCACGACCAGCTGCACATGCTGAAAGGAGGCGCCAGCGATGTCGGCGCCAACAGGCTGGCACAAATGTGCGCCGAGGCTGAACGGATCAAGCCCTACGAACTGGCCGGCAGCCAGGCTCGGCTCAAGCTGGATGCAGTCAGGATTGCGCTGACCGAAGTCCAGGCCGCCCTGACGGATTACCTCGACAAGTCGCTACGCGCCGAAACCCGTTGATACAGGGCTTGCGGATGCGGCCCCGACCCGGCTCGACTGGCGGCTGACCAGTCGCTCCATCATCCGCAGATCCTTGGGCTCGAGGCGCAAGGCTGCATCGACCCAGATTTCTGTGATCCGGGTCAGTTCCTCATACGAAGCCGGCTGGCTGACCTCGCGCGCGCAACGCAAGGCCATGATTCCGTTGCGCGACTTTTCCTCGCGCCGGACGTAGTCATAGACCGCAGCCTCGCCCTCGCCCGGATCGGCCAGCACGTCGACAACGCCCATTTCATGGAGCTCCTCCGCCAGGTACAGCTTTCCGCTCCGAATGATCTTCTCGGCCTTGTGATGTCCGACCCGGCGTCCCAGGAAGGTCATGGCGCCCATGCCTGGAAACAGGTTGAAGAGGATTTCCGGCAGTCCCATCTTGGCGCCGCGCTCGGCGATCAGGACATTGGCCGCCAGCGCGCTTTCGAAACCGCCACCGAGCGCCTCGCCCTGAACCAGGGCCACACTGGTGACGTTGGGCCGGTTCAGGTGGCTGTGCACCGCATACGAGCAATCGATGCAGGCAATGGCATAGCGGTAAAGCGAATCGCGATCGCGCGACTCGATATGCTGCATGAAAAGTCCCAGGTCGCCACCAAGGCTGAAGGTGCCGGGCACTTTGGACGCCAGGACGAAATACTTGACGTCCTGCTGGGCGGGGTCGTCGATCATGCTGACCATGCCGTTGCCCCAGGACAGCAGTTCGCGCAGCAGCGTCGGCGTAAAGCATGGACGCGGCTCCGCATGCATGTAGCCCCAGGCGATCTGTCCATGCGGGTCGAAATAGGTGGTGAGCTGCGTGTACGCATTCTGCTGCGGCTGCAGCGTGCTGCGAACGGCTTGCAAGTGCGCCATGATTTTCTCCGCGTCGGGCTATTTATCGTACATGCAGCGATTCAACATATCTTTTTTTACAGACTAAACCTTGCCGGACCGACATTCAAGCTGCAAATCGCTTTGACCGAATCAAGACCCAGCATGTTGTGGTGGCCGGCACGCGACGGGGCAAGATCATGCCCAAGCAGCAGGGATTCTAGAATGTCCAGATCATCCGCAGCGCCAGCACGGCCAGCAGCAGCGCGAAAACGCGCTTGAGCCGACGCACCGGCAGGCGGTGGGCCGTGAACGCGCCGAGGGGCGCAGTCAGCACGCTGCCCAGCACGATGCCGGCGAGCGCGGGAAGATAGACATAGCCGAGGCTGCCGGCAGGCCGGCCGTCCACCCCCCAGCCGCCCAGCACATAGCCGATCGCCCCCGCGAGGGCGATCGGAAAGCCGACTGCCGAGGACGTGCCGATCGCCCGGTGCAGCGGAACGTTGTGCCACAGCATGAACGGCACCGACAGGGTGCCGCCGCCGATGCCGACCCAACTCGACACCGCACCGATCACCCCGCCGGCCAGCGCCGTGCCGGCGCGCCCCGGCAAACCGCGCTGCGGCGCCGGCTTGAAGTCGAGCCACATCTGCAGCGAGGCGTAGCACAGGAAGGCGACGAAAAACACCTTGAGCGCCAGCGCCGGCATCCGCGCCGCGAGCAGGGCGCCGGCCAGCGTGCCGATGACGATGCCCGGAGCAAGTCGCTGCAGCAGCCCCCATTCGACGGCGCCGTGGCGATGGTGGGCCCGCACGCTCGAGAGCGAGGTGAACAGGATCGAGGCCAGCGAGGTGCCGAGCGCCAATTGCGGCTCCATCCCCGCGCCCAGGCCATGCGCGTGCAGGATGAAGATCAGCACCGGCACGATGATGAGTCCGCCGCCAACGCCGAGCAGGCCGGCAACGAATCCCACCGCCAGGCCCAGCCCGCCGTAGGCAGCAAACATCGGCAGCCCGCCATAAGCCGCCAGCAGGGCCGGAAGCGGCGTCACAGGTGCTTGACGATGAATGCGTACTCGGCCGGGTCGACCGGCGTGATCGACAGGCGGTTGCCCCGTTGCAGGATGCGCAGGTTGGCCAGCGCCGGGTAGCCGCGGATTTCCGACAGCGGCATCAGCCGCGTCTTCTTCACCAGCCTGACGTCGACATTGAACCAGCGCGGCGACTCCGGCGTCGCCTTGGGATCGTAGTACTTGTTCCTGGGATCGAACTGGGTCGCGTCGGGGTAGGCGAGCGTGCTCACCTGCGCGAGCCCGGCGATGCCCGGCTCGGCGCACGACGAATGGTAGAACAGCACCTTGTCGCCGGGCTTCATCTGGTCGCGCATGAAATTGCGCGCCTGGTAATTGCGTACGCCGTACCAGGCGATGCTCTGGTTCGGCATGGCGGCGAGGTCGTCGATGCTGACGTCGCTCGGCTCAGATTTCATCAGCCAGTAGCGCATGCGATGGATCCTCGAGCGGGGGTGCAGGCGCTCAGGCGCGCTTGATCAAGGTGCCGACGCCTTCGGGCGTCAGCACTTCGAGCAGCAGGGCGTGCTCGACGCGGCCGTCGATGATGTGGGCGGTCTTGACGCCGCTGTTCACGGCGTCGACCGCGTAGCCGACCTTGGGAATCATGCCGCCGGCGATCGTGCCGTCTTCGACCAGTTCATCGACCTGGCGCGGCGTCAGCCCCGTCAGCAACTGCATCTGCTTGTCGAGCACGCCGGGCGTATTGGTCATGAAGATGACCTTCTCGGCCTTGAGGATGCCCGCCAGCTTGCCGGCCGCCACGTCGGCGTTGATGTTGTAGGCGTTGCCCTCGGCATCGGTGCCGAGCGGCGCCACCACCGGGATGAAATCGCCCGAATCGAGCAGTTCGATGATTCTCGGGTCGATGCTGGTGATCTCGCCCACCTGGCCGATGTCGACGAACTTGCCTGACTCCTCCTTGCTTGCCACCAGCATTTTCTTGGCATGGATGAAGTTGCCGTCCTTGCCGGTCAGGCCCACGGCCTTGCCGCCGTGCTTGTTGATCAGGGTCACGATGTCCTGGTTCACCAGGCCGCCGAGCACCATTTCCACGACGTCGAGCGTTTCCTCGTCGGTCACCCGCATGCCCTGGATGAAATCGGACTGCTTGCCGATCTTTTTCAGCAGGCTGGCGATCTGCGGGCCACCACCATGCACCACCACCGGGTTCATGCCCACCAGCTTCAGCAGCACCACGTCCTTGGCGAAGGCCTCCATCAAATGCCGCTCGGTCATGGCGTTGCCGCCGTACTTGATGACGATGGTCTTGTCGTAGAAGCGCTGGATGTAGGGCAGCGCCTCGGACAGGATATTGGCCTTTTCGGCGGCGGTATGGGGGACGGTCATGGCGGCTCCGGGTTCGATTTGGAGCGGATTTTACGCCAAGTGAAAAGGCGGCGCGAAGCCGCCTTTTCCGTTGCAGCGCCTGCGCTTACTGCACTGCGAGCCGCTTGGCCGCTGCCGCCGTCTTCTTCGGCAGCACCAGCTCCAGCACGCCATCCTGATAGCGGGCGCTGGCTGCCGCCTCGTCGATCTCGTTCTCCAGGGCAAAGCTGCGGCTCACGCGCCCGAAATAGCGTTCGCGGCGCAGCACCTTTTCGCCTTCCTTCTGCTCGGCGTTCTTCTTCACTTCGGCGCTGATCGAAACGGTGTTGCCGTCGATGGAGACATGGATGTCCTCCTTGCTCACGCCCGGGATGTCGGCATGGACGGCATAACTTTTGTCGTCCTCCTTCACATCCATGCGGATTTGCGGCATATCCTTGTCGACCTGCACCGGGCGGAAGAAGCCGCGGAACAGATTGTCGAGCGGGTCCGATTCGAACGGATCGCCGACGCTGAACGGGGAATGACGGGTGATGTTGGCCATAGTGTCCTCCTGAGGGTTGACCGAGGTTGCTGATGAAACCAATCTGGGGCGGGTCGTCCGCATTTCAAGACCTTCATTCCGCAATCCGGTGTGCGCCTGCGCGCGAATCGACGAAAATGAACAGGCCATGAATCCACTTGATGCCCAAACCTGGCTGGCCGAGCACGGCGACTACCTGTTCCGGGTGGCGCGCCGCCAGCTGCACTCGGACGAGCTCGCCGAGGACGCGGTGCAGGAAACCCTGCTGGCCGCACTGTCCGCCCGCGCGCGCTATGCGGGTGATGCCAGCCCGCGAACATGGCTGACCGGCATCCTGAAGCACAAGATCGTCGACCTGATCCGCCGGCAGGTGCGCGAAGTCGAACTGCCTCGCGACCAGGACGGCGAGGAAACGGTCGACCTGCTGTTCAAGCAGGACGGCCACTGGGCCGAGCCGCTACGCCCCTGGGGCAATCCGCAGTCCGAGGCCGAGCTGAGCCAGTTGCGGCGCGTGCTCGACGAATGCGCCGACCGCCTGAAGCCGGTCATGGCGCAGGTGTTCAGCCTGCGCGAAGTGGCCGGCCTCGAAACCGAGGAGATCTGTAAGGAACTCGGTATCACGCCGACCAACTGCTGGGTGTTGCTGCACCGGGCACGCCTGTTCATGCGGCAGTGCCTGGAACTGAACGGATTCACCAAGGCGAGTGCAGCATGAAATGGGTGCCGACATGCCGGGAAGCCTCCGCGCTCGCCTCGCGCGCCATGGACACGCGCCTGCCGTTTGCCGACCGCCTGGCGCTGCGGCTGCATCTGGCAATATGCAGGAATTGCGCGCAGTTCAACTTGCAGATCAGGGAAATGCGCCGCCTGTTCCGTGCGGAAGCCGGGGCCGTCGATGCTGCCCCGGTCCTCGCGCCCGACGCCCGGCAGCGCATCGCCACCGAATTGCAGAAGAGGCTCGATCCATGAGCTTTTTGCATGACCGCCGGATTCCCCGGCCAAATTGTTGAACGACCTCAAACCCAGGAGAGAACTGCATGTCCAAGAAAACCCTGATCGCTGCCGCTGCCGGCACTGCCTTCGTTGCCGGCGTGACCGTGCCCGTCGTCGCATCTGCTGCGGAAAATCCCTTCGCGCTGACCGCCCTGCCGGGCGGCTACCAGGTGGCCCAGGCCACGAAGATGCCGGCCGGAAAGTGCGGCCAGGGCATGTGCGGCGCCGCCATGAAGCCCAAGCAGCCGGCCGTCGGCACATGCGGCGCCGCCGTGCTCGATGCCAACAAGGACGGCAAGATCAGCAAGGAGGAATTCGTCAATGGACATGCCGCCATGTTCGACGCCCTCGATACCGACAAGGATGGTTCGCTGAGCCCGGCCGAGATGGGCAAAATGATGCAGGGCAAATGCGGCGGCACCCCCCGCTGAGGCGCTGATCGCATGCCTTTCCGGCATCCGTCCGGCGCGGGGCTGGGTTTTCGGCGCGAACTGCTGCCCGCGCTGCAAACCCGTGTCCCCGACGCCATCGATTTCTTCGAGATCGCTCCGGAAAACTGGATCGACCTGGGTGGCGCCCCTGGGCGCGCGTTGCGCAGCTTCACCGAGCGCTATCCCTTCGTCTGCCACGGCCTGTCGCTGTCGCTCGGCGGCCCGACCCCGCTCGACGAACTGCTGCTGAAGAAGACGCGGCAGTTCATGGACGTCCACGGCATCGCGCTCTATACCGAGCATCTTTCGTATTGTTCCGACGACGGGCACCTCTACGACCTGCTGCCGATCCCCTTCACCGAGGAGGCCGTCAAGCATGTCGCCGCACGCATCCGCCGCACGCAGGACATCCTCGAGCGCCGCATCGCGATCGAGAACGCCTCGTTCTACGTCGCCGCGCCGATCGCCGACATGAGCGAGATCGCCTTCGTCCGCGCCGTCCTCGCCGAGGCCGACTGCGACCTGCACCTGGACGTCAACAACGTCTACGTCAACAGCGTCAACCACCGCTACGACCCGCTCGAATTCATCCGCGCCATGCCGACCGAACGCATCGTCTACCTGCACATGGCCGGGCACTACAATGCAGCGGACGACCTGATCGTCGACAGCCACGGCGCCGACGTGATCGACCCGGTGTGGTCGCTGCTCGATCGAACCTACCAGCTCCACGGCGTCGCCCCGACGCTGCTGGAACGCGACTTCAACATTCCGCCGCTGGCCGAACTGGCGCGCGAAGTCGAACACATCGCGCAACTCCAGGCGTCACACCATCAGCATGGCCAAGCCGCCCGCGCTTCCTGAATTCCAGCGCTACCAGTACGCCTTCGCCGCGCACCTCCGCGATCCGGTGGCGCATCCGCGCCCGGCCGGGGTGGACGCGCGCCGGATGAAGCTCTACAGCAGGCTGCTCTACAACAACATCGAAGGTTTCCTGTTGGCCTGCTTTCCGGTGCTGCGGCAGGTGCTCGGCTCGCGCAAATGGGGCAGGCTGGTGCGCGCGTTCTTCAGCCTGCATCGCTGCCATACCCCCTACTTCCGCCAGGTACCCGACGAGTTCGTGCAGTTCCTGCAGCAAGAATGGACGCCTGCCGCCGACGACCCACCCTACCTGCTGGCCCTGGCGCACTACGAATGGATCGAGCTGGTGTTGTCGGTTTCGAATCGCGGTGTCGATTGCGCGGTCGATACCGGCGGAAACCTGCTCGACGGCGTGCCCGTGCTGAATCCGGTGCTGGCGAGCCTGCGCTACGACTGGCCGGTGCACCGCATCACACCGCGCCGCTGGGTACAGCCCGCCGAGACGCATCTGCTGGTGTTTCGCGATCCGGCCGACCAGGTGCAATTCAGCGAGATCAATGCCTTTACGGCCCGCCTGCTCGCGCTGCTGCAAGCCGGCACGCGCAGCGGGCGCGAGCTGCTGCAGACCCTGGCAGCCGAGAGCCGCCACCCCGACCCGGCCCGGGTCCTGCAGGCCGGCGGCGAAATGCTGGAGGACCTGCGCGGACGCGGCGCCATTCTCGGCGTCGCGGCAGGGCACACTCGCACCCGAGCCGCGGCCGCGACGCCGGGGAGCCCGTGAGGGTGTGGCGTCCTGTATCCGGCGTGCGGTCCGCTGCACTCAGTGGTGCATGGGCTGCATGCCGCCGCTGTTCTGGGCGCGCGCCTCGGCCTTGACCTCGACCGTCTGCTTCTTGCCGGCCGACTCCACTACCAGGACCAGCGGAATCATCTGGCCGGCCGCGATCGGCTGCTTGAGGTTCATCAGCATGATGTGATACCCGCCCGGTTCGAGCGTCACGGTCTTGCCTTTCGGCAGGTCGATCGCCTTGACCTCGCGCATGCTCATGACGCCGTTCTCCATCTTCATTTCGTGCACCGCCACATCGGGAACGGCCGGACTGGACACGCCGACCAGCTTCGCGTCGGCATCCGACTTAATCTGCATGTAGGCCGCGCTGACGGGCTGCCCCGGCATGGTCGCGCGCGCCCAGGCGTCGCTGACGGCGATGTTCGCAGCCGCTGCCGAGGAGGCGGCCAGGATGGCGGCCGCGGCGAGTATCAAGGTGCTTGGTTTCATGCTGTTCTCCAATGGTGATCGAACCGGACTCCCGATCGCGGCAGGTCGGATGCCGGGCAAGGGCTGCGTTTCCGCTGCAGACCGATGCCGCAGGCGCCCGTCCCCCACCGCGGATGTGCCGAAACGATAGGCAATCGCGCAACAAAAGGCGATGTGACAAATTGTCGCAGCGCGGGCGGCGCCCCGGTTCGGCGCTCAGCGGCGACCCTGGCGTGCAATCCCGCCCTGTACCGGGGCGGCACAGCGCCCCGGCTGGCGCCGACTGCGTCCGTCGCGCCCGGCAATTTGTCGGCTTGCGACAATGTGTCGCATTCTCGTGCGGCCGGCATTTCCCTAGACTGCGCCCCGTTATCAATCCCGGAATGCGCAATCATGCTGTTCATCCAGAAGCCCGTCCCATTCGCGGTCGCACTTGCCCTGTCGACTCCCTGGCACAACGCTGCCGCACAGAGCGCATCGACGACGAACACGGCCGAACCCCTGATGACCGTGACCGTCATGGGAACAAAGACGTCCGATGAAACCGAAGCTTTCGGCCTGAAGCTCGATACCGCCGCACTGCAGCCCATGCGCGCCGCGACCAGCGATACGGCCGCCCTGCTCGGCGACGTGCCGGGCTACAGCGCCTACGGCGCAGGCGGAGTTTCCAGCTTGCCGGTGCTGCGTGGCCTGGCCGATGACCGGCTGCGCACCAAGGTCGACGGCATGGACCTGGTCGCTGCGTGTCCGAATCACATGAATCCGGCCCTCTCGTATATCGACCCGACCCGGGTCGAAAGCATACAGGTCTACGCCGGCGTGACCCCCGTCAGCGTCGGCGGCGACAGCATCGGTGGCAGCATCGTCGTCGAGTCGGCGCCGCCGCAGTTCGCCGCGACCGGGGCCTACGAACTCGTCGACGGCGAGGCCGGCACGTTCTATCGCAGCAACGGCAACGCTGTCGGCGCCAATGCCGCCGTCACGCTGGCGAACGACACGCTGAGCCTGAGCTACACCGGCTCGATCGCGAAGTCCGACAACTACACCGCGGGCGGCAACTTCAAGACCTCGACCGCCACCGGACGCGCCGGACACACGCTGCCGCTCGACGAAGTCGGCTCCACTGCCTACGAATCGATCAACCAGGCGCTCGACCTCGCGGTGCGCAACGGCAACCATCTGTTCGACCTCGGTCTGGACTACCAGCACATTCCCTACGAGGGCTTCCCGAACCAGCGCATGGACATGACCGACAACACCAGCACTCAGGTCAATCTGGGCTATACCGGCGAATACGACTGGGGGGTGCTGAAGGCCCGCGCCTACCATGAGAAGACCGATCACACGATGGACTTCGGCGACGACAAGCGCTTCTGGTACGGCACGGCCTCGGGCGGGCCGACCTCGCCCGACGGGATGCCGTGCTCGCCGATCGGCCCCAATTGCGCCGCAGGCATGCCCATGTATACCGAGGGAGAAAATACCGGGCTGTCGGTCAATGCCGAACTCCCGCTCTCGGCACGCGACACCGTTCGGGTCGGAGCCGAATACCAGGCCTATCGCCTCGACGACTGGTGGCCGCCTTCCGGTGCCGGGATGTGGCCGGGCACCTTCTGGAACATCAACGACGGCAAGCGCGACCGCAGCGCCCTGTTCGGCGAATGGGAGACGCAGGTCAGTCCGCAGTGGATGAGCCTGCTCGGCCTGCGCTACGAGATGGTCCAGATGGATGCCGGCGATGTGCAGGGGTACTGCACCAGCGGCATGTGCATGGGCAACCAGCTTGCCGACAGCGCCAGTTTCAACGCCCAGGACCGCGGCAAGACCGACCACAACTGGGACATGACCGCGCTGGCGCGCTTCACGCCGGACGTCACCCAGACCTACGAGGCCGGCATCGCGCAGAAGACGCGCTCGCCCAATCTCTACGAACGTTACGCCTGGTCCACCTGGACGATGGCGGCGATCATGAACAACTTCGTCGGCGACGGCAACGGCTACGTGGGAGACATCGACCTCAAGCCCGAAGTGGCCCGTACCCTGAGCCTCGCGGCCGACTGGCATGCCGCCGGCGAAAAGCCCTGGGCGCTGCGCGTCGCGCCGTACTACACCTACGTCAAGGACTATATCGACGCGACCTGCAACGGCACGAGCTGTCCCGATGACCAGTTCAACGTGCTGCGGTACATCAACCAGTCGGCGCTGCTCTATGGCGTCGACATCTCGGGCAACGTCCTCGCCGCCCGCACCCACGGCTTTGGCGACTTCACCGCGAGCGGTCTCTTGAGCTATGTCCGCGGCGAGAACCGCGACACCGGCGACAACCTCTACAACATGATGCCGCTCAACGCCAAGCTGGCGCTGACCCAGCGATGGGGCCGCTGGACCAACGTGGTGGAAGGTCAATTTGTCGCCGCCAAAACGAAGGTCTCGGATGTCAGGAACGAGGTCGAGACCCCGGGCTACAGCCTGTTCAACCTGCGCAGCAGCTACCAGTGGAAACAGGTCCGTCTCGACGTCGGCGTCGAGAACCTGTTCGACAAGAACTACGCCCTGCCGCTCGGCGGCGCCTATCTGGGCCAGGGCACGACGATGTCGATCAACCCGCCGCCCGGCATCTTTCCGCAGTGGGGCACGGCGGTTCCCGGCATGGGCCGCTCGATCTATGCCGGCCTGAATTACCAGATCTAGCGCGCCGTTCGGCGCGCCGATCCTGGAGCCGCGATCCGCTGCACTCAGCCTGCATCCCGGCTGGCGGCAGGCTGGCCTGCGTGAAATGCCCGAAAAAAAACCCGCCGAGTCGGCGGGAGGAAGATGGAGTCATCGCGCGGTTAAGCGCGGCCGAACTCTAAGCCAGATAGGCGGCGTCCGCAATCGGACAAATTGTCGCACCCCGCGGTCGCTGCCGGCATGCGCATTACAATGCCGCCATGACGCCTGCGACCGCTGCCACGCTGCTCTCGACGCTGCCTGCCCGTGCCCTGCTGGGGCGGCTGCTGGCCGTGCGCGTGTCGCTGATCGCCGGCTGGGCTGCCGGCATCGCCTGGCTGCACTGGGGTCTCGGCATCCCGATGCCGCTGCTGCCGATGGCGGCAGTGCTGGGACTCATGGGGGTGTTCTCGCTGTGGACTGCATGGCGCCTGCGGCAGGACGTTCCGGCGACGCAGATCGAATTCCTCGCGCACCTGCTGACCGATCTGACCGCCTTCGCGGTCCTGGTATTCTTCAGCGGTGGCGTGACCAACCCGTTCGTCTCGCTGATGCTGGTGCCTGTCGTCATCGCGGCGATCAGCCTGCGCCCGCGCTGGGTCTGGCTGCTGGCAGCGGTGGCGAGCGGATTCTACGGGCTGCTGCTGTTCGTCTACCGGCCGCTGGCGGTGGCCAATCCGGTGGCTGCCTACGGCATGCACCTGGGCGGCATGTGGTTCAACTTCCTGATCAGCGCCAGCCTGATAGCGTTCTTCGTCACCCGAATGCAAGCCGCACTGCGCGCACGCGACCAGGAACTGTCCGCATTGCGCGAAAGACAGTTGCGCGATGAACGCATCGTCGCGCTCGGCACCCAGGCAGCGCTGGCAGCGCACGAGCTCGCGACCCCGCTGGCGACGATCCAGACCACGGCGCACGAACTCGCCACCGAGTTCGCCAACGATCCCGACATCGGTGCCGACTGCCGGATGCTCGAGAAACAGGCCCAGGCCTGCAAGCACATCCTGACCCGGCTCGCCGGCCGCGCCGGAGACGCGCCCGTAGCAGCGCAGCCGCTCGACGCCTGGCTCAACGCCTTGGTCGAGCGCTGGCAGGTGCTGCGTCCCGATGCGCAGATCGTTTCCAGCGTGGCATCCGGCCAGCCTGAATTCGCGCCGCCTGACGGCCTGGAGCAGGCCCTTCTCAACATCCTCAACAATGCCGCCGACGCCGCTGCCGCGCCGGTTGAGCTGCACGCCGCGGCCACCGACGACGCGCTCGTCATCGACATCTCGGACCGCGGGCCGGGATTCACGCCCGAGCACAAGGCGCAGGCCGGTCGCGTGCTGTTCAGCAACAAGCCGGGCCACGGCTGGGGCATGGGCCTGGCGCTGACCCACGCCACGCTGGAGCGGCTCGGCGGCACGGTCACGCTGAGCGCGCGCGACGGCGGCGGCACCCGCGTGCGCATCACCCTGCCATGGAAACCTCCCGCATGACCATGAAACTGCTGATCGTCGAGGACGATGCCGATTTTGCTGCGACCCTGTCGCGTGCCATGAGGAAGCGCGGCTTCGATGTCGCGCACGCGCGCGACGCCGACGAGGCACGGGCCATCGCCGAATCCCTTGCTCCCACTCATGCGGTCGTCGACCTGAAGCTGCCGGGCGAATCGGGCCTCAAGGTCGTCGCGATGCTCGCCGCGCGGGCGGCCGTGCCCGCCATCGTCGTGCTCACGGGCTATGCCAGCATCGCCACCGCAGTCGAGGCGGTGCGCCTCGGCGCGCGGCACTACCTGGCGAAGCCGGCCGACGCCGACGAGATCCTGGCCGCGCTGCTGCGCGACCAGCCCGATGCCGGGCTGGAAGTCAGCCCGGCGCCGCTGTCGGTGGCGAGGCTGGAATGGGAGCACATCCAGAAAGTGCTGAGCGAGCACGACGGCAACATCTCGGCCACGGCCCGCGCGCTCAAAATGCACCGCCGCACCCTGCAAAGAAAACTCGACAAGAACCCGCCGAAAACCAGCTGACGCCTCAGTGGCCGGTGCCCCAGTCGACCCAACCGGTGTAGGCGGTCAGCAGCACCAGCAGCCCGAACACGATGCGGTACCAGGCGAACACGCCGAAATCGTGGCGGCTGATGAAGCGGATCAGGCCGCGCACCGCCAGCAGCGCGCTGATGAACGAAGCGGCCCCGCCCACGGCGAACAGGCCGATGTCGTCCACGCTGAACAGCTCGCGGTTCTTGTAGACGTCGTACAACGTGGCGGCGAACATGGTCGGGATCGCGAGAAAGAACGAGAATTCCGCCGCTGCTTTTCTGGACAGACCGAAAAACAGCCCGCCGATGATGGTCGCGCCCGAGCGCGAGGTGCCGGGGATCATCGCCACGGCCTGAGCGAATCCCACCTTCAACGCATCGCGCCAGTTCATGTCGTCGACCGTTTCCGCACGCACGACATGGCGGCGCCGCTCGGCCCACAAAATGAGCACGCCGCCGATGATCAGCGCCGACGCGACGACGATCGGATTGAACAGGTAGTGCTTGATCTCCTTGATGAACAGGAATCCCAGCACGGCCGCAGGCAGGAACGCCACGATCAGGTTGATCGCCAGCCGCTGCGAGGCCGGTTCGGACCCCAGGCTCGCCACCGCGTGCCCAAGACGCGCGCGGTATTCCCAGACCACGGCCAGGATCGCCGCGAACTGGATGGCGATTTCGAACACCTTGCCCTTCTCGTCGTTGAACCCGAGCAGCTGCCCGGCCAGGATCAGGTGCCCGGTGCTCGACACCGGCAGGAATTCGGTCAGCCCCTCGATGATGCCGAGGATCAGGGCATGCAGCAGGATGGTCGGGTCGGTCATGGCGAAATTTCCGGCATAAAAAAGGCGCGCCCGACGGACGCGCCCGCTGATTATACGCAGCACCCGTTGCACCTTGTGATACCCCGCGGCGGCCTGCTCCACGCCTGCCAACCCTCCTCCGGCCGAGTCCTGGCCCGCACCTCGACACGGCCCAGGCATTCCGAAGCGCCGGGGAATTGCAGCAACCCTTGCGACGGGCCGCCGACCAGCCGCTGCCCGAGACGAGGTGCCTGGCCAGGCCCTCGTGCCGCGCATTGGCGATCAGCACGTGGCTTACCCGCATTATGTTCAGGCGCCGTACCGGCATGATGCCGGCCAAGCGCCGCAGGCGATTGGCCAAGGCAAGCGAGGCCATCCCGCCTAATGCGCGGTCATGTTCGGAACTAAACACACGGCAAGCTGGCCAATAGGCCATGCTAAAGAAAATTCCAGGCGCGCTGCGCGTCTTCGTAAACAACATCGCCCCCAGTCCCGAGATCCGCATCCGACGGGAACTGGAGCGGGTCCAGCAGGCCTGCTGCCAATTGCTGATGGAAGTGGCGCAACTGGAAGCGGTCAACGCCGAGCAGAAGCGCATGGTCGTCACGCGAGTCATGCGGGAGCAGTTCGACATGGCGGAATCAGAGCTCGCCACGCTGATCGACAAGGTCGCCCGGCCGGAAAACAGGCTGACTTCCTATTTCGACTCCGTCAAACGGATCAACGCCAACTTCGATGCCCCGCGCAAGGCAGGTTTCATCGAGCAGCTCTGGCGCGTTGCCATGGTGGATGGCGACATCGACATGTACGAAGACCACCTGGTGCGCAAGCTGGCAGACCTGCTGCACGTTTCCCACAGCGACTTCATACTGGCCAGGAACCGGGTCCGGGCGCTCGCTGCGGGTTGAATGCTTGACCCCGCTGGCGCAGATCTGACCGGCGCCTGCAAATTTCCGCCAACGCGCGCCGGATCATGCGGGGGATCGCCGCAACAAGCGTTGCACTGGCATTGCCAAGGATCATCGCGGCGCCATCATCCATCGGGCCAGAACTGACCCGACGGAATTCGTTCCGGATCACGCTGCCTGTAGCGGTAACCCCGAATATGCGTTGCTTCTAGAGAAATTCCGTCAGCTGGTGAATTGTCGAATATCCGGGTCAGGCAGATCTGGATTTTTTATCGCGTCAAAAGCGGGCTGCACTGCAGCCTGTGTCTTCTAGCCATCTATCTGGCGGCTCAGACCTTCCGATACACCTCCGCCCCCTGCTTCACGAACTCGACCGCCTTCACTTCCATGCCCTTTACCAGCGCATCGGCCTCGTTCAGGCCTTCCCTGGCCGCGAACTCGCGCACGTCCTGGGTGATCTTCATCGAACAGAAGTGCGGGCCGCACATCGAGCAGAAGTGCGCGACCTTGGCCGATTCCTTGGGCAGCGTCTCGTCGTGGAAGGACTTGGCCTTGTCGGGGTCGAGGCCAAGGTTGAACTGGTCGTCCCAGCGGAATTCGAAGCGCGCCTTCGACAGCGCGTTGTCGCGAATCTGCGCGCCGGGGTGGCCCTTGGCCAGATCCGCCGCGTGCGCGGCGAGCTTGTAGGTGATGATGCCTTCCTTGACGTCATCCTTGTCCGGCAACCCCAGATGTTCCTTGGGCGTCACGTAGCACAGCATCGCGGTGCCGTACCAGCCGATCATCGCGGCGCCGATGCCCGAGGTGATGTGGTCGTAGCCGGGGGCAATGTCGGTGGT
>JAYRNU010000068.1:0-28198 GCA_041912015.1 Thiobacillus sp. | reverse complement strand
CACCACCCCACCCCGCCGAGCAGCAGCAGGCCTGCGCCGACGGCAAGCCACCATGGCTCGAACGCTGGCGGACGCTCCGATCGCGCGGGTTCAAGCGGTTGCGGCTGGACCTGCGGAATCGAAACGGTCGCCGGCGCCGGCCGGGATGGAAGGGCCGTCGGTTCGGCCACTGGCTGGACCTGCGGCTGTGCTGCAGCGGGCAGGGCAAACACGCTCAGGCTGTCGCCACGCTCGTGCTGCAGGCCGAGCGCCTGGCGAGCTAGCTGGCCGGCGCGCCAGCGTTCGTTGGCGCTGGCGTCGAAATTCAGGATCACGATGGCCTGGATGCGCCTCACATGGCCCTCCGGGACGCGGGTCGAGCGCACCAGCTTTTCCTGCGGCTGTACCCTGCCATCCGTCCCGATGCTGCGGATCCGCTCGACGGTCTGACGCGTCTCGCTGTCATCGAGCGTCGCGGTCACCTGCACGCTGACGCGATCCTTGCCCAGCCAGGGCGTCAGCACGGCCAGCGCCCTGCCCGCCAGGTCCTGCTCCAGGGCCAGGCGCTGCGTCTGCACCGGCTCCGGCGGCGCGATGCCCGACAATGCGCCGCTCGGATCGAACACCTGGACGTCGGTCCGCTTCAGGCGCGGCACGCCGGCAGCGACCAGGGTCTGGATCGTCGCCACCTGCTCGGCCGAAAGCTTTGCGCCGCTGCGCATGCGCACCAGCACTGCGGCGGTGGCTGGCGGCGCATCGCGCAGGAAGGGCGAAACCTTCGGCAGCGCAAGGTGGACCCGGGCAAGTTCGACGGCATCGAGTTTCTGGATCGAGCGCGCCAGATCGGATTCGAGCCCACGCTGAAAGCGCTGCTGCTCCTCCAGCGACGATGCGCCGAAGGGCGTCGCACGGTCCGCCTCCTGCTGGACGTCGTCATCGGAACGGGGCAGTCCCCGGGCGGCGAGACGGTAGCGTGCGACGTGCAACTGGTCGGCCGGCACTTCGATGGTGCCGTCGGTTGCGGACAGGCGGTAGGGAATGTCGATCTGCTCGAGCGCGGCGATGACTTCGCCGCCGGCACGATCCGACAGCTTGGCATACAGCACCCGGTACGCCGGCGGGTTGAACCAGATGTAGGCGACGGCCAGCGCGGCCAGGGGCAGCAGCGCCAGCAGCAGAAGTATCGTGCGCCGCAGCAGGCTCGCTTCGGCGAACATCTCGCGCAGGCTCGTCAACCACCCCGGCACTGCATGCTCCTGTGTCGCCCGGTGAGGTTCGGCGATAGTGTCCCGCGCTTGATCGATTGGGTCATCACATGGCGATTATAACCAGTCAGGCACCGCCACTGCGCGCAATACCACTTGCAACTGGCCCATCCGCTCGCGACCCTGGAACCACCACAGGCCGCCTTTCTTGATCGTCAGGTCGCCGGGCTGGCCGGCCAGCAGCTTCATCGCCACCTGCCCGAGCGTCGGCTGGTGTCCGACGATCAGCACCGGCATGGTCGAATCAGGCCATTCGGCGACGGCAAGCACCTCCGCGGCGCTTGCACCGGGCGCCAGCTCGGGCACCACCTCGTAATCGCGCCCCAGGGCCTGTGCCGTCTGCACGGTGCGGCTGGCCGGGCTGCTCATGATCCGGATGTCCGGCGGCAGGCGCGGGTTGAGCCAGTCCGCCATGCGCGCTGCCTGCTTGCGACCCTTGCCGGTCAGTTTGCGTTCGAGGTCGGGCGTTCCGTCCTCGGCTTCGGCGTGGCGCCACAAGATGATGTCCATGTTCATTTCTCCTCAACGATGCGGGTGCCGGGCATCAGCACATGACTATTGTGCGTCGGTTCGAAGACCGAAATATGACAGAGCCGGGGCACGGCAGGAAAGCGGTCGCGATGCCGGGACGTTCGAAGCGCGCCCTACCAGAAAGGCTTGAATTTCACGAAGTACGTCAGATCCGTGCCCCCATTGGACGCCAATGCCTGCGTCTGCTGCGCAGCCAGCCAGCCGAGCACGAAGGGCCCCATCGGTCCCGTCTCCAGATGCGCATCCGTCAGCAGCTGCCACGCCACCCGCGCATCGTTGATGCGCCCGAGGCTGTCCTGAGACATTCGCAGCCGGCCCAGGTATTGCGTCGGCCGGCGGCCAGCGAACAGGGTCTGGAAAAACTCCATCGCATAGCGCTGGCGCTTGATCGCGATGCGCAAGGCATGGCGCTGCAGCGGCCGCAATGTCGAAAACGCCCGAGCACCGCGAACGATGGGACGATGCCCGCGCTGCAGCGCCCGGCGGGCCCATTTCCTGACCGGCGACAACTGGATGAAGCGCTGCGTCTCCGCAAGCGTGCCGCCCGACGCATCTGCGCGCCAGCCCCGCCGCTGCAGCCACTGCTGGAACGCCAGCAGCCAGGCCCCCGGGCGCGCCTGCCGCAGCGCCGCCTGCATGGCCGCCCGCACCCCGGCGCGATGGGCTGCCAGCTCGGACGCGCCCTGCTGCCAGCCCGCCTCATTCTGATAGTGGGGCGCGATCGCCGGCAGGGTTTCGCCGCACAGCACATCCCAGTCGCGCGCCGGCCCGAGCGCCGCGACCAGCGTTCGCAAGCCGCCCAGCAGCGCCTCCGGCACCGCGCATGACTTGCGATAGAGACGCAGCGCTGCGCGCAGGCGCCGCAGCGCCACGCGTGCCTGGTGCACGTATTCGGGATCCTCGGCATCGATCACACCGGGCAGGTTGGCCTGGAATTGCGCCAGACAGGACTGCACGATCGCGGCAAAGCTGTCTTCGACGCTCATGCCGCCATCCAGGGACAGCGGCACCGACTTGACCGGTTCGTCGGTCCTGCCGCGTACCAGGCGCACCCCGCGCTCGGCCTTGCTGACGTCGAGCGGCAGGCAATCGAGTTGCGCTGCCCAGTCCTCTGCCAGGTCGAAGAGGGCGTCGGCCTTGCCGGCCTTGAGCTCGAGCTCGATCTCGCATATCGGCAGACGCCTTTGCCCGGCGCGCACCTCGCCGACATCGAGCGCCACCTCGATGCTCGCGCCGCCGCGGCCGCGAATCAGCCACGCCGTGCGCCCGAAGCGCGTCTCGAACACCGGCACCAGTTCCGAACGCAGCGCTTCGGGCACCAGCGCCCGGGCCTCGGCCGGAAACCGGCTCCAGTCGGGCATGCCCCGCGCGACCGGCATTTCGAACTCGGCGCGCTGCGACAGGCCGCCGTGCCGTTCGCCTTCGGTCTTGATCGTCTGCAGCCAGCGCCGCCCGACGCGCCGCACCCTGAGCGCGACGCCGAGCGCGGCGAGGGCGAAGTCCGGCGTGTCGAAATACACCGTGCGCAGCGCATGCTGCACCGGCACCCCACGCCGTCGCGCCATGCGCCTGACGAATGCTTCGACCTGCTGCGCAGGCAGCGCCAGCTTGAGTTCGACTTCTGCCGGATGGGAAGTTGTCATATGGCTGTCATGTCGGAATCTTCGGCAGGCGCTTATCATGGCGACCTTGCCGTTGATATTAGTGCAAACCATTCCCGAGCGATGAATTTCCCAGGTCCCGACACCCTGATCAACCGCGAACTCGGCATCCTCGCCTTCCAGAAGCGCGTGCTGGCGCAGGCCGCCGATTCGAACGTGCCGCTGCTGGAGCGGCTGAAGTTCATCTGCATCTTTTCCAGCAACCTCGACGAGTTCTTCGAGGTGCGGGTGGCGGGCCTGAAGGAACAGATCCACGCCAACTCGACCCAGCGCTCCCCAGATGGCATGACGGCGAGCCAGCAATACCGCGCCGTCTCGGAGACCGCCCACGCGCTGGTGGCCAGGCAGTACGAACTCTTCAACAAGGAGATCATTCCCGAGCTTGCCGAGCACGACATCCACTTCTTTCGCCGCACGCAGTGGAACGAAACCCAGGCTGTCTGGATCCGCGACTATTTCTTCCGCGAACTCATGCCGGTGCTGACGCCGGTCGGGCTCGACCCGTCGCACCCCTTCCCGCGCGTGCTCAACAAGAGCCTCAACTTCGCGGTCGAACTGTCCGGGCGCGACGCCTTCGGCCGCAATTCGGGCGCCGCCGTGGTGCAGGCGCCGCGCGCGCTGCCGCGCGTGATCCGCATGCCGGAGGAAATCGCCGGTTGCGAATACGGCTTCGTGTTCCTGTCGTCGATCCTCCACGCGCATGTCGGCGAACTGTTTGCCGGCATGACGGTGCAAGGCTGCTACCAGTTCCGCGTGACCCGCAACTCGGACCTGTTCGTCGACGATGAGGAAACCAAGAACCTGCGCGAGGCGCTGCAGGGCGAGTTGCCGCAGCGGCATTACGGGGCGGCCGTGCGGCTCGAGGTCGCCGACAACTGCTCGGACGCGATGGCGGCCTTCCTGCTCGAGCAGTTCGAACTGGAGCCCGAGGACCTCTACCAGGAACACGGCCCCGTCAACCTGGTTCGCCTGATGCAGGTGCCCGACTGGGTCGACCGTCCCGAGCTGAAATACCCGCCGTTCGTGCCGGCCCTGCCGCCACGCCTGGCCAAGCAGGCCGACATCTTCGCGCAGATCCGCAAGAGCGACATCCTGCTGCACCACCCTTTCGAGTCGTTCCAGCCGGTCATCGACTTCATCGAACAGGCGGCCGCCGACCCCCATGTCGTCGCCATCCGCCAGACCGTCTATCGCACCGGCACCGACTCGCAGCTGATGCAGGCCCTGATCCGTGCCGCGCAGTCGGGCAAGGAAGTCACCGTGGTCGTCGAACTGCTGGCGCGCTTCGACGAGGAGGCGAACATCAACTGGGCCGCCCGGCTCGAAGAGGTCGGCGCCCATGTCGTCTACGGCGTGGTCGGCCACAAGACGCACGCCAAGCTCGCACTGGTCATCCGCCGCGAAGAAGGCGCGTTGCGCCGCTATGCGCATCTTGGCACCGGCAACTACCATGCGCGCACCGCGCGCCTGTACACCGACTTCGGCCTGATGACCGCCGACGAGACCCTCACTGCGGACGTCAGCAGCCTGTTCACCCAAATCACCGGGCTCGGCAAGGCCGGCAAGCTCAAGTACCTGTGGCAGTCGCCGTTCACGCTGCACAGCGAAGTCATGGCGGCGATCAGCCACGAGGCCGAACTGGCCGCCGCCGGCCGGCCCGCCGCCATCGTCGCCAAGATGAACGCGCTGCTGGAGCCCAAGGTCATCGCCGCGCTCTACGCCGCCTCGCAGGCCGGCGTCAAAATAGACCTGATCGTGCGCGGCGTGTGCGCGCTGCGCCCCGGCATCAAGGGCCTGTCGGACAACATCCGGGTGCGCTCGGTGGTCGGACGCTTCCTCGAGCACAGCCGGATCTTCTATTTCCTCAACGATGGCGACGAGCGCGTCTACCTGTCGAGCGCGGACTGGATGGACCGCAATTTCTTCCGCCGCATCGAGACCGCCTTCCCCATCCTCAATCCCAGGCTCAAGAAGCGCATCCTCGTCGAAGGGCTCAAGCCCTATCTGCGCGACAACGTCCAGGCCTGGGACATGCTGTCCGACGGCAGCTTCCGCCGGCGTGCACGGCGCCGCGCCAAGGCCTACTCCGCACAATCCGAACTGCTCGCCACGCTGACCCGGCCGAAAAAGACCTAGCGTTGGCCGGTTCGCACCGGTCCCGCAGGTCCCGACGTCCATTCTGCCGGCAGGCAGGATCCGGGCTCGCCCGGGCTTGAAATCCGTTGCCGCGCCCCAAGCTCCTGTTCCACCCTGTTTGTCAGTAACCGGAGATAAAAGGCATGTCCGCCACCAAAGAAACCCTCGGCTTCCAGGCCGAAGTCAAGCAGCTGCTGCAGCTGATGATCCATTCCTTGTATTCCAACAAGGACATTTTCCTGCGCGAACTCATTTCCAACGCCTCTGACGCTGCCGACAAGCTGCGCTTCGAGGGCCTGTCGGATGCCGCGCTGTTCGAGAACGACCCCGAGCTCAAGATCCGCATCGCCTTCGACCGCGAGGCGCGCACGCTGACGATTTCCGACAATGGCATCGGCATGAGCCGGCAGGAAGTCATTGACCACATCGGCACGATCGCCAAATCCGGCACGCGCGAGTTCTTCAGCCAGCTTTCCGGCGACCAGAAGAAGGACGCCGCGCTGATCGGCCAGTTCGGCGTCGGTTTCTATTCCGCCTTCATCGTCGCCGACCGCGTGACCCTGACCACCCGCCGCGCCGGCCTCACCGCCGAGCATGGCGTGCGCTGGGAGTCCGGCGGCGCCGGCGACTACACGCTGGAAACGGTGGAGAAGCCCCAACGCGGCACCGAGATCGTGCTGCATCTGCGCGAAGGCGAGGACGAGTTCCTCTCCGACTGGAAGATCAAGTCGATCATCCGCACCTATTCCGACCACATCACCCTGCCCATCGTGATGAAGAAGACCGAATGGAAGGACGGCGTCGAGACGCCCACCGACGAGGACGAGACCGTCAACAAGGCCTCGGCCTTGTGGGCACGCCCGAAAAAGGACGTCACCGAGGACGAGTACAAGGAGTTCTACAAGCACGTCGCCCACGACTTCGAGCCGCCGCTGGCCTGGTCGCACAACCGTGTCGAGGGCAAGCAGGAATACATCTCGCTGCTCTACGTGCCGTCGCACGCGCCGTTCGACCTGTGGGACCGCGAGAAGCGCCATGGGATAAAACTCTACGTGCGCCGCGTCTTCATCATGGACGACGCCGAGCAGCTGATGCCGCAATACCTGCGCTTCGTCCGCGGCGTGATCGACTCGTCCGACCTGCCGCTCAACGTCTCGCGCGAGATCCTGCAGTCGAGCCGCGACATTGATGCGATCAAGAATGGCTCGGTCAAGAAGGTGCTCGGCATGCTCGAAGACATGGCCGAAAACCAGCCGGAGCAGTACGCCGCGTTCTGGAAAGCCTTCGGCAAGGTCATGAAGGAAGGCCCGGGCGAGGACTACGCCAACCGCGAGAAGATCGCCGCGCTACTCAGATTTGCCTCCACCCACACCGACACCGATGCACAGGTCGTCTCGCTCAAGGACTACATCGGCCGCATGAAGGAAGGCCAGAGCGCGATCTACTACATCACCGCCGACAGCTTCGCCGCCGCCCAGCACAGCCCGCACCTCGAGATCTTCCGCAAGAAGGGCATCGAAGTCCTGCTGCTGTCCGACCGTGTCGACGAATGGCTCACCGGCAACCTCGCCGAGTTCGACGGCAAGCCATTGAAGTCCGTCGCCAAGGGCGGCCTCGACCTGGGCGCGCTCGAAGACGAAGCCGAGAAGACCGCGCAGAAGGAAGCCGAGGAGTCGATGAAGCCGCTGGTCGAGCGCATCAAGACCACGCTCGGCGAGCGCGTCAAGGACGTCCGCGTCACCCACCGCCTGACCGACTCGCCGGCCTGCCTCGTCACCGGCGAAGGCGACATGAGCGCCAACCTCGAACGCCTGCTCAAGGCCGCCGGCCAGGCCGCGCCCACGGTCAAGCCGACGCTGGAGATCAACCCGGCGCACGCATTGGTCACGCGCCTGAACGCCGAATCCGACGAAGACCGCTTCAAGGACTGGGCCAACCTGCTGTTCGAGCAGGCGCTGCTGGCGGAAGGCGGCCAGCTCGACGATCCGGCGAGCTTCGTGCGGCGGTTGAATGGGTTGCTGGCGATGCTGCCGAGCTAAGCGAAGCCAAAGCCAGTTCGTGTTGAGCTTGTCGAAACATGAACGGCCTTGTCTGATGTGTCCGGCGCGACTGAGCAATCAGTCGCGCTTTTTTCTTATACTTCTTGACAACCTCAGGTCAATGCAAACAAACGGCTAGAATTGATACGCCAAAATAGCGCCTAATCAAAATCCAAGAAGATGGCGACGATCAGTTCACCTAACGAAACATTGCTGGCCTACAAAGCTGCCATGGGAGAGCAGCTTGGCGCAGTCTGCTATGCGCTCTACTCGGAGCTTGTGTTTCTGAATGCTCGTTGGGATCAATATCGTCACCTGTTCGGCTCCGGCAAAGAAATTGTTGACCTTATAAATCGGCACGGCCCCTTCTTTTTTAGAGTTGTGCAGGATTCATTATGGGAACAAACCCTTCTCCACATTGCGCGACTGACGGATCCAGTGAGAACGGGTAAGAACGAAAACCTATCGATTCACCAAATGGTCGAATTGATCGAAGACGAGAAGCTCAAGGTAGAGGCAGGCAAATTAGCTGAAATCTGCACGGCAAAAGCCACATTTGCGCGAGAGCATCGCAATAAACGCTTGGCGCACCGTGACCTTCAGCACGCTTTGCACGCATCCGCAGAGGCATTGGGCGGGGTAAGCCGCGCAGACGTTGGCGAGATATTGGCTACGTTGGCAGACCTAATGAATCTCACGGAAATGCGTTACCGAGAGGTTACTTCGACTTTTCGGCCATTCGGGTCTGGCGGTGCACGATCTCTGATCCTTGACCTGAAGAAGCTCGAACAGCTAGCGGAGCCAAAGGAATAGGCTTGAATATGATTCTGACGCGTCTCGGCAACTGAACAACAAACGAGAACTCGATGCCCCGCCGCCTCCACCTCACCCGTTCCCACGCCATCCTGCGCATCAAGCAGCGACTCGAACACGACAGCTTTCCGCGCATCCAGATGAGTCTGATCGTCGGTCTCACCGGCGCGGCGGGCCTGCTGTTCTCGTTCACGCTGTTGCAGGTGGGCGTGACCAGCATGGCACTGCGCTATCCGCTGGCGCTGCTGATGGCGTATGGGGTGTTTCTCGTGTTGCTGTGGCTGTGGCTGCGCACCCAGGCCGAGGACTATCTGGACATTCCCGATTTCTCCGGCTCGGGGTCGGGCAGGTCGGGTGACTGCGCGCCCATGTTCGAGGGCGGCGGCGGCCACTTCGGCGGGGGCGGCGCGAGCGGCTCGTTCGACGGGCCGGTGTCGTTCACGCCGTCCTCGCCCGATGCGTCGCCGCTCTCCGACGCGGTCGGCGCAGTGGGTGACGCCGACGAACTTGCGATTCCCCTGCTCGTCGTCGTCTTCGCGCTCGGCCTCGCGTTGGCTTCGCTCTATGTCGTCTACGTGGCGCCGATGCTGTTCGCCGAGCTGCTCGTCGACGGCGCGCTCTCTTACGCGCTCTACCGCCGGATCAAGGCCACCGATTCGCCGCACTGGCTAGAATCGGCCGTGCGCCATACCGCCCTACCCTTCGTGCTGACCGGTGTGTTCGTCGCCGCCACCGGCGCGGCAATGGTGGCGTATGCACCGGGCGCGCAGTCGATCGGGCAGGTCATGCAGTTCAATAAATCACAAGGGAGGTAACACCACGATGCGTACCAACTACGTCTTGGTCGACTTCGAGAACGTCCAGCCGAAAGACCTCGGCTTGCTCAAGGATGGCCCTTTCAAGGTCAAGGTGTTTCTCGGCCCGAACCAGTCAAAAATCCCGGTTGCTGTCGCAACCACGCTTCAGTCCCTTGGCAGCAACGCCGAATACGTGGCCTTGGAAACCGCGGGTAATAACGCGCTGGATTTTCACGTCGCCTACTACATCGGCGTCCTGTCGACGGAAGACCCGACCGCGTACTTCCACATCATTTCGAAGGATTCCGGATTTGACCCCTTGATCAAGCATCTCAAGGGGAAGAAGATTTACGCGCAACGTTCCACCTGCGTTGCTGACATACCGTACTTCAAACCCAGCCTTCCTGCCACGCCGGAGGCACAGATAGAAATCGTCGTCGCAGACCTGATCCGCCGTAAGGCATCCAAGCCACGGACACAGAAGACGCTTCTTAGCACACTGCATGCACTCTTCAAGAAAGAGCTCTCCGAGCAGCAGCTTGCGCAGTTGTTCACCTCCCTGTGTAGCCGCGGCGTGGTGAAGATCGACGGAACCAAGGTGTCATATGAACTGCCCGTTGAATCCTAACTTCGAAAAAGGTGACAGACTTCACTAATAACCGGCCGGAGTAGCCAACAGTGCTGACCACCATCCTCGCGGCATTCGCCTTCTGCTTCGGTCTTGAGCGAATCATCCCCGGCTGGCCATTGCCGCAGGTACGCACCTGGCCGCTGCGGGTGCTGCTGATCAACGGCGTCCAGCTCGGCGTCATCCTGCTCGCGGGGGTCAGCTGGGAGCGCTGGCTGTCCTCGGCGTCGGTGTTCCATCTTTCGCAGCACGTGTCGCCGGCGGTCGGCGGCCTGATCGCCTACTTCATCGCGACGTTCGTCTTCTACTGGTGGCACCGCTGGCGTCATGAATCCAACTTCCTGTGGCGCGGCTTTCACCAGATCCACCACAGCCCGCAGCGGCTGGAGGTCATCACCTCCTTCTACAAGCACCCGGGCGAGATGATCGTCAACTCGATCATCGGCAGTCTGCTGGTCTACACCCTGCTCGGCCTGTCGCTCGAGGCCGGCGCCATTTACACGCTCTGTACGGCGCTGGGCGAGTTCTTCTACCACACCAACGTCAAGACGCCGCGCTGGGTCGGGTTCTTCTTCCAGCGCCCGGAGATGCATCGCATCCATCACCAGTACAACCGCCACAAGAACAACTACGGGGACATTACCTGGTGGGACATGCTGTTCGGAACCTACGAGAACCCAAAGGAATGGGTTCACAGCTGCGGCTTCGACGACGCGAAGGAGCAGCAGCTGATTCCGATGCTCGCCTGCAAGGATGTCAACGATGGGTCATGACACTTTGGGCAAGACGCCCCGCCATCTTCACCTCACCCGCTCGCACGCCATCGTGCGCATCAGACAGCGCCTCGGACACGACGGCTTCCCCCGCGTCCAGATGAGTCTGATTGTCGGCCTCACCGGCGCGGTGGGGCTGCTGTTCTCGTTCTTCCTGCTGCAACTGGGGGTGACCAGCATGGCGCTGCGCAATCCGCTGACGCTGCGGCTGGCCTACGGGGTGTTTCTCGTGCTGCTATGGTTGTGGCTGCGCACGAAGGCCGAGGACTACGTGGACATTCCCGATCTATCTGGGCTGGTGCCGAGGGGTTCAGGCGAGACCATCGCACCCGCGTTCGAGGGCGGCGGCCACGCGGGCGCGCGACCCGGTGACGCGTTTCGGCGGTGAGGAGTTCGCGCTAGTGCTGCCCGAGACCGACGCGGCGGCGATGAAGGTGGCCGAGCGCTGCCCAGCCTGATCTTCAAGGAACAGATCGCGCACGCGACCGCCCCGGTCAGCCAGATCCTGACGGTGAGCCTCGGCGTGGGCTCGATCATTCCGGGCCGCGACGACCCGCCGCTGACCTTCGCCGAGGTGGTGGACCGGCAGTACTACCAGTCCAAGCAAGGCGGCAGGAGCCGTGTCGCGCGCCGGCAGCTGGCCTCATCGTTCAGGCAAACCAGGCGCCGCCGCACGACGTTCCGGCACCGCAGAGGCGCGTTTACACTGTGTTGATGCCCGCCATGCCATGATGGCCCCATGATGCCGACGAACACCCCGCTGCCGGATACGCAGGCCGCTGCGCACACGCTTGACAGGCTGCGACCTGTGCTGGCTTATGCCGGTGCCATCGGCACCTGTTTGTCCACCGCAGTGCTCGCCCACCTGCTGACGCCCTGGGTCGAGCCTGCCAACATCGTGATGCTGTTCCTGCTGGCGGTGTTCATGGTGGCCTGGCTGCTGGGCCGCGGGCCGGCGTTGCTGGCGGCGTTTCTTGCTGTGGGCCTGTTCGATTTCTTCTTCATCCAGCCGCACTTCACGCTCGCGGTCGAGAACGCCCAGCATCTGATCACCTTCGCGGTGATGCTGGCGGTGGCGCTGATCACCGGCCAGCTCGCCGCGGTTGCGCGCGAGCGCCTGCGCTACATGGAACTGGTCCAGGAAACCCGGATGCAGGCGGAGGCCGAACGCCTGCGCCATTCGATCCTGGCGAGCCTGTCGCATGATCTGCGCACGCCACTCGCCGGGCTGGTCGGCCTGGCGGACACGCTCGCGCTGGCGCAGCCTCCGCTGCCGGCGCCGCACGACGAAACGGCGCGCGCCCTGCGCGATCAGGCCCGCTCGCTCGCCGAGATGGTCAACAACCTGCTGGAGTTGGCGCGGCTGACGCAGGGCCGGCAGCCGCTCAGGCTGGAGTGGCAGCCGCTGGAGGAGATCGTCGGCGCGGCGATCCAGCGCCTTGGGCCGGTTCTGAAGGCGCATCCGGTCACGGTCGAGCTCGACCCTGCTCTGCCGCTGCTCGAATTCGACGCGGTGCTGCTGGAGCGCGTGCTCGGCAACCTGCTCGACAACGCCGCCCGACACACCCCGCCCGGCACGTCAATCATGGTGGAAGCGCGCGTGCGCGGCGATGTCGCCGACGTCAGCGTGCGCGACAATGGCCCGGGGTTTTCGCCCGAGGCCCTCGCCGGTGGGCCTCGGGGTCTGGGCCTGGCGATCTGCCAGGCCATCGTGGCCGCCCACGGCGGCACGCTTACGCGGACAAACCTGCTGGAGGGCGGCGCGCGCGTCGCGTTCACGCTGCCGCTGGGTACGCCGCCCGTCGTCGGCGAGGAGGTGGAGACGGCATGAGCCGGGTGCTCATCATCGAGGATGACCCGCAGATCCGCCGCTTCCTGCGGCTGGCGCTGGAAGGCGAAGGCTGCACGGTGCAGGAGGCGAATCGGCTCGACGTCGGCATCGCAGCGTCGCGCCTCGGCCCCGACCTGGTATTGCTTGACCTGGGTTTGCCGGACGGCGACGGCCTCGATTTCATCGCCCCCTTCCGCATGCGCTCGCACGCGCCGGTCGTCGTGCTGTCCGCACGCGGCCAGGAGACGGACAAGGTGGCAGCACTCAACGCGGGCGCCGACGACTATCTGGTCAAGCCCTTCGGCGTGGCGGAACTGCTGGCGCGGGTGCGCGCGCAGCTGCGGCGGCGGGCAAGCGAGGGCGCGCCGGACGTGCAGGCATTCCGCTTCGGCGACGTGGCGGTCGATCTGGCGCGGCGCGAAGTGTGCCGCGCCGGCGCGCCGGTGCACCTCACGCCGATCGAATATCGCCTGCTGAGCTTCCTGATCGCGCACGCTGGACGGGTGCTCACCCACCGCCAGATCCTGCGCGAGGTGTGGGGGCCGGGCCACGCCGAGAGTGGCCACACCCTTCGCGTCTACGTCGGCAAGCTGCGCCACAAGCTGGAAGCTGACCCGACGCGCCCCGAGCATCTGCTGACCGAAACCGGCGTCGGCTACCGCATGGAAATCTAGACGCCGTTCGCGGTGCATGATTCCGGCGCGCGCGTTTACACCGTTTTTACATCGATCCTGTCAGCATCCGCGCCATCCCATCCACGGATCGCTGCCATGACGCAAACCCCCGGCAACTCCCGCCTGCCCGCGCTGACCCTCGCCGCCCTCGGCGTGGTGTACGGCGACATCGGCACCAGCCCGCTCTATGCGCTCAAGGAAGTGTTCGGCGGCGCGCACCACCCGGTGCCGATCACGCCGGAGAACATCCTCGGCATCCTCTCGCTGGTCTTATGGACGCTGGTGGGGGTGGTGACGGTGAAGTACGCCATCTTCATCATGCGCGCGAACAACCATGGCGAGGGTGGCATCATGGCGCTGATCGCGCTGGTGCACCGCAACACGCGCAACGCGCGGCAGGCGCGCGCGCTGGTGCTGCTGGGGCTGTTCGGCGCGGCGCTGTTCTACGGCGACGGCATCATCACGCCGGCGATCTCGGTGCTCTCGGCGGTGGAGGGCCTGGAGGTGGCGACGCCCGCCTTCAGGCCCTGGGTCATTCCGATCACGCTGGGCATCCTGTTCGGCCTGTTCTGGGTGCAGCGCCACGGCACCGGCCGCGTGGGCGGGCTGTTCGGCCCCATCACCACGCTCTGGTTTCTCGCGCTCGCCGCGCTCGGCATCGTCAACATCGGACACACCCCGGCGGTGCTGGCGGCGCTGTCGCCGCAGCACGCGCTCGCCTTCTTCGGCGCCGAACCCGCCGTGGCCTTCCTCTCGCTGGGTGCGGTGTTCCTGGCGGTGACCGGCGCCGAGACGCTGTACGCCGACATGGGCCACTTCGGCGCCAAGCCGGTGCGGCTCGCCTGGCTGGGCCTGGTGCTGCCGGCGCTGACGCTGAACTACTTCGGCCAAGGCGCGCTGCTGCTCGCCGACCCCGCGGCGATCGCGCATCCCTTCTATCACATGGCGCCGGACTGGGCCTTGTACCCGATGGTCATCCTCGCCGCCGCGGCCACGGTGATCGCCTCGCAGGCGGTGATCTCCGGCGTCTATTCCATCACCCACCAGGCGATCCAGCTCGGCTACGCGCCGCGCATGCACGTGCAGCACACGTCCAGCCAGCAAAGCGGCCAGATCTACCTGCCGGCCGTGAACTGGGCGCTGTTCCTCGCGGTCGTCCTGCTGGTGCTGGAGTTCGGTTCGTCGTCGCGCCTGGCGGCGGCCTACGGCATTTCGGTGTCGGGCACCATGGTCATCACCACGCTGCTGGTCTACGTGGTGGCGCGCCGGGTCTGGAACTGGGGGCGCCTGCGCAGCGCCCTCTTGTTCGGTGCCTTCCTCGCCGTCGATCTCGGCTTCTTCAGCGCCAACCTGACCAAGTTCGCCGACGGCGGCTGGTTTCCGCTCGCCTTCGCCGGCGTCTTGTTCCTGCTGATGACGACCTGGAAGCAGGGCCGCGTCCTCCTCAAGACGCGCCGCGACCGCGACGCCATGCCGCTCGATGCGTTCGTGCAGAGCATGAGCGGCGCCGAGGTGCCCACCGTCCCGGGCACGGCCGTGTTTCTCACCCCGAATCCGGATCAGGTACCCCATTCCCTGCTGCACAGCCTCAAGCATTACAAGAGCCTCCATGAGCGGGTGGTGATCCTGAACGTGAACTTCACCGACGAACCCTTCGTGCCCGATGCGCAGCGCGTCAAGGTCGCCGCCCTCGGCGACCGCTACCACCGCGTCGAGGTGTGCTTCGGCTTCATGGACCGTCCCGACCTCACCGGCGCCCTGCATCGCTGCGTGGAGGCAGGCATGACCTGCGACATGGAGAACACCACTTTCTTCCTCGGCCGCGAGACGATGATTCCCCGGAAGAAATCGGACATGGCCTGGTGGCGCGAGAAGCTGTTCATTGCCATGTCGCGCAACGCCGGCACGGTGGCCGACTATTTCGGGCTACCGCCCAACCGCGTGGTTGAACTGGGGGCGCAGGTCGTGCTCTGAGGAACGGCAACGCGACCAACCTGGCCGAGGGCCTCACGGAGCCCGCGGCGCTGACGGCGCGGTCGCTCGGCGTGGTCATGCAGCTGACGGGTTTTGAGCCCCCCGCCCAAGTTCGAGTTCGGGGTGTTGCAGGACAACATTCGCCGTCTGGAGGATAGATCCCGGTGCCTTTAGCAGAGTGTCGGTTCCATCGCACAAACCAGACCGTCACGAGTTTCCCCATGAAAGTCCGTTCTGACAGGGATCCTGATGCCTTCGTCACGCGCCGTGGCCGACTCCTTCAGGCGCGTTCGAGCCTGCCATGGCCAGCTAAGTTGGCTGGAAGCAATCGGGAATTAAAGGGGAATTAAAGGGGTCAGCTTCACAAATTCAATTCTGCTGGCGCCAGCCTAATCTTTCCCCGATCTGCTACTGCTCTGGTCGGGAGGAACGACTCGCATGACGACATGCCTCCCCCGTCACGGCGCCACCACGCGCCGCGCATGCTGCACCAGCAGCGGACGTGCCAAGCGGTTGACAAGGGTCGGCAGGCGCAGCGGCTTGAGCAGCATCTTCGCCGTCATCTCGTAGGGGTAGGCGGTGCGTGCCCAGTGCCCTGCCGCATGCTGAAAGCGCTCAAAGTCCTGGCGGCTGAAGGCCTGCCCGGGGCTGTGCAAGGCATGGACGTTTTTCAGAGCCAGATAGGCATCCTCCTGCCCGATTTCCAGAAGTCGCTGCCGGATGACGCGGGCCACTTGCCAGCGTGACGGGTGTTCCTGTTCGCGATAGCGCAGGAAGAAATGATAGAAATACTTGTAGTGCCCGACTTCGTCGTTGCGGATATGGCCGACCAGGATGGAAAGCACCGGCTCCGGACTGACCTGCTGCAGCAGACCATAAAGGCCCGCGGTGCCGGTCTCCACGACGCAGCGTGCAACCATCTCCAGCGCGCGCGTTGGCTCCAGCAGGTCCGTCTTGCAGTATGGCCGATAGTCCGTGCAGAACCCGTCGAACGCCGTCTGCCAGTCGAATGCGGGCCACACCGTCTCGACATAGCGTCGAAGTGCGCGTCCGTGCTGCAGTTCCTCCGGTTCCCAGCGCTCGCGCAGCCATTGGCTGGCTTCGGCGTCGCCTTCCATGTAGTCGAGCAGATTGTGCGTGTACAAATCAGCCAGGCTTTCCACAAACGAGGCAGCCGCCAGCACATGGAACCAGGTGTCTTCGCCGGCGATGCGTTCATGCGCGATGCGCTCAAACGCGATCTGCTCGATCGACCAGGGATGCGGCGCGACGAAGGCAGGGTGTGGATCGGGCATGTCAGCTCACCGGCTTGTGTTCCCTCGTCAGACACATACGGGTGGCTGCGGTTCATTTGTGACGAACAATGGGGGCTGGTCTTGCATTGACGCATCCGCAGCATGAAACTGGGCCCGAAGCTCCAGAACGGTATGGCAATGCTCCCCACCGGTGACGAGCAGTGGCGGGCTTATGATGTCTGAACCCATTTATTTCGGTAAGGGGTGAAAGCTTTATCCGTCGTTTCGCCCCGCGTTCCTCTCTTGGCGCGCTGGACACGTCCCACTTGGACAAGTGGTTTGAATGGCTGGCTGGCGAGGGTTGAACGCATGAAACACATACACGGCTATTACTCCCCGAATGATCTGTACAACAGGATCATCACCGGACTTGACGAAATCGGCACGGATCTGTCCGAGGTCACGCTGGATGATCTTCAGCCGGTGGATGAGTTTCATATCCGCGGGGACACCGCAACCAAGGAACTGATCAAGCTCGCCAACTTCACCCCCGACATGCACATCCTGGATGTCGGGTGCGGGGTGGGCGGCTCCACGCGTCGCTTGTGTCACGAAACCGGATGCTGCGTGACCGGTATCGACCTGAGCGACGAATACATCGATGCCGCAGAGCGCTTGACGCAGCTGCTCAACATGCAGGAACGCGTAAAGTTCCATGCAGCCAGCGCACTCGATTTGCCGTTCGACGACAATACCTTCGACGGTGCCTGGTCGATCCAGATGAACATGAATGTCGAGGACAAACTGGGCTGGCTCAGGGAGCTCTATCGCGTCATCAAGCCCGGCGGGCGCGCTGTCCTGTATGAGGTGTGCGGCCACAGGAATACGCCGGTTCATTTTCCGGTGCCCTGGGCGCAGGACAGTTCGATGAGCTTTCTGGTGCCGCCGGATGCATTCCGCGATGTCATCACGTCCGCCGGTTTTGAAATCGAAGTGTGGAACGACAAGACGGACCTCGCACAGAAGGCGTTTGCAAGCGTGACGGAACCCAAGGACGATCAGACGCTGCCGGAACTGGGCGTGCATCTGCTGGTTGGCAACGACATCCGGACCAAGGCCTACAACCTGCACCGCAATCTCGACGAGGAGCGTGTCAGCCTGATCGAGACCGTTGCGGTGAAACCGATGTAAAAGGACCGGCCAGAAGGGACAGGCCACGGATTGCGCGCTCCCCTTCCCCACCTGTCCTTTGCTGTGCCGCTCAGAATCGAGAACACCATGAACCCCGCGATTGCCATCAGGAACGAGACAGACGCCGATGCCGGGGCGATCGGGGAGGTGACCGTCTCCGCGTTCAAGACCCTCGCGATCAGCGGCCACACCGAGCAGTTCATCGTCGACGCTTTGCGCGCGGCCAGGGCGCTGACCGTATCGCTGGTCGCAGAAGCGGATGGCCGGGTGGTGGGCCATATCGCCTTCTCGCCGGCGACGATGTCGGATGGAACCCGGAACTGGTATGGGCTCGGGCCCGTGTCCGTCTTGCCGGCATACCAGCGGCAGGGTATCGGCAAGGCCCTGATCGAGACCGGCCTGGCGCGCCTGAAAAGCCTCGGCGCGAGAGGCGTCTGTCTTGTGGGGCATCCGGACTACTACCGGAAATTCGGGTTCAGGCACGTTCCCGGACTCGTGCTCGAGGGCGTGCCCCCGGAGGTGTTCTTCGCGCTTTCTTTCGACGGAACGATTCCGCAAGGAAGCGCCGAATTCCACGAAGCATTCAAGGCGGATGGACGACAGCAGAGCACGGTCGACGCGATATAAGCGTCTGCGGAAGGGCCCAGCTTCGAATCATGGGCGCTAAAGGGGTCAGCATCGAAATAAGATGGGGCCCCCTTCCCCACGCCAGCCTGTCAGGGCACCAGACAATCGAAGGGGACAGGCAGAACTACGACGCTTGCTCATCCTTTGATGAACCTTGCCTGATCGGATAGTCTGGGATTTTCATACCGCTTCGGTGGGCACCATGCTTGAACTCAGACCAACCTGTGAGCACTGCAACAAGCCGTTGCCGCCTGATTCACTGGAGGCACGCATCTGTACTTACGAATGTACGTTCTGTGCCACGTGTGTCGACACGATCCTGGGCAACGTGTGCCCGAACTGCGGTGGAGGTTTTGTGCCCCGTCCCATCAGGCCGTCGAAGAACTGGAAAGGCGGCAACTATCTCGGCAAGGATCCGGCGAGCAGCAAGGTCAGGTACAGGCCCGTCGACCCGGAGGCTCATGCGCGCTTCGCGGCCGAAATCAGGTTCATTCCGCCGGAGAAGCGGTAGCCCATCACAACGGCCTCACAGCCCGATTAACCTGCCGCGTCAATCGTATTTCCGGTTGGCGATATGCGGGGCGTTCAGCATGTCCTGCGTGTTGCTCAACATGAACCAGTTCTTCATGGTGCTTGAATACAGCGCAGAGCCGACCAGCCGCAGTTTGCCCGACGCCTTGGCGTGGGTGAGCGTGGTATCGCCCATCCACACCTCGATCAGGGTGCGCGGATCGCTCACCACGTGCAGGTCGACGTCCTTGCCGGGATCGTTCGTGCACAGATCGGCACCGCTCTCGTCGACGACGACCCACCAGTCGCGATAGCGCTTCAATCCCGCAAAGTTGAAGCGGATCACCGCCTGCCCGCCGGGCAGCGCATCGCGGTTGATGCGGCGCTGGATATCCCACATCAGCAGTTCGACGTCCAGTTCCGAGTCTTCCATCTGCTTGCGCGCCCAGCGCATTCCCCACACGGCCAGCTCTTCGATCACCGGGTAGAGTTCCCTGCCGGCAGGCGTGAGGTGATATTCGGTCGCGCGTCCACCGGGGACGGCCTTGCGGAACAGCAGTCCGTGCTCCTCCAGCGTCTTCAGCCGTTTGGCGAGCACGGTCGGCGAGATCAACGACAACGCGCGCTGGAAGTCGTTGAAGCGCCGGGTGCCGAGCAGCAGCTCCCGCACGATCAATACCGTCCATTTCTCACCAAGCACCTCGCTGGCCTTGGCGATGGGGCAAAACTGGCCGTATCTCAGCATGGCATCTCCCGGTAGCTACGCAAAGCGTAGCGGGTTACTACAGATTGCGCACTAGAGCATCAAGGCATCGCGGCCTAGATTAGGCACTCCAGCAACCCTGAATGGAGGTGTGACGTGAAAACATTATCGAACTGGATTTATGGACTCGGCGCGTATCTGGCGGGCTTCCTCACCCTGCTCTATTTCGTCGGATTCAGCGTGGGTGTGCTGACCCCGGTCAACGTCGACAGTGCTGGCGCGCTGCCGCCGGCATGGGCCTGGCTCGTTGACCTCGCGCTGATCGCCTTGTTCGGGCTGCAGCACAGCGTGATGGCGCGCGCGGGCTTCAAGACGTGGATGACGGCCCATGTTCCCGCGCATCTCGAGCGCAGCACCTATCTGCTGGCGACCAGCCTGGTTCTGGGCGTGCTGATCGGGTTCTGGCAACCGCCGCCCGGGCAGTTGTGGAAGCTCGACGACGGCTTGCTTGCCAGCGCCCTGACGGGCATTGCGCTCGGCGGCTGGGGACTCGTGCTGCTGACCACGTTCCTCATCAATCACGCCGACCTGTTCGGGCTGCGCCAGCTTTATCTGCACACCCGAGGGCTGCCTTATACGCCGGTCGAATTCAAGGCCCCCTGGCTATATCGTCGGGTCCGCCATCCGATGCAGCTCGGCGTCTTGATCGGCTTATGGTCCACCGGCGCCATGACCGTCAGCCATCTGCTGCTCGCCGGCGGGATGACAGTCTACGTGCTCATCGGACTCCTGTACGAAGAGCGGGATCTGGTGAGGCAGTTCGGCGCGCGCTACCGCGCCTACCAGCGCAGTACGCCCAAGCTGATTCCGTTTCGGCGATCCAGGACACGTAGCGTCGTTGCACTGCTTGACGACTGATGCCCCAACTGACACCCAACTTAAGGAGAAGACCATGACTACCAGCACCGAACAGACCCTGGACGTAATCAACCGTCACCTTCATGCGTTCATGACCAACCAGGGCGTGGATGGCATCGTTGCGGATTATGACCGGCAGGCCATCCTGCATGCGCCGGATGGCGTTTACCGCGGCGTCGACGAAATCCGGCGCTTCTTCCAGGCGTTCCTGGAGAACCTGTCCGAACAGACGCTTGCACTCTTTCGAATGCGCACCCAGGAGGCACACGACGAGGTGGGTTACATCGTGTGGAGCGTTGGCGAACTGATTCCGCTTGGCACGGACACGTTCGTGGTCAAGGATGGCAAGATTGTCCAGCAGACCTACGCAGCGCATATTTGCCTGCCGTAGCGGCAACAGGCACTTGCCAGGAAGGATTCCCCGGAGCGGTCGCCCCCGAGCGGGGCTGACGCGATCCGGGGATTGTGGGCTTGATGACAAGCCCGCAACACACCCATGCGGATCAGTCCTGCGTCGCCTCGGCCCGGAACTTTCGGTCGTCCCGCACCATCCAGCCTGATGCGTATGCTCAACCGACCCGACGAAGGCAGCCATGATCCGCAGACTCAAGTCCGGCGAATACCGGCTCTACTCGATCAAGGTCGACCCCAGGACCGGCAAGCGTCGCAATCTGGGAACGTTCGAGACGCGAGAAGCGGCCGAAGAGCACGAGCGGGAAATCCAGTTCTTCAAGCACCGGCACTGATTGTGCTTCGACAGGCTCAGACTGTGTCGTGAGCCTGCCGAACGGGCGAACGGCGCTTTCTCCAGTTGCCTCGCATCATGAACTCCCCCAAGCCGCGCGGCGCGCTGGCGGATCGCGAGCGCTGGTCGCAGCGGGCCACGACCCGCAGCAATGCGCTGGATTTGGAACCCGGCGTGTTTCGCCTGGACGACCCGCACACGATTGCTCTGTCGCTCAGGCGCTCGGCGGAGCGCAGCCATCGCCGGAAGACGACACCTTTCCGTTCGGCCATGGCCATGCTCAACTTCTTCATCAATCGGGCCGGAGGCCAACTGACGGCAGCGCAGCGGGCCCGGCTGGAAGCGACCAAGGACGAACTGCGCGCCTTGTACGACCGACCGCACCGGCACTGATTCAAACACCCGGGCCGGTCAATGCCGGTCGCGGCCGCAGGGGGCGCCGGACAGGGTCTCGGTGTGGGTGGCGCGTAGCCAGTGACCGTCTCGCCGCACCCAGGTTGACGAATCGGCCGCATCGAGCGTGACGGGCGTGCCCTCCGCGGTCAGCGCTTCGTGCACCTTGTAGGCCACGACGGCGACGTCCTCGCCCAGCATCCGGACCTGCATGTCGTCGTTCAGCTTGAAGTCTTCTTCCCTCCAGGATGCGCTCCGCATCATGCTCTTGAATGTCTTGTGGTCGATCCCGACCACCCCTTGGGCGCCGGTGACGATACAGGGATCGTCGGTCATGCTCAGCACGGCGTCGATGTCCTTATCCGTCATCGCTTGCCAGTCTTGGCGTTCGAGCTCGATCACCTGCTTCTCGCTGGTTGCGCAAGCCATGTGAATCTTCTTCTGACAGGTAAGTGCGCACGGCGCACAGGTCTGGCGAAGGCAATGAGACCGACCCGCGCCTCTAGCTGATCGAGAATGCCCGGACAAGGAAATGTTCCCCGGGTGGCATGGCAGGCCTTCCTCCGCTGCACGCCGGCTACCGCCCTACCTGCGCCCGCCGCCACGCCGCCGGCGACATGCCGACCATGCGCTTGAACGCACGCGAGAAAGCGGCTTCCGAATCGTAGCCGACCTCGAGCGCGACGGTCGCGACGGTGCGGTTCGATTCCCTGAGCAGTCGGCTGCCAAGCTGGATGCGCCAGCTGGCGAGATAGTGCATCGGCGGGTAGCCGAGATACTGGACGAAGCGCTCGTGCAGCGCGGAGCGCGAAAGGCCGACTTCGCGCGCGATGTCCTCTACGCTCCAGTCATGCTCTGGTCGCGCGTGCATCAGTTCGAGCGCCTTGCCGACGAAGCGATCGCGCAGGCCGGCGAGCCAGCCCAGGCTGCCTTCGGGCAGGGTGTCGAGATAGCGGCGCGCCGCGTCGACGAACATCATTTCGGCGAGCCGCTCGAGCACGGCGTCGCCGCCGGGGCGTGCGCTGTTCGACTCGACGACGGCCTGTTCGATCACGCGCCGGGCCCAGCCGCTCGCCTGCTCGGCCGGCAGGTGCAGGATCCGTGGCAGTGCCGCGATCAGCGGGTTGAAGGGCCGCAGGTCGCAGCCGAGGAAGCCGCAGACGGCGATGGTGTCGGCCTCGTCGACCGGGATCGGCGCGCCGGGCTCGACGACGCCATGGTGGTAGGCGATCGGCATCGGCTTCGGAACATTGCGCGTCGAGAATACCCACTCGGCCGAGCGCCGCAGCGGTTCGATGCCGGGCGCGCTCGACAGCACATGGCGGTCGCCATGAGGAAACATCACGACGTCGCCGGCGGCGAGCCTGACCGGCGCTTCGCCGTCCACCGCCGCCCAGCCGTTTCCCTTGGCGATCATGTGGTACTCGATGACGTGCTCGCTGCCAGGCATGACCGCCTCGGCGATCTCGCGCGCCGGCGGTGCCTCGGCAGACCACTTGTCGCTGCAGCTCACGTAGTAGAAGACGGCGCCACGCACGCGCACCGCGCGCAGCAGGTCGGAAAGGGTGTCTCGGCTCATGGCATCGGCCTTTCGACGACAGTTCGATCAAGCCCGGACCCGCTCGCGCAATTCCCGGACGCACGAGCAAATTTGCCCGACGCAGGGTGAAGTGTCAAAAGCGCATCCTTGCCAAGATGCAGTCACTGAACCGGACCTGTCGTGTCGAGGTGCGGTCAGGCCCTGCCGCGACACGCAGGGTTTGCCAATGACCACGAGGAGATAAGCCATGAACGCGAAACTCAATGTCCGCATCCCTGAATCCGGAATGCCTGTCCCACCCGCTTCGGCGATCGATTTCGCCGCCATCAAGCAGCGCCAGCAGGGCATCTGGGCCAGCGGCGACTACGCCGTGATCGGTTCGACGCTGCAGATCGTCGGCGAAAACCTGGCGGAGGCGGTCGACCTGCGCGCCGGCGAGCGCGTGCTCGACGTGGCGGCCGGCAACGGCAACGCCACGCTGGCCGCGGCGCGGCGCTTCGCCGAGGTCACTTCGACCGACTACGTGCCCGACCTGCTCGAAAAAGGCGCGGCGCGCGCTCGCGCCAACGGCCTGGATGTCGGCTTCCGGGTCGCCGACGCCGAAAACCTGCCGTTTGCCGACGGCGAATTCGACGTCGCGCTGTCGTCGTTCGGCGTGATGTTCGCGCCCGACCAGGCGCAGGCGGCGCGCGAGCTGACGCGCGTGGTACGCGGCGGCGGCCGCATCGGCCTCGCCAGCTGGACACCGGACGGCTTCATCGGCGAACTGTTCCGCCTGATCGCGGCCTACGTGCCGCCGCCGGCCGGCCTGCAGTCGCCGGCACGCTGGGGAACCGAGCCACGCATCGTCGAGCTGTTCGGACCCGACGCCGCCGACATCCGCTCCGAGCGACGGACCTTCAACTTCCGCTATCGCTCGCCCGCGCACTGGATCGAGCTTTTCCGCAACTTCTACGGGCCGACCTACAAGGTGTATGCAGCGCTCGATGCCGAACGCCAGGACGAGCTCACCCGCGACATCAGCGCCCTGCTCGAACGCCGCAACGTCGGCGGGCCGAACTCTCTGGTCGTGCCCGGCGAGTACCTGCAGGTCGTGATCATGCGGAAGTAGATCCACGCGGTGGCCCTCAGGCAACCCGTTCCTGCCGCAGGGGTTCGCGGGCCGGCCTGGTCCATGCCGGCTTGCCAGCGGCGCCGACGAGAACCAGGCCGGCACTTTCGGCTGCACGCCGCTGCTGTCAGTACAATGGCCTGTCGATGCAAGCAGCCGTGCCATGAAAACCCTGTATTCCCTGTTCGAATCCCCCTTCCCTCCCGATTTCAGCGCCGTGTACCGCGAGCTCGGCATCGAGGCGCAGCGTTTCGACTCCGCCCGCAATCTTCACCGCGCCCTGCAGAAGCAGCCGCCCGACTACTTTGTCGGGGAATTCGTCTACGGCTGGGGCAACAACTACGCCGGCGCGAACATATCCAACCTCGACGTCACGATCCGGACGCTGCAGCGCTTCGCACCCGAGGCGAAGATCATCGTGTTCCTGCATCCGCGCGAGGCCGATCATGTCGACAAGCTGCTGGCACTGTTTCCTGTCCATGCCGTGCTGACCTATCCGGTGTCCGCAGAGGCGATGCAGAAAGCTTTGCAGGACCCGGCATAAATCCGTTCATCGCTGAGCGACTCGCGCTTGCGGCCGGGGGCGGCATAATGCATGGGGGTCTCGGCAGACGGCAGCGAGGCGAATCATGATCGACTCCGCATGACACCGCGTTTAATGCGGCACACAGTAGACAGAAGGATGTACATGAAGCGGTTTTTTCCCGATCGTTGCGATCGCGCTGGCGCCGGTTTCAACGAACCACGTGCCGATCGCCGCGACGGGCACGGCGCGCAGCAAGGCTTTTGTCATCCGCCGCAGTTTCGACGGCGCGGCAACGGTGGGCGTGCGCAGCCCCAAGCCATACCTGCGCCGTATCCTCTTCATCGAGGACAAGCCCGTCGCCGCGGATGCCTCGCATCCCATGTCGTTTACGCGGCAGGGCGACGCGACGCAGGTCGAGTTCGATCGGGATGAGCGCCTCGACATTCCCGACATGCTGCGCGTGGGCGGCTGAGCCGGGCCATTGCCGACAGTGCAGCCTTTATTGATCCGGGCTTCGAAATCGGGATGCGGTGGCTTGTGTCGGGCTGTTTCCTCGGCGGTATCGGCGTGCTGATCGATTATTGGCAATGGCCCTTTGCGAGGTGGGCAAGTTTTGCCGGCGTCGCGGTACTGATGCTCGGTTTCCTGCGCTGGCCTGGCACGCCGGGCAGGGGCGCAGGGCAAGCGCAGGGCGGCAGCGGTGATGCCGGCCATGACGCCGGGCCGATTCACGACTGCGGCGATGGCGGCGGGGGCGACGGTGGATGCGGCGGAGACTGACGCAAGCTGCCGCGCCTCGATGCGTCTGCACCGGAATTCAATGAGCGTCATCGCATTCGATGCGCTGGCCTGCCCGCTCGATGGCCTGCCCTTGCTGATGAGTGGCCCAGCCTGGCGCTGCGCCGCAGGTCACCATTTCGACATCGCGAGCCAGGGCTACGTCAACCTGCTGCCGGTGCAGCACAAGCGCTCGCGCGACCCCGGCGACAGCAAGGAGATGGTCGCGGCGCGGCGGCGCTTTCTGTCGACCGGCTTCTACGCGCCGATCGCCGCAGCGGTCAACCGGGCCGTACTGGTGGATCTGCCTGCGGGCGCCACAAGCAACTGCCTCGATGCCGGCAGCGGCGAGGGCTACTACCTGCGCCAGCTGGCCGCGGCACTGCCGGATGGACAATCGATGGCGCTGCTCGGGTTGGATATTTCCAAGTGGGCGGTGCTGGCGGCGGCGAAGCTGGACCGGCGCCCCACCTGGGTGGTGGGCAGCAACGCCCACCTGCCGGTGCTGCCGGGCACGCTCGATCGCGTACTGTGCCTGTTCGGCTTCCCGGTGTATGCCGAGTTCGCGCGCGTGCTGAAGCCCGGCGGGCGGCTGCTGCAGGTCGACGCCGGCCCCGAGCACCTGCGCGAACTGCGCGAGATCATCTACCCCAGCCTGAAGCCGGAACGCCCGGCCGAGACGCGCGCCCCGGCAGGCTTCCGCCATCTGTCGACGGAATCGCTGCGCTTCACCTTGGCGCTGACGGGTGCCGAACAGATCGCCGACCTGCTGGCGATGACGCCGCATCTGCACCGCGCCAGCGCCTCGGGCCGCGCAGCCGCCGCCGCCCTGACGGCGCTGTCGCTCGGCGCGGACGTGCGGCTGGCGTGCTTCGAACGGACGGCTTAGCCCATGCGCGACCAGGGCTTTCCACCGATCGCCGACGCGCATGCGCGGATGCTGATCCTCGGCAGCCTGCCCGGGCAGATGTCGCTGCAGCGTCAGCAATACTATGCCCTGCCGCACAATGCGTTCTGGAAGATCATGGGTCGCCTGTTCGACGCAGGACCGGAGTTGCCCTATGCGGAGCGGTCGCAGCGCCTGATCCGCAGCGGGGTGGCGCTGTGGGACGTTTGCGCCGCGGCGCAGCGACCGGGCAGTCTCGATGCCGCGATCGTGCATGCGAGCGTGGTGCCCAACGACTTTGCCGCGTTCCTCGCGTCCCATCCGGGAATCGGCCTGATCTGCTTCAACGGCGGCAAGGCGGCCGAACTCTACCGTCGCCTCGTCCTGCCCGGCCTGCCCGATGCTTTTCGCGCGATCCGCAGCGAAACGCTGCCGTCGACCAGCCCGGCCCATGCAGCAAGGTCGTTCGAAGACAAGCTGGCGAGATGGAAGGCTGTGCTGCACAATCCGGACACCTCCAAACTTGCGGGGTCAAATCCTGTCAACCCGCCTTCATCCGCATGAAATTCCTGCTCTTCGTTTTGTTGCCCTCCTGCCTGCAGCTGCTGGTCGGCGCGGCGATCATGTTTTCACACAAGCCGGGCGGCGAATTTGTCGGACTGGGCGTGATGCTTCTGGGAATGATCGCCATCCCGGTCACCGCAGCCATGAACTGGGCACGCACGCGCGCAAAGCCTCCCCTTCCGATCATTCAGCTGGTCACCCGCACGTTCCATACGACGCTGGTCTTTCCTGCGCTTTGCATCGCCCTGTACGTTGTTGCCTCCTGACGCCCAGGAAGCCCGGCCCGACACGCAAGGCACGGCATGCCTGACAATACGGCTTGAGCCAGCATTGCACTGCGCTGATTCAGGCATACTGAACCCTTATTCCTTCGCTTGATCATGACCAACTCCCAGCCCACCCGGCTCGATGCCACCCACTTCGACAGCAAGGCCCGCCAATGGGACGACAATCCGCTCTTCCGCGAGCGCGGGCTCAAGATTGCCGATGCCCTGCGCAGCAGCGTCCCGCTACACCACGGCATGAGCGCCCTCGATTATGGCTGCGGCACGGGTCTGCTGTCGTTCCCGCTCAAGAACGAACTCGGCACGATCCTGATGGCGGACAGCTCAGCCGGCATGCTCGAGGTCGTGGCCGAGAAGATCGCTGCGCACGGCGCGACCCACATGACGCCGCTGCAGCTCGACCTGCTGACCGACCCGGCGCCTGACCGGACCTTCGACCTGATCGTCACCTCGATGACGCTGCATCACGTGCCCGACACCGACCACATCCTGCGCGTCTTCCACGACCTGCTGGCTCCCGGCGGTTATCTGGCCATCGCCGACCTCGACCAGGAGGACGGATCGTTTCACGGCATCGAGGTCGACGTGCACCACGGCTTCGACCGGGACGAGCTGGCCCGCCGTTCGACCGACGCCGGCTTCACCGACGTCGGCTTCCAGACCGTGTTCAGCATCGCCAAGGAGTTGGAGAACGGGACGCGCGACTACCCCGTGTTCCTGATGACCGCGCGGCGCGCCAGCGCCTAGCAGCGAGACAGCGCCGTGGGATTCGAATACATGCTGTTCGACGCGACGCTGCGTGACCGTTTCGTGGCCTTCGTGGCGGCGCGCGGCATCGCCTGCAGCGTGCGGCAGGACGAGATTGCCGGCTTCGTCGTCGAACTGCCGGACGGGCTCGACGACCTGCTGCAGCAAGCGGTCGAGGCCGAGTACGAGTCGATCATGGCGGAGCAGATGCTGTGCGCCGAGTCGGACGCGGAACTGGTCAGCCACCACGCCACCGGCATCACGGTGACGCTGTCGGATGGCACGACCCGCGCGGTTCGCATCCCCCCGCCGATCGCGCGCCGCCTGCTCGAGCATTTCT
>JAYRNU010000067.1:0-27439 GCA_041912015.1 Thiobacillus sp. | reverse complement strand
TGGACGACCAGGGTGAAATCGTGCCAGGCCGGGGTGTCACCAGAAGTTGCACGTCGGACGCCGCAGGCCTGTCGGTCGGGGGTCCGTAATCCAGTGTCCGGTCAAGCTGCGCCGCGGCGGCCGCATCGAGGTCGGCTTCGATCTCGAGAAAATGCCAGAAGCGCGCTTCGACGTCGCCCAGGGCGATCCCGAGGCGGGCCGCCTCCTGGCGGATCTTGTCGATGCGGAAGGCTGACAGGGCGACACTGCCGGGGAGCGAGACGATGGAGGACATGTGCGACGTTGCGAACGGGGCAAAGCCGCCATTTTAGCCGATCAGGGCTGGCCTGGCCCCGATGGCCTGCTGCATTACTCAGCCTGCTTCCGCCATGCTTCCAGACAGTCAAGCCCGCAAAAATGCAGCACATAGTCCTGGGCATCGGCCAGCCTGATGGCATCGGCCGGGACTTCCTTCAGGCAGACTGCACAGTTCAGCGTCACGCAGCCTGCATCGTCGGAACATTGCATCACTGCGCCGCCCGACGGACTCAGATGCTTGGTCATTTTCGATACTCCTCGAAGCATCGGAATGCTCTGAAGTTTAGGCCGATGAGCCGGTCTTGCAAGGCATCGCGCGGACTGCCGGCAAACAGCCGGGGCGCCGGGAAACCTTCACCGGCCGCGTCCTGACAGCGGGAGGCTGCGAGGATGCGCAAGTGCCCTGCCGCCGGGTTTAAGATAGGCCGCACCTGTCCCGTGGATGCCGTGCCCGATGCCGACCGCCCTGCCTGCCCTGATTTCGCCCGCCTTGCTGACGGCCGCCGATGTCCGTGCCGTTGAACGACAGTGGCTGGCTGCGCATCCGCATGACCCGCTGATGGAAAAGGCCGGCGCGGCAGCGGCCGATCTGGCCGCCACGCTGGCCAGCGAATCGGGCGACCCGGTGCTGGTGCTCGCCGGGCCCGGCAACAACGGCGGCGACGCGCTGGTTGCGGCGCGCCAGCTGACCCGACAGGGATTTCGCGTCATCGTCGTGAGCCGCGCCGATCGTGCGCGGCTGCCGCCGGACGCCGCCCGTGCACGGGATGCCTGGTGCAGCGGCGGCGGCACGATCGAGGCCGACATTCCACCTGCCCAACGGTTCAGCCTCGTCATCGACGGACTGTTCGGCGTGGGACTGACGCGCGACGTGACGGGACAGGAGGCGCGCTGGATCGAACGGATCAATGCCTGGTCCTGCCCCATACTCGCGCTCGACGTACCGAGCGGACTCGACAGCGACAGCGGGCGGATTCGCGGCTGCGCCGTGCGGGCCGGCCACACGCTGAGTTTTCTCGGCTGCAAGCCGGGCCTGCTCACCGCCGACGGACCGGATTGCGCCGGCACCGTCCTGCTCGACTCGCTCGGCGTCGAGCCTGCACCGGCGACGTCAGGCATCGCGCTGACGCAGCTGGAGTCCCGCCATCGGCTGCCGCCGCGCCCCCGCAACAGCCACAAGGGTCTGTTTGGACGCATCGGCATCATCGGCGGGGCCAGCGGCATGGTGGGCGCCTGCCTGATCGCCGGGCGCGCCGCCTTGCAGCAGGGTGCCGGCAGCGTCACGCTGGGCATGCTCGACGAGCGCGTCGTGGTCGACTACCTGGAGCCGCGCCTGATGTTCTCCGCGCCGGAGCGGCTGACTGAATCAGCTTTGAGCGTGCTCGCGATCGGCCCCGGCCTGGGACAGGCGACGCGTGCGCACGCCGTGCTGGAAACTGCGCTGGATGCGGCCTGCCCGCTGCTGCTGGATGCCGACGCGCTGAATCTGCTGGCTGGCGAGCACGATCTGGCGCGCAAGCTTGCTCGCCGCACCCAGCCCACGCTGCTGACCCCGCATCCCGGCGAAGCCGCGCGCCTGCTTGGCATGAGTACGGTGGCGCTGCAGGCGGACCGCATCGCGTTCGCGCACAGACTGGCCGCCCAGTTCCATGCGCATGTCGCGCTCAAGGGCGCTGGCACCGTGATCGCCCATCCTGACGGCCGCTACGCCCTCAACACGACGGGCGGCCCCTGGCTTGCCCAGGCCGGATCGGGCGACCGCCTGACCGGCATGGTCGCCGCGCTGCTGGGTCAGGGCATGGCCGCGGGCGACGCGCTCGAAGCTGCCGTTTGGTTGCACGGCCAGCCCTGAACGGCCCGCTGCGCTGGGAGAGCGCCGGATCGGAAAAGCGCCTGGGCGAATCGGCCGGGATCAGCAGATTCGCGACTTGAGATATGCGGAAAAGTCCTCGCTGATTTCGGCGTGCTTCAGTGCATATTCGACTGAGGCCTGCAGATACCCGAGCTTGCTGCCGCAATCGTAGCGGGTACCGTCGAAAGCGTAGGCCAGCACCTGCTGTTCGATCAGCAATGCGGCGATCGCGTCGGTCAGCTGCAGTTCGCCGCCGGCGCCGGGCTTGAGTTGCTCGATGTGGTGAAAGACGCGCGGGGTCAGGATGTAGCGGCCGACCACGCCGAGGGTGGACGGCGCATCTTCGGGCCTGGGCTTCTCGACGATCGCGTTGACGCGCGACACCCGCTCGTCGAGGGGCGTGGCGTCGACGATGCCGTAGGATGCCGTTTCGTCGGGGGCAACCTGCTGCACGCCGAGCACCGAACACTGGTAGAAGTCGTACTGGTCGACCATCTGCTTCATCGCCGTCGGGCTGCCGTCGATCAGATCGTCGGCGAGTATGACCGCGAAGGGCTCGTTGCCGACCACCGGCTTGGCACACAGGACGGCGTGGCCGAGTCCGAGCGCCTCGGCCTGGCGGATGTAGATGAAGTTCACCCCGGCCGGCCGGATCGACTGCACGAGTTCCAGGTCGCGATGCTTGCCGCGCGCCGCCAGCTCGGTTTCGAGCTCGTAGGCCTTGTCGAAATGGTCTTCGACCGTGCGCTTGGTGCGGCTGCTGACGAAGATGATGTCGGTGATGCCGGCGTCCATCGCCTCCTCGACCGCGTACTGGATCAGCGGCTTGTCGACGATCGGTAGCATTTCCTTGGGGCTGGCCTTGGTGGCCGGCAGAAATCGGGTGCCCAGACCAGCGACCGGGAATACGGCTTTTTTGACTTTTTGCATGATGCCTTCCTGAAGTTTTTCTGATGCGGCGACCTGGTTTGTCGGCTGACTAGTCCGGAGTGCCGGACAGCAAGGCCAGCAAGCCTGCCTCGTCGAGGATGGTGACGCCCAGTTCCTGCGCTTTCGCCAGCTTGCTTCCCGCCTCCTCGCCGGCGATCACGTAGTCGGTCTTCTTCGATACCGACCCGGCCACCTTGCCGCCTGCGGCCTCGATCCGTTCCTTCGCGGCCTCGCGCGTCAGTGTCGGCAAGGTACCCGTCAGCACCAGTGTCCTGCCTGCAAGCATACCAGCCGATTGTTTCATCCCGGCGGACTCGGACCAGTTCACCCCCGCCGCACGCAGCTTGCCGACCACCTCGAGGTTATGCGGTTCGGCAAAGAACTGAATGATCGACTGCGCCACGATGGGTCCGATATCGCGCACCGCGAGCAGGTCCGCTTCGCCTGCAGCAACAAGTTTGTCGAGCGTACCGAAGTGCTGCGCCAGGTCCTTGGCAGTGGCCTCCCCGACATTGCGGATACCCAGCGCAAAAATGAAGCGTGCCAGCGTGGTCGCCTTGCTGGTCTCGATTGCCGCGCGCAGATTGGCAGCCGACTTCTCGGCCATGCGCTCGAGACCGGCGAGGGTCTCCTGGCTCAGGCCATAGACATCGGCAGGCGTACGAACCAGTTCGCGATCGACCAACTGGTCGACGAGCTTGTCTCCGAGTCCTTCGATGTCCATCGCACGGCGTCCCGCGAAATGAAGCAGAGCCTGCTTGCGTTGCGCCGGGCAGTATAGGCCGCCGGTGCAGCGCACCACGGCTTCGCCGTCCAGCCGCGCGACGTGCGAGCCGCATTCGGGGCAGACCGGATAGCGCCGCAGAATGCTGAAACGCGGCGGCGCAGGATCGGGACGCCGCGCGATGACCGTGGCGACGACCTCGGGGATGACATCGCCGGCGCGCCGCACGATCACGGTGTCGCCCACCCGCACATCCTTGCGATCGATTTCGTCCTGGTTGTGCAGCGTGGCATTGGTCACCGTCACCCCGCCGACGAAAACGGGTGCGAGCCGCGCCACCGGGGTCAATGCGCCGGTCCTTCCGACCTGCACGTCGATGTCGAGCACGGTGGTCAGCTGCTCCTGCGCCGGGTACTTGTGCGCCACCGCCCAGCGCGGCTCGCGCGAGACGAAGCCGAGAGCCTGCTGCTGGTCGAAGCGGTTGACCTTGTAGACCACGCCGTCGATGTCGAACGGCAACTGGTCGCGGCGCGCTGCGACATCTTCATGAAACGCTACCAGCGGGGATGCCCCCCGCCCGGTGATGCGCTCGGCGCACACCGGCACGCCCATGTGCGCGAGGGCATCAAGCGTGGCGCTGTGGGTCGGCGGCGCATCCTGCCAGCCCCGGACCTCGCCCAGGCCATAGGCAAAAAAAGACAGCGGACGCTGCGCCGCCATTGCCGGATCGAGTTGCCGGATGCTGCCTGCCGCCCCATTGCGCGGATTGACCAGGGTAGGCTTGCCGGTCTCGCGCTGCCTCGCGTTGTAGCGCTCGAAATCGTCGCGCCGCATGTAGACCTCGCCACGCACTTCGAGCACGTCGGGCGCGGGCTCGGACAGCAACCGCAGCGGGATGGCATGAATGGTGCGGATATTCTGCGTCACATCCTCCCCGGTCTCGCCGTCGCCGCGGGTTGCGGCCTGGACCAGGATGCCCTGCTCATAGCGCAGGTTGATGGCCAGCCCGTCGAATTTCAGTTCGGCGGAATATTCGACCGGCGAATCGCCGTCGGCCAGCCCCAGTTCCTTGCGCACCCGCGCGTCAAAAGCCTGCGCGCCGCTGGCCTCGGTGTCGGTTTCGGTGCGGATCGACAGCATCGGCACGACATGCCGCACCGGCGTGAAGCCTTCAAGGGGCTTGCCGCCCACGCGCTGGGTTGGCGAATCGGGCGTGACGAGTTCTGGGTGCTGCGCCTCGAGCGCCTGCAGCTCGCGAAACAGGCTGTCGTATTCCGCGTCCGGGATGGTCGGCGCGTCGAGGACGTAGTAGGCGTAGTTGTGGCGTTCGATCTCCTGGCGCAGCCTGGTCACGCGCGCCAGCACATCGGACGACGGCATCAGGAGAACAGACGCAGCGCCCGCCGGGATCCGGATGGCACGCCGCGCGCTTCCATGCGTTCGTATATTTGCGCGAGCTGGGTGCGGATTTTTTCGATGCCGGCGTCGGTCAGCGGACGCAGGTTGTCGTCCACCAGTATGCCGCCGACCTCATTGGCGATCTTGCGGCCGAACGCCACCATGTTGTCGAACACCTTGAGTCCATCGGGCACGCGCGGCACATCGAACTGCAGCGTGACGCCCTGTGATGTCTGGCCCTCGGCCACCATCGGACTGAATGGCTCGGCATCGTGATTGCACAGGGCATACAGGGGTTCGCCCCGACTGTCGATCAGCTGGAACACGCCGTCAGCACCCAACACCATGCCGCTGTCCTCGGCTTCGTGCACGATGCGCGCCAGGTTGACCGCCCCCTCGCCGCGTGCCACCACGTTCAGGCCGATCAGCACATCGACGTCGACGCAGAACCGGTCGATGGACTGTGCGCGTTCCAGCGCATCGACCTGATCGTCGCAGGCGACTTGCAGGCCATGGGCCTGCGCCACGGCTTGCAGCGTGCCGCAGAGGGCGGACAGCTGCTCCTCCTGGACCGCGCCGTTGCGGTCGGCCAGCTGCATGGTCACGACGATGCGCTGATAGTTGACGTCGCGCCAGGGATGCACGTCTTCCCAGTCCTTGCCGCCGACCGGCAGCCCGAGCCAGCGCACGGCCTTGCCCAGTGTCCGTGCATGACTGAAGGCATCGGCGAACACGTTGGCGAGGACCCCCTCGCCGCCTATGCGGATGCGATACTCGATCAACTCGTCGTAGGGAACCGGCTGGCTCGCGGCGGTCGCAGCAGTCGTGCTCGGCTGCATGAATGGATTGGGACTGAGCGGAACGACGCTCGGTGCGGCAGCCGGTTCGGATCGTGGCGGAACAACCGGCGCGTGGACCGCTGCCGGCGCGGCCTGTTCCCGGGCGGGCGCCTCGGCCGATTGCGGCAGGTCCGCTTCCATGTGCCATTTGGGTTCGTTGGCCTCGTCGACCGGCGTCACGCTATCTGCATCGAAAACCGGTTCCCGCAGGACAGGTTCGGGCCGGGTGTGCATGACGCGCGGCATTGCGGTGCCCGTCTTTTGGGCATCCTCCTGCGGCGCATTGAATGCCGCTTCGGCCTGCTTGCGGAAACGGCGCTCCTGAAGCCAGTTGAATATCACCACCGCCACCACGATGGCCGCACCGATCGCCAACAGCCAGACTTGCAAATCACTCATTTATTTTCCCGACTGAACGGTATGGGCCGGCACGACACGCACGAACCATTCGTCCGGCGCGATCATGCCAAGTTCATTGCGCGCACGCTCCTCGATGGCATCGCGCCCCTGCTTGAGGTCGCCGATTTCGGCCAGCAATCCAGCGTTGCGCGTTTGCAGCCGCCGGTTCAATGACTGCTGCGTGTCGACCTTTCGTGCCTGCTCGCGTACCTTCAACCAGCCTCCCTCGCCAAACCACAGGGGATATTGCAGCAGCACGATTGCCGAAATCAGGACCACGGTCATCGCCCGGCCGCGAAGGCGTGCGCCGAACCCGGCGCTACGGAACTTAGCCGCGTTGGCGGAAAGCATCACGCCCCGGGAAGCTTGCGGTGTCGCCGAGTTCTTCCTCGATGCGCAACAGCTGGTTGTATTTTGCCATACGATCGGAACGCGACAGCGAGCCGGTCTTGATCTGGCCCGCATTGGTGGCGACTGCGAGATCGGCGATCGTGGCATCTTCGGTCTCGCCCGAGCGGTGGGAGATCACCGACGTGTAGCCCGCCTGCTTGGCCATCTCGATCGCCTGGAAGGTCTCCGACAACGTGCCGATCTGGTTGACCTTGATCAGGATCGAGTTGGCGATCTGCTTGTCGATGCCTTCCTTCAGAATCTTCACATTGGTGACGAACAGATCGTCGCCTACCAGCTGCACGCGCTTGCCAAGTTTGTCGGTCAGGATCTTCCAGCCATCCCAGTCCCCTTCTGCCATGGCGTCCTCGATGCTGATGATCGGGTACTTGTCGCACCAGGCCGCGAGGTAGTCGGTCAGCTGGGCGGAGTTCAGCTTCAGGTTCTCTGACGCGAGGTGGTAGAAGCCGTCCTTGTAGAACTCGGACGCGGCGCAATCGACGCCGATGGCGACGTCGATTCCGGGCTGCAGGCCGGCTTTCTCGATGGCCTGGACGATGAGTTTCAGTGCCGCTTCATGCGATTCCAGGTTGGGTGCGAAGCCGCCTTCGTCGCCGACGGTCGTCGCCATGCCGGCATCGTCGAGCAGCTTCTTGAGCGCATGGAACACTTCGGCGCCGTAGCGCAGCGCTTCGCGGAAGCTCGGTGCGCCGACCGGGATCACCATGAATTCCTGCATGTCGATGTTGTTGTTGGCATGTGCGCCGCCGTTGATGATGTTCATCATCGGCACCGGCAAGGCCATCGGTGCGGCACCGCCGAGATAGCGGTAAAGCGGCAGACCGGCCTGCTCGGCAGCGGCGCGCGCGCACGCCATCGACACCGCCAGCAGCGCATTGGCGCCCAGACGCGATTTGTTCTCGGTGCCGTCGAGTTCGATCATGGTCCGGTCGATGAAGGCCTGGTCTTCTACATCGAGGCCGATGATGGCTTCGCAGATTTCCGTATTGACGTGCTCGACGGCCTTCAGCACGCCCTTGCCGAGATAACGGGACTTGTCGCCGTCACGCAGTTCGATCGCCTCGCGGCTGCCGGTGGAGGCGCCCGACGGCACTGCGGCACGACCCATCACGCCGGATTCCAGCAGCACGTCGGCTTCTACCGTGGGATTGCCGCGGGAGTCCAGAATTTCCCGGGCGACGACATCAATGATTGCACTCACTTTGATTCCTTAGTTTTCAATACGAGAACGATGGCGGACAAGCCGCCCGCTCCTCCGGTCAAGCTTTCATGATTATGTGTTCGACAAAACCGCGTTGTTTCACCAACGCGTCGATTTCCTTCAGCGTTTCCAGCAGCTGCTTCATCATGCCGAGCGGCCACGCGTTGGGACCGTCGGACAGCGCGACTTCGGGATTCGGATGCGTTTCGGCAAACACGCCGGCAACGCCTGCAGCGACTGCGGCACGCGCCAGAACCGGAACGAATTCGCGCTGCCCGCCGCTGGTCGCGCCCTGTCCGCCCGGCTGCTGCACGGAGTGGGTGGCGTCGAACACGACCGGACAGCCGGTGCTGCGCATGATCGCCAGGCCGCGCATGTCTGATACCAGCGTGTTGTAGCCGAACGAGACGCCGCGCTCGCATACCATGATTTGTTCGTTGCCGACCTCGCGCGCCTTGTCGACCACGTTCTGCATGTCCCAGGGGGCGAGAAACTGTCCCTTCTTGATGTTGACGGGACGGCCGGCACGCGCGACGTTCTGGATGAAGTTGGTCTGGCGGCAGAGGAAAGCCGGCGTCTGCAGGACGTCGACCACCGCCGCCACTTCATCGAGCGGCGTGTCTTCGTGCACGTCGGTCAGCACGGGCACGCCGATCTGCTTCTTGACCTCGGACAGGATGCGCAGCCCTTCGTCGAGGCCCAGTCCGCGGAAGGACCGGGTCGAGGAACGGTTGGCCTTGTCGAAGGATGATTTGTAGATGAAGGGGATGCCCAGCGCAGCGCACATTTCCTTGAGCTGTCCTGCGGTATCCATCGCCAGCTGCTCGGATTCGATCACGCACGGACCGGAAATCAGGAACAGCGGCTGATCCAACCCCGCCTCGAAGTGACACAGCTTCATTTTCCTTGCGCCTCCTGATGCGCCAGCGCGGCCTGCACGAAAGCGATGAACAGCGGGTGGCCGTTGCGCGGATTGCTGGTGAACTCGGGATGGAACTGACACCCGACGAACCACGGGTGCACGGTCGTTGGCAGCTCGACCATTTCGCACAGGTCCGTGCCCGGCGCACGTCCGGCCACCACCAGGCCTTTTGCCTCGAGTCCGGCGAGCAGCCTGTTGTTGACTTCATAGCGATGACGGTGACGTTCGACGATGCTGGCTGACCCGTAAATTTCGCGCGCCAGGGTCGTTTCCCGGAGTTCGCAGGGCTGGCCGCCCAGCCGCATGGTGCCACCGAGGTCGGACGCCTGGCTGCGCTTCTCGATCTGGCCGCCGCGGTCCAGCCATTCGGTGATGAGACCGATCACCGGATGCGTGGTGTCCGGTTCGAATTCGGTGGAATGGGCATCGCTCATGCCGGCGACGTCGCGCGCGAATTCGACGACGGCGAGCTGCATGCCGAGGCAGATGCCGAGATACGGCACCTTGTTCTCGCGTGCGTAGCGGATCGCGGCAATCTTGCCTTCGACGCCGCGCTTGCCGAAGCCGCCGGGCACCAGGATCGCGTCCATGTCCTTGAGGCAGCCGGTACCGGCCTTCTCGATCTGCTCGGAGTCGATGTAGTGGATCTTGACCCGGCTCTTCGTGTGCATGCCAGCGTGCACCATCGCCTCGGAGAGCGACTTGTAGGACTCGGTGAGATCGACGTACTTGCCGACGAACGCGATGTTGACGGTGTGCTGCGGATGCTCGAGTGCATGGACCAGGTTCTTCCAGACCGTCAGATCCGCCGCGCGGGCCAGGATATTGAGCTTGTGGCAGACGATCTCGTCGAGCATCTGGTCGTGCAGCATCGCCGGGATCTTGTAGATCGAATCGGCGTCGCGCACCTCGATCACCGCCTCGGGGCGTACGTTGGTGAACAGCGCGATCTTGCGCCGCTCGTCCAGCGGAATCTCCCGGTCGGCACGGCACAGCAGGACGTCGGGCTGGATGCCGATCGCGCGCAATTCCTTGACGCTGTGCTGGGTCGGCTTGGTCTTGAGTTCGCCGGCCGTCGCGATGTAGGGCAGCAGCGTCAGGTGGATGAAGCAGGTATTCGTGGGGCCGTCCTCGAAACCCATCTGGCGAATGGCCTCGAGAAAGGGCAGCGATTCGATGTCGCCGACGGTACCGCCGATTTCGACGAGCGCTACGTCGGCCCCCATGGCGCCTTCGCGGATCGAATGCTTGATCTCGTCTGTGATGTGCGGAATGACCTGCACCGTGCCGCCGAGGTAATCGCCGCGACGCTCCTTGTCGATGACCGACTTGTAGATCTGCCCGGTGGTGAAATTGTTGCGCTTGCTCATGCGCGCGCTGGAAAAGCGCTCGTAGTGGCCCAGATCGAGGTCGGTTTCCGCGCCATCGTCGGTGACGAACACCTCGCCATGCTGGAACGGGCTCATGGTGCCGGGATCGACGTTGATGTACGGGTCGAGCTTCAGGAGGGTGACGCGGATACCGCGCGATTCGAGCAGCGCAGCGAGTGATGCGGAGGCGATCCCTTTCCCTAGGGAAGAAACCACCCCACCGGTGACAAACACATACTTCGTCATGTTATGAGCGGGGGCGGGTGATGGCGGATTCTACTCCATCCCACCCTGCCGCTCAAATGGGTGGACGGCGGCGGCTGACCGCCGCGCACTCATGGCTTGACCTGATCGATCACGATCTTGACGCCCTCGGCGCCGACCTTCACCGCAGCGACCGATCCCTCGAGATCGCCGGACTGCCCCATCGGGCTGCCCGATTTCGACACGCGAGCCACCAGCGACACCTGCTGCTGTTGCGAGAGCGTGTTGGCAGGATTCATCGCCATGCTGTCGTCGAGCTCGAATGTTATTGGCAACTGCCCGGCACTGGCGCGCAACGCCGCGACCGGTGGGCCACCCTGACCTCCGCGGGCAAACAGGAACAGTACATCGGTCGGGGCGATCCTGGATTTGAGCGCCGGCGCGATGTCGACACTGCCCTTGATCTTGGCCCCGGGCGCGATCGGCGGCGGATTGTTGAGATTGTCCAGCCCAGCGACCCCCGGGTGGGCCATCTGCTCGGCCTGCCTCTGCGCCGACAGGATGTCCTGGGCGTAGCCTGAATCGGGGGGCACCGACGCGAGGATGCGCTTGAAGTAATCGCTGGCCTTGGCGAAATCCCTTTCCTGCATGGCATAGATTCCGGCCAGCTCTAGGCCCTTGATGTTTTCGGGGTCGAGCTTGAGCGATTGCTGGACCAGTTCCATCGGCTTGCCTGCCAGCACCCGGTTATTGTTGATCGCCATCGCCTCGGCATAGCCGGCCAGCACCGAGGCGTCCTGGGGAAGCAGCGCCACGGCCCGCTCATAGGCGCGCTGCGCATCCGGCCAGCGCTCCACGAGCGCGTAGGACTTGGCCAGCATGGACCAGGCCTCGCCATCGTCCGGGCTCGCCTTGACCTTGTCCTCGACCTTCTGGATCAGCTTGGCGATATCATGGTCAGCGGGCGCGCCGGCCATGGTCTGCGCATTGCCAGGGCTGGATTGCGAATGAGCCATGTCCATCATGGACGTGGGGTCGCCCAGCCAGAAATAGAGGCCGAAGGCTGCGATGGGCAGCAACACGCCGAGGCTGTAGCCGATCCGGCGGCTACCGGAAGCCGCCGGCGCGGTTGCCGTATCCGGGGCCAGGGCGTCCTCCGCGAGACGGGCCTCCAGTTCAAGCTTGGCAGCCTCGAATTGATCGTCCGCCAGCAACCCGCTGGCGCGATCCGCTTCCATTTCCTTCAACTGGTCGCGATAAACTGAAATGTTGATGTCCCGACGCTGCAACTTGTCAGGTCCGGGTCTCTTGCGCAGCAGGGGAGGCAGAACGAGGATCAGGGCGCTCGCGACGAACAGGACGGAAATGATCCAGAACAGTGAAACGGACCAGAATGGGCTCATTGATTTTCATCCAACAATTTAGCTGCAGCGGCGAGTCGCTTCTCGTCCACCGGGTGATCAGGCGTGGCACGGCGTTTTTTCAAGGTCGAGTACCAGACGCCCAAGCCGATTGCCAGGAACAGCAACGGCCCCAGCCAAAGAAGATAGGTTACCGGCTTGAACGGCGGGCGGTACAGCACGAAATCGCCATAACGGGTGGTGAGGTATTCGATCACCTCCTTGTCACTCTTGCCTGCCTTCATCTGGGCGCGGATCTCCTTGCGCAGGTCTTCAGCCAGTTCTGCATGCGAGCCGGCAAGGGATTCGTTCTGGCAAACCAGGCAGCGCAGATCCGAGGCCAGGTTGATCATGCGCTGCTCGATCACGGGGTCATCCGCCAGGGGCTTTGCCTCATCGGCAGCCGCAGCAAGGGATGCAGCCAGCAAGGCCGCCATCAGAAGCGCTCTCATTTGTTCAGTTCCCTGATCAGAGGCAGAAACTTGTTCTCCCAGCTATCCTGGTCAATTGCGGCGATGTGCTTCATCCGCACAATGCCCTGCTTGTCGATCACGTAGGTTTCCGGCGTGCCGGTCACGCCATAGTCGATGCCGACCTTGCCGGAAAGATCATCGACCACGGCCACGTAGGGATCGCCGGTCTGCGCGAGCAGGGCGTCCGCCTCGCGATCCTTGTCTTTCCAGTTCAGGCCGACAATGGGGACAACACCCATCCGGGCGATCTGCATCAGGCCGGCGTGCTCCTGGCGGCAGGAAACGCACCATGGCGCCCAGACGTTGAGCAGCCAGACCTTGCCCTTCATGTCAGCCGGGCTGAAGGTTTTTTCCGGATGGCCAACCAGGGGCAGGTTAAATTCGGGTGCCGGTTTGCCTATATAAGGCGAAGGAACCTCGCGTGGATCGAGATAGAGTCCCTTGAGGAAGAACCCGGCCAGGACTGCAAAAAGGATCAGTGGCAACCAGCGCTTCATGCACCCGCTCCTTGCGCGAGCCCGGGCGCTCCGGCAGTCGCCTTTCTCATCGAGATCCGGTAGCGCCTGTCGCTCGCCGCCATGAAACCGCCCAGCACCAATAGACCGCCTCCCAGCCACAGCCAGTTGATGAACGGCTTGTGGTAGACCCTGACTGCCCAGGCGCCACCCTCAAGCGGCTCGCCCAGGGAAACATAGATGTCACGCAGGAAATTGGCGGCGATCGCGGCCTCGGTCATGGTGGCTCCGGTGGCGTTATAGGTGCGCTTTTCCGGATGAAGCAGGCCCAGGCTTCTGCCATTCTTGGTGACTTCGACGTCGCCGCGCGCGGCCACGTAATTGGGGCCAGGCACCTCGTTGACGCCCTTGAAGACAAAGCTGTAACCAGCCATCTCGACATGGTCGCCGGGCATCATCTTCACGTCGCGCTCGGTCTGGTAGTTGGACACCACGGCGATGCCAGCCACGCCGAGGGCAATGCCGAAGTGCGCGATCTGCATGCCCCAGTATGCACGCGGCAGGCTGGCCAGACGGTGAAGCAGCTTGCCCTGGGTGTGCTTAAGACGCTCGCGGAAGCTCTCGAACACCGTCAACGCGATCCAGGTCGCCAGCATCAAGCCCATGCTGACCAGGACATTGAAGCCATCCTGGGTGAACGGAACGATCAATCCCACTGCCACCGAGATGCCCAGCGCCCACTTCAGGCGCGAAGCCAGATCCGGCAAGCTGGCCTGTTTCCAGCGCACCAGCGGACCAAGCCCCATGAGGAACAATGCGGGCGCGAACACGGGCACGAAAACGCTATTGAAGTACGGCGGGCCGACAGAAATCTTGCCGAGCCCCATGGCGTCGATGAACAAAGGGTAAAGCGTTCCCAGCAGCACGGTTCCAAGCGCGGCCAGCAGAACAACGTTGTTGGACAACAGGAGCGCCTCTCGCGATAGCCAGCTGAAGCCGCCGCCGCTCTGCATCTTCGGCGCGCGCCAGGCGTAGAGAACCAGGGAACCGCCGATCACCACGCCGAGGAAGCCCAGGATGAACACCCCGCGCGCCGGATCGGTGGCAAAAGCGTGAATGGAAGAGAGCACGCCGGAACGCACCAGGAATGTCCCCAGCAGGGAAAGCGAGAAGGCGGCGATGGCCATCAGGATGGTCCAGGCCTTGAAGGCGCCGCGTTTTTCCGTCACCGCCAGGGAGTGGATCAGCGCCGTGCCAGCCAGCCAGGGCATGAAGGACGCGTTCTCGGTCGGATCCCAGAACCACCAGCCGCCCCAGCCCAGTTCCTTGTAGGCCCACCAGCTTCCCATGGTGATGCCGCCGGACAGGAACATCCAGGCGACGATGGTCCAGGGCCGCGACCAACGCGCCCAGGCAGCGTCCATCTTGCCGGAGAGCAGGGCGGCGATGGCGAAGGCGAAGGCGACCGAGAACCCCACATAGCCCATGTACAGGGTCGGCGGATGCATCACCATGCCCGGGTCCTGCAGCAGCGGGTTGAGGTCGTTGCCGTCTGCGGGGGCGGGGAAAATCCGCTCGAACGGATTCGAGGTGATCAGCATGAAAGACAGGAAACCCACAGAGATCAACCCCATGACGCCCACCACACGCGCCACCATCTCGTCCGGCAGATGGCGTGAAAACACCGTCACCGCCGTTGTCCAGAAGGCGAGAATCAGCGTCCACAGCAGGATGGAGCCTTCATGCGAGCCCCAGGTGGCGGTAAAGCAATAGATCGTGGGCAATTGCGAGAACGAGTTGCGCGCCACGTTCAGCACGGAAAAATCGTGGGTCACGAAAGAATAGGCCAGGCAGCCAAAGGCAATGGCGACGAACACGAATTGCCCCTGCGCCGCGGGTCTCGCCACTGCCATCAGCGCAGCCTTGCCCGTTTGCGCGCCATAGATGGGCAGGGCGGCCTGAACGATCGCCAGCATCAGGGCGACGATGAGGGCGAAATTTCCGAGTTCTGGAATCATGGTGTTCTCCTGTCTTGCTGCCCGAGGAGACGTCGGCCCGAACCGGCTCGGCGTCCTCTCCTGCAGCGATCACTCAACGACTGTCTTCTGGGCCTTTGCTGCCTGCTCGAGGGCGTGGGCCGCCTCGGGTGGCATGTAATTCTCGTCATGCTTGGCCAGAACCTGGGTGGCGACGAACTGGCCATCGCTGCCGAGTTTGCCTTCCGCGACGACGCCCTTCCCTTCCTTGAACAGGTCGGGCAGGATGCCCTTGTACGTCACGGGAATCGACTTGGCGGTGTCGGTGACCACGAAGGATACCGTCAGTCCGTCAGCCTGCCGCTTCAGGCTGCCTTCCTCGACCAGGCCGCCGAGGCGGAATGCGCGACTGGTCGGCGCTTCGCCGTTGGCGATCTGAGTTGGCGAGAAGAAGAATACGAGGTTGCTGTTGAAGGCATTCAGTATCAACGCAACCGCCACCCCGAGGATTGCGACGACCAGGGTGATCAAAGCAAGTTTTCTGTGACGCGATTTCATAGCCATGTCGTTTCCGGATTGGGGATTACTGCGAATCCCATGATTTCAAACGCTCGAGCCGCTGCCAGGTCTGCAGGCTGCGGCGGCGCAACAGCCAGATTTCACCGACGATGCAGAGTACGGTCACCCCGAAGGAGCCCCACACATACAGGCCGTAGCCGCCCATGGCCCAGAAGGCCCCCCAGCTTTCCCAATTCATGATTTTGCCTCCAGCAGGGCGCGAACCCAGTCGGTCTGCCGTTCCCGCTCGAGGATCATCGAGCGTGCCCGCACCAGCGCCACGGCGATGGCATACATCCAGGCAGCGAGCGCCATGATCAGCATGCCCCACAACATGATGTGCGCCATCGAAGGCGCGCGCGTCAGGCTGACCGACGAGCCCTGGTGCAGGGTATTCCACCACTTGACCGAGAAGTAGATGATCGGCACGTTGATCACCCCGACCAGGTTCAGCAGCGCGCCGGCCCGGTCGGAGCGACGAGGATCGTCGATCGCCGCCTGCAGCGCCATGACGCCGACATAGAGGAAGAACAGGATCAGCTCCGACGTCAGTCGCGCATCCCATACCCACCAGGCACCCCACATCGGCTTGCCCCAGAAGGCGCCGGTCCACAGCGCAACGAACGTGAACATGGCGCCGGTGGGTGCCAGCGCCCGCGCCATGATGAACGAGAGGCGGGTGTTCCAGGCCAGCCCGATGGCCGACCAGAAGGCCATGACGACGTAGATGAACATCGACATCCAGGCTGCCGGCACGTGGATGAAGATGATTCGATAGCCCTCACCCTGCTGGAAGTCGGTTGGAGCCACGAAGAAGCTGATGTACAGGCCGACCACTGTCAGAACGAACGCCAGTGCCGCAAACCACGGGATCAGCTTGCCGGCCAGCGGATAAAAGGTCGAGGGTGACGCGTAGTAGTACAGATTCAATGCTTACTCCACAGAAACTTTAAGCGCCATCGCGCTCACCCAGGGGGACAGCAGCAGCGACAACATCAGAAACGCCCCGAGCAGAGACAGGTGCGCTTCTGCTCCGGTGCCGGAGATTACACCTTCCACCGCCCCGGCTCCAAAAATCAGGGCCGGCACATACAACGGCAGGATCAGCAGGGTCACCAGAACCCCGCCCCCCCGCAGGCCAAGCGTCAGGGCCGCCCCGATGCTGCCGAGCAGGGACAGGATGGGCGTCCCGATCGCCAGCGACAGTACCAGAATCCACAGGGCATCGGGCGGCAGGTTGAACTGGATTCCCAGCACCGGCGCGATCACCAGCAGAGGAATCCCGTTGATGAGCCAGTGCGCGATCGCCTTCCCCAGTGCAAGCAGTGTAATGGGATAGGGGGACAGCATCATTTGTTCCAGGGTGCCGTCACGAAAATCGTCGGAGAACAGGCGGCCCAGCGACAGCAGCGAGGCGAGCAGCGCCGCCACCCAGACGATGCCGGGGCCAATGCTGCGCAGCATGGCGGGCTCCGGCCCGACGCCCAGCGGAAACATGCTGACCACCATGACGAAGAAGAATTGCGCGGTCAGCCAGTCGCCGCGGCGGCGTGCTGCCAGCAACACGTCGCGGCGGATGACGGTAAGGAGAAATTTCAGCATCGATGCCCGCTCGGGCGAACGTGCCCATCCGGGCGATCTGCGACGGGCTGCGATTGCAGCTGAAAGGATGCCCGGTGCAACATGGCTAGTCCCCGACCGACAGGGACTTCGGCGCCACCCCGTCGAGCGCCAGCGCCTGGTGGGTGGTCATGATCGCCAGCCCACCCGCCACGACATGATCCCGGATCAGCTGCTCCACCATGGCCACCCCGTGCACATCGAGGCCGGTCAGCGGCTCGTCGAGAATCCACAGCAGGGCGCCTGCCGTCATCAGACCGGCCAGCGCCACCCGGCGACGCTGACCGAAAGACAGGACGCGCGCGGGAATGTCGAGGCAACGCGACAGTCCCAATTGCCCCAGGGCCTGGGCCGCTTGCGTCGCGTCCATGGTACGGCCGCCGAGCGCGGCCGCCAGCCGCAGGTTCTCGATCGGGGTGAGATCGTCCTTGATGCCGTTGGCATGGCCGATGTAAGCCATTTCGTGGCCGTACTGCTCATGCACCTGGCGGATGGGTCGATCCTGCCAGCGCACTTCACCGGCAGCAGGCATGGACAGGCCGCAGAGAATGCGCAGCAGGCTGGTCTTGCCGTGGCCATTGCCGCCACGAACCATCAGGGCCTCGCCCTTCTGCAGTTCAAAACCCAGGTTCCGGAATAACAGACGATCGCCGCGCTCGCACGCAAGATCATGAACAGACAGCATTCTTGGGGTCATCAAAAACGGTTATGAAACAACAGCGAGGAGAGTATCTGAATCCCGCGCATTTGACACGCAATTCCGCAATTTTTAACAGTCATCTTCAAACTTCACTTACGCCCGGCTAATGTACATGCGCGCAAAAAACAGGGGAATGCGGTTCTCACCGATTCCCCTGGGACTGGAGGAAGTTGCGCTTCAGTCAGCTATGTCGCTGCACTGTCAGTGCTTTTCCGGAGCAGCGGCTGGCGCAGCGGCGGGAGCCGGTTGGGGCGTCACCGCACCGACCTTCATCTCGCTCATCGCCTTCTTCAGCATGGCGACACCCTCCTTGGAGGCATCGACCGAGCGCGTCAGCGACTCACGCGCACTTTCCGGATTATGGAAGCCATCCGAGTTCTCGGCAGTCCACCACTCCCAGTACAGATTGGCGTCGTACTCATAGTCGTAGGCCTTCTCCAGCACTTCCTTGGACACGCCCGCTTCCTTTGCCTTGACGATTGCATCGATGAGATTGGAGAGCCAGAACTCGGCATCAGCCATATGCCCACGCGTGTAGTTCTGGATGGCATTCATGTTGTAGATGGCATCCTTCTCCTCCCACTCGGTATGGCACTTCAGACAGGTCTCCTTGACGCGGTAGCGCGGCGACATTTGCTGGTGCGAAGTGAATACCTTGCCCTTTGCATCCTTGACCTTGGGCATATGGCAATCCTTGCACTGCACGCCAGCGCGCTCATGCTTGGAGCCCCAGTAGGTTTCCGACTCCGGATGCTGGATCTTGGGCAGGAACGCTCCAGTGGAGGCTTGCCTGAAGTCCTTGAACTTGTAGTCGTCCACCATGACCTTCTTGTAGCCGAAAACGTTGGTCCACGGGAACAGATTGGTGCGTCGATCCTCCATGGTGACGGAGTACTTGCCAGAGGAATTGTCCTTGGTGATGTCGAATCCGGGGCCGCAGTTGTATTCGACGTGGCACTGGGCGCACATCAGGTTGGAGTCGGCTCGGTTCAGCGTACCGATGGCACGGAACGGCTTGCCGTCACGATCGAAGGTGACCTTGGTCATGGTCGTCTTCTTGCTCTTCTCCGGATCCATCGGATAGGTACCGAGGTTGCGGTCGACGACTGCCTGGATCAGCGCATCGCGCACCACACGCGGACCAGCAGAGTGCGGGTCGTGGCACATGAAGCAGTTGAGCGGATGTTTCACGGCACGCGCGAACTCGACCGGCTTCGATGTGCGATCCCACTCGGCATTCGGGTTCTTGTCTCCCATGAAGGCCCATTTCAGGATGTGATCCTGCGTCTTGCAGTTCATGCAGACGGGGTTGACTGCCGTCACGGTCTGGCGCATGAATTTCTTCTGGTCGGATGTCGAGGGCTCCTTGTCGACGATCACGTCCCAGGCGCTGTTGGCAGCGGCCTCGGCCTTGGTGTTGTACGTCCAGTCCTTGAACTGGAAGCGACCACCGAAGCCGCGGTCGACCACCCACTGGTCAACCAGCATGAACGGATGGGAGCGCGGCTCGCCATGCTCGATCGTGAAGCCGTAGCCTTCCATCAGTTTGTCAAACAGTGGCGAACGACCCTTGAACGTCGCTTTCTCAAGACGCGCAGGCGATTCATAGTTCATCGTCACGAAGGAGTCGTATTGATCCTTGTGACAGACAGCGCAGGCGCGGTGATCCATATTGGTAACCGGCTTGACGGCCTTCTTGTCCTTGCTGGCGAGGTGCTCCTCCGTACCCGAGTGACAACTCACGCAGTTCACCTTGGCGTGCTTGCCATTGGCATGGAACTCCTCGATGTTGTCGTGGCAGGAATAGCACTTCTTGACATCGACAGGCTTGGCTGCAGGTGCAGGGACGTCAGCGGCCTGCGCCCCCAAGGCAAACAGGGCCAGAAAGAGCCCCGCAAGCCAGCGATAGAAGACGTTCGGATTATTATTCATGGCAACCTCCCATTCTTAAAACTCTCTCCTGCTCGTTGAATTCGGCTAACTACTTCGCCATACCCCACGTGAATCGTTCCGCCCGGCAACCTGCGCTGGGCGGGGGCACCACCGGTGTGGTGCCCTCTTCCAGTCAAATCAAATCAGGCGAACGCGTCCGCCATGACATTGTTGAACCACCCCACGCAGTACTCGGCCTCAAGCTTGCGCTGGAGTGCAGGCACTGGCTGCGGTGCCTCCTTGGTACCAAGCGTGACCGGCGAGACGCCACCGGCATCCGTGACGTAGACGAACTTGTTGTCCGTCACGCGGTAGACGTGCACCACGGAGAAGCCATACTCCGGATTGATCGTGCTGTAGCAGGTATTGACATAGTAGGGCACCGGCGCCGGCTGGCCGTTCATTTTGGCGAGAATCGCGCCGACCGCGACCTTGGCCTGGGTCATCGCCATGTGTGCAGACTTGGGCATGGGATAGACCGGCATCTCGCCTGCAACGCAGGCGTCGCCGATCGGGTAGATGTCCTTGTGCACGGTTGATTCCATGGTCATCGGCACCACCTCGCACCAGCCCTTGGCATTGGTCAGTCCCGTTTCCTTGGCGATCTTGCCCGCGGTATGCGGCGGGATGATGTTCAGCACATCACCCTTGTGTTCACCAAAATTGGTGAAGGCAGTCATGGTCTTGGCGTCGACCTTGATCACCTTGCCATCGGAAGCGCCTGGCACCCACTCCAGCATGCCGCCGGCCTGGTAACCGAACATGTTCTTCCATGCCTGCTCGAACAGCCCCTTCTTGGAGAACGAGTCGTTGGCGTCGAGGATGATGACCTTGGACTTGGTCTTGCCCTTCCGGGTCAGATAGTCGGACACCTGCGACGCACGCTCGTAAGGACCAGGCGGGCAGCGGAACGGGCCGGGCGGAACCGCGATGATGAACTTGCCGCCATCGGGCATCGACTCCAGCTGCTTCTTCAGCAGCAGCGTCTGCGGGCCGGCCTTGTAGGCATGCGGCAGAACGGTATTGGCCAGCTCTTCGCTGTCGCCTTCCACGCCGGCATAGTTGAACTCGACGCCGGGCGACATCACCAAGGCGTCGTAGGCAAAAGTCTTGCCGCCCTGGGTGGTGACCGTCTTCTTGGCAGGGTCTACCTTGGTGACGGTGTCATGCACGACGTTCACCCCACGCTTCTTGAGGCCATCGTAGCCGACCTCCAGGCTCTTGATGTCGCGATGCCCGGAGATGACTTCGTTGGACAGCGGGCAGGACGTGTAGGTCTTGTTGGGTTCAATCAGGGTGACGTCAACGGTGTTGCCGCCCATCATCCGGAGATATTTGGCAGCGGTGGCGCCGCCAAAACCGCCGCCAATCACCACGACCTTGCCCTTGGCACCGGCCCGGGCCGTCCTGGGAATGGTCAATACAGCAGCCGAACTTGCAGCCGCAACCAGTTTCAGAAATTCACGACGATTGATCTGGCTCATGCTGGTCTCCTTTAGTTCTTCTGGCTGGCGTAGAAAGCGGCGACGGCCTTGACTTCTTCTTCGCTCAATTTCTGGGCAGCCTTGCGCATTTGCTTGTTGGGCATGGCCAACGCGTCATCGCGATATTTCATCAACTCCAGTTCCATGTAGAGCGCCCATTGGCCGTTCAGGCTTGGCGTCTCGCCGTCGCTGGAAGCGCCGGTGTCTCCATGGCAACCGGAGCAGCGTGCGGCCACCTTCTTGCCAAGGGCCACCAGCTTGGCATCGGTCGTCTGCGCCACCGGGGTCCAGGGTTTCTTGGAGAAATAGGTCGCGAGTGCAGCGATCTGCTCGTCCGAGTAGCCCTTGATCAGGCGCCCCATCGTGGCGGAATAGCGCGCGCCAGTTTTCCACTCGAGCATGACGTTCTTGAGGTAGGGCTCGACCTGACCGCCAATGGAAGGCATGCTTTGACCGACGGAAACGCCATTGACCCCATGGCAGTTATTGCACGTGTTGGCAAGTGCTTCGATGTTATCTTCTGCATGAGCCGATCCCAGCAAGCCCGCCAGGGCGACCCCTAATATGACCCGGTAGTGCATGGTATTCCCCTCCAGATTGTTGTTGATTGATTAAATTTCCGATGCGCCGAAAGTTACGCGACCGGCGTTCACGTTTCCTTGACTCAGATCAAGAAACCCTAAATTCGTTATTGTCAAAGCAGCGCCATGCCTCGCATGTGACGGCATGCGCCGCGTGCTCAGCCAGGCTCAGATATCCCCATTGGCACCCGCCTGCAAGATGCTTCCCATCTTTTCGCGAAGCTCCATGGCACCCTTGGCGAGTTCCGGCGTGATGCCCATCTGTGCACTGTAGCCGGCCACCCAGTCCATGTTCCAGTCGATCATCAGCACCCAGATGTTCTTGTCGCCGTCTTCCATGACCGCGATGCGGCAAGGCAGGAAGACAACGAATTCCGGACTGATCTTCAGCAGCTCGCGTCCGACGGCAATGTCGCAGTAGCTGTGCACCTCGATGCGCGGCGCGTCCTTGTCATTGAGCACGGCCTGGAAATCCTTGTACATCAGGTTCTCGCCCACGTGCTTGAAGTTGAGCTGGTTGGCACGCAGGTTCATGGACTCCACCACCTCGTCGAACGTCACCCCTGGCTTGACCTTGAGCTTGTAGGCCATCCAGTTCATCGCATCCGGCATCGACATGTGGAACATGTTGTTCATGATGGGCATCATCATCTGCATCATCTGCCGCTTGGTCCCTTCCGGAATCGGCGGATGCATGGTGTAGGGCTTCTGCGGGCCCCTCATCGTTTGCGGCGGCGAAATGAACGGCATCGGCATGCCGGCGAAAGGCAGGTATTGCATCGTGGGAACCGGCACCATCTGCAGGTAGGGATTGACCATGGCCGGCGCGGCAGCCTGCTGTGCCCATGACGTCACACTCACCAGCAAGGCCAAAGCAGGGACTAAAGAAATCCAGGTGCGCATGCTGTCTCTCCGAAAATTATTTTTAGGTCTTTTTTTAGGCGCCTGCAAAATTCAACGCAGGCACCGCTTTTTCCACAATCTTTACGATTGACCTTCATCACTGCCTGATGCCGGTCCTGCAAAAACGGACTTCATCATAATGATAGGCAAAATAAATTTTCTTGATCCAGATCAAGAAAATTCAAAAAGATTTGCCGTGCGCCCGCACGTCATCGAATGCATGCCTCCATGCCAGAGCAAGCTTGACGCCCTGCAAACCCGACGGGTGACCCCTCCCCTCACGGCCTAAAGGTGTTGCCGACCAGTTCCTTGACGTCGGCCTGCGGGGTATGGCATTGCACGCAGACGTAGCGGGTGTCCGAAAACGTCAGGCTGCCATCGGCCGCCTTGTGGTAATGGCTGGCCGGCATGGGCGTGGCGACACCTGGGTCCCGCTTCTTGCCGATCATCTCGGTATCGTCATGGCAGCCGAGGCACTTGTTGCGCTTGGCGGAGATCGGCAACAGGTTCGCGATGCTGTGCGGCACCTGGGGCGGCGCCCCGATATAGGCGCGCGGCAGTCCGCTGGCATCCGCAGGCTTGGTCTCCGGATAGGCAAAGACGTCCGGGCTTGGGTTGTCGAATACGCTCGTTTTGGACAGCCCCATCTGATCGTCCGCCTGCGTCATTTCGGCGGCCTGCAGCGCACCCTGGCTCAGGGTCAGCGCGCAAGCCGCCAGCATTGCCATCGTGGTCGTTTTCATGGTGTGTTCCTCACGGTTGAGTACGGGGTTGGGCAGCGCTGTGGCCCATGCGTGCGTTCCAGCGCCATGCAAAATCAAGGCTGCCTTCCGGGCAGATCGGGATGCAGCGGGCGCAATTGCTGCAAGCCCCTGCGTTGATCATGCCGCTTTGCGCGGCCTGCTTAAGATTAAGCACCTGCGGCTCGGGGCACACGCGGGCGCACTCGCCGCAATGGGTGCAGCTGGCGTCATCGAACCGAACGCGCAGCAGGGCCGACCTGCCGACGAGGCTGTAGAACGCGCCGAGCGGACACAGGTGACCGCACCACCCATGCTTGAGGACCAGCGCGTCGAGGACGAAGATCCCGAGCGCCGCGCTCAGCCCCATGCCGGCGCCGAAAATGATTTCGCGGTGCAGCATCGAAATCGGGCTCACCCATTCGAATGCCGCCACCCCCATCAGCGCGGACAGGACAAGCGCCATGCCCATTGCCCAGTAGCGTGTCGTGCGCGACAGGCGGAACAGGTTGTTGAGCCCGAGTTTGTTGCGCAGCCAGCCTGCCAGATCGGTCACCATGTTCATCGGGCACACCCAGCTGCAGAACACGCGTCCGGCCACCGCATAGAAGACGAGCAGGATGGCTGCGCCCAGCAGCACCGTGCGCTGCAGGGCATGGCCGCTGACGAGCTGCTGCAGCACGGCGAACGGATCGGCCAGCGGCACGATACCGAGCAGTTCGGACGCGGACAGGTTGCCGCGCAGCAGGGGCGCGCCGGCCAGGTGCCAGTTCCAGTGCAGGGTACCGAAAAACAGCATCAGCACGCCGATCTGGGTCGCCCGACGCAGGATCAGGTAGCGGCCGTCGCGCAACCTGCCGGCCAGCGTCGAAGGCGGCGTATAGCGCCGCACTGGGCTGCGCGCCGCCGCCGGCACGGCACTCATGGATCGATCCCCTGATTCAGCGCATCCATTCCGGGCGCGGTTTTCGGGGCAGGCGGCTCGGCGCCCGGCCCGGCCGAAGGCGACGGCTCGGGCGGCCTGAATTCCTGGGTGATCGGCGTGTCCGTCTGCCAGCCGAGACGATAGTGGCTGCCGATCCTGCCTTGCACCAGACTCGGGTTGACGACCCGGATCGCTGCCTTTTCGGTCGGACAGGCGTCCTCGCACATGCCGCATCCGGTGCACGCCTCGGAGTGGACATGGGGAACGAACAGGGCATGCTTGCTGATTTCCCGCGGGCGGTTTTCGATCGTGATGGCCTCGCCCTTGACCGGGCAGACGCGATAGCACACCTCGCAGCGCAACCCCTGCCATGACAGGCAGGATTCCGCATCGATCGCGGCAAGACCCATGCGCGCCTTGGCGATGTCCTTGAGTTCCGGCGAGAGCGCCCCCGTCGGGCATGCCACCCGGCACGGGATGTCGCTGCACATGTAGCAGGGGATGTTGCGCGGCACGAAATGCGGCGTGCCGATCGGGGCGTCGTCCTCCGCCCTGGCCAGCCGCAGGGTGTCGTAGGGGCAGGCGTCCACGCACTGGCCGCACTTGATGCAGGTGGCGGCGAAGTCGTGCTCGGCCAGTGCGCCCGGCGGGCGCAGCGCCAGCACCGATGCGGCGGCTTCCCGGCGCAGCAGCTGCGCCCAGACCAGGCCGCCGCATGCTGCCAGCGCAGCGCCCTGCGCTGCCTTGACCAGGAATTCTCGCCGACCCGCCTGCATGTCATCCGTTCCCTATTGGCAACGCATCGCTCAGGCCTTGTACACCTTGACGGCGCATTTCTTGTAGTCCGTCTCCTTCGAAATCGGGCAGGTGGTGTCGAGCGTCAGCCGGTTGATGAACACCGCTTCGTCGAACCAGGGCACGAAGGCGTAGCCCTTTGGCACGCTGTTGCGCCCGCCGATCTCCACCCGCACCTTGATCTTGCCGCGCCGCGATTCGATCCACACCAGGTCGTTGCGCTTGAGCCCGCGCTTCTTGGCTTCGTCGGAATGCAGCCAGAGCTGCGCCGACGGCATGGCGCGATGCAGTTCCGGCACGCGCTGCGTCATCGTCCCGGAGTGCCACTGCTCCAGCACGCGACCGGTGCAGAGCCAGAGATCGTAGGTGCCGTCCGGCTGTTCGACGGGCGCGGCGTAAGGCCGGAAGAAGATCTTGGCCTTGCTTGCCAGGGGCTGGGGCTTGGGATCCGAGACATTGTCCAGGTCCCCCGACGGCAAGGCCTTCATCGCCGGTCCGTAGAAATCGAAACCCGAGCCCTTCCTGCAATAGCTGTCGTACGCCTCGTTGAATCGCCAGGGCGTCTCGACCCACTTGCCCGATTTCTCGATCACCGGCCATTTCAATCCGCGCACGTCGTCGGACTGATAGACATCGAACGGCGCCAGGTCATGGGCATGCCCGATGCCGAATTTCCGGTACTCCTCGAACAGGGCCTTTTCCGGAAACCAGTTTTCTCCGACCAGTTCGGCGACATGATTGGCATGCCCTGCGGCGATGGGGTCGGGCCAGGCAACCTTCCTGTTGTCCGGCGTGGCGTAGAGCACCTTGTACAGGCTGTCGTCGGGCGAATAGCCCATCTTCGCCGCCTCGTCGAGCACGCTCGGCAGCCTGCCGTCGACATAGCCTTCCCCCTTCAGGCCGGGCACGCTCTGCTCGCCCCAGACATCCTTGAGCTTGATGCGCTTGGAGAATTCGAACATCTGCCACACGTCGGCGCGCGCCTGCCCGGGGGGCGGCACCTGCTGGCGCCAGAGCTGGGTGCGACGCTCGGCGTTGCCGAAGCCGCCCCATTTTTCGTAAATCATCGCCACCGGCAGGATCAGGTCGGCCACCTTGGCCGAGATGCTCGGATAGGCTTCGGAGACGATGATGAAGTTGTCATTGTCGCGCGCCGCCTTGAGCCAGTGATTGGCATTGGCATTGTGCTGGAACGGGTTGTTGACCTGCACCCAGCACCACTTGACGCTGCCGTCCTCGAGGTCGCGCATGATCTTGACGATGTGGCTGCCCGGAACCGGGTTGAGCGTCTTGGCGGGCAGCTTCCAGAGACCCTCGCTGATTTCCCGGTGCTTGGGATTGTCCACCACCATGTCGGCAGGCAGGCGATGCGCGAAGGTCCCCACTTCGCGCGCGGTGCCGCAGGCGGAGGGCTGGCCGGTCAGCGAAAACGGACTGTTGCCCGGCGTCGCGATCTTGCCCAGCAGCAGGTGGTTCATGTAGGCCTGCTCGTTGACCCAGGTGCCGCGCTGGTGCTGGTTGAAGCCCATGGTCCAGAACGACACCACCTTGCGGTTCGGATCGATGTAGAGATCAGCCAGCTGCTTGAGCTTGCTCTTGAAGCTGTCAAGCGACTCGTCCGGGTCGCCCTTGGCCAGTTCGGCGACGAAATCCAGGGTATAGGGCTCGACCCCTTGCTTGAATGCCTCGAAACTGATCATCCAGTGCTTGCCGGCGGTGGCGGCGTTCTTCTGCTCGACCTCCTCGCCAGGCTGCCTGCGCTGGGCGATCGCTTCGTACCTGTCGAGCCTGACCTTGAGTTCCTTGGCCTGGATGTCCCGCTCGGCCTCGAAGGCGAACTTGTCGTTCGGCCGCATGCCGTAGCCGATGTCGTAGGGACCGGTGGCAAACACGCAGTGCTTGTTGACGAAATCCCAGTTCACCGCATCGCGGGCGATGATCTCGCGGGCGATGTAGTTCTGGATCGCGAGGTCGGTATTGGGCTTGAAGATGATCTCGGTGTCCGCCAGGTCCGAACTCATGTTGTGGTACGTGGTGAGATTGACCACCCGCACGTTCTTGTTGGTCAGGCGTCGGTCGGCGACACGTGACCACAGGATCGGATGGCATTCCGCCATGTTGGCGCCCCACAGCACGATGGAATCGGCATGCTCGATGTCGTCGTAGTTGCCCATCGGCTCGTCGATGCCGAAGGTCTGGATGAACGCCGCGACGGCTGATGCCATGCAGTTGCGCGCGTTCGGGTCCAGGTTGTTGCTGCGCATGCCGGCCTTCATCAGCTTGGCCGCCGTATAGCCTTCCTGGATCGTGTACTGGCCGGAGCCGATGATGGCGATGCCGGTCGGCCCCT
>JAYRNU010000066.1:0-16765 GCA_041912015.1 Thiobacillus sp. | reverse complement strand
TTCGATTAACGCTGCATTCGATTAACGCTGCATTCGATTAACGCTGCATTCGATTAACGCTGCATTCGATCAACGCCGCATCGATCAACGCCGCATCGATCAACCTAGCGGCGACGGCGGCTGCCAGATCCCGTCCCACGCCGTCTGTGTCGACATCCTCACCCGCTCGGCCAGCGTGTGCTTGCGCTGGTAGGCCACCTGCAGCACCCTGCCCTGGCGGCAGGCGCGGCGGATGATGTCGTCGCTGGTGGCGAGCTCGTCGACCAGCCCGAGTTCCAGCGCCCGGCTGCCGAGCCAGGCTTCGCCGGTGCCGACCTTGTCCATGTCGAGCTGGGCGCGGCGCTCGTGCACGAAGCTGCGGAAGCGCGCGTGGATTTCCTCGAGTTCCTCGCGCAGCTTGGCGCGGCCGTCCTCGGTGTTTTCGCCGAACACGGTCACGGTGCGCTTGTACTGGCCGGCGGTGAACTGTTCCCAGTCGATGTTGCGTTCCTGCAGCCAGCGGTGGAAGTTGGGGATCTGCGCAATGACGCCGATCGAGCCGACGAGCGCGAACGGCGAGGCAATGATCCGGTCGGCGGTGGCGGCCATGAGGTAGCCGCCGCTGGCGGCGACGGTGTCGACCATGACGGTCAGCGGCAGTTTGGCGTCGCGCAGCCGCAGCAGCTGGGCGGCGGCGAGGCCGTAGCGGTTGACCATGCCGCCCGGGCTTTCGAGCCGCAGCAGCACGGCGTCGCCAGGCCTGGCCACCTGCAGGATGGCGCTGATTTCCTCACGCAGCGCGACGAAGGCCGAGGCGCGGATGTCGCCCTTGAAGTCGAGCAGGTAGCTGCACGGCCCGGCGTCTGCCTGCTGCTGCCGTGCCTTGTGCTCGGCCTTGCGCTGCTTGTGCAGGGCCTTGAGCGCCTTTTTGGAGAGCCGCGATGCTTCGATCCTGTCGCCCGCGGCCTCGAACTGGCGGTTGATGTCGGTGACCTGGATTTCGCCGGGATGCTTGCCCTTGCGCCGCGACAGCGCGGCGAGCCCGGCGACGAGGGCGACGGCGGCCAGCACGAGGGTGACGGCCTCGGCGAGGAAGAGTGCGTAGTTCGGGAGGAAGCCGTTCATGTTGGATGTCCGGTGCTTGACTGGGCGGGTGGCGTTGTGCTGCTAGGGCTTGATGCCCCGGCTGGCGGGCACCTTGAGCAGCCTGGCTGCACTGAGCAGCCCATCGTCAAGCGTGTACAGGCGTTCGGCACCCTGGTTGCCGGCGATGGCCAAATGCAGCGCATCGCCTGCCCGCAGCTTGGTCGCAAAGCTCTGGATATGGGCCTTGGCAAGCTCGTAGTCCGCCACGCCAGGTACCAGAACCTGGAAGGACTCGGCCACGAGCTCGTCGAACTGGGTGATGGCCCGCCGGGCATCGGGTTCGTCCAGGCCGCGCATTCTGACTTCGCGCGCGATCAGGCTGGCAAACTCGACGCGGGTCCAGTGGCTGACGGCCAGTTCGTCCGGTGCGAGTTTCGCGAAGAAAGCCTCGACTCTGGCACTGGTGGCCTCTTCGAGGATCAGCGGCGCCAGAAAGCTGGTATCGAAATACCGCATCAAAGGTCTTCGTCGCGCATGTCGCGCAGCAGATCGGCGCTGGGTTTGCGCCAGCGCGGCATGCCGTTGCGGAATTCGGCCAGCGACTTGACGGGCTGCTTGGACTTTGCGACCGGGGTGATGCGCGCGATCGGCTGCCCGCGGCGCGTGATGATGACCTCCTCACCCGCCTCGACCTGATCGAGCAGGTGGCTCAGATGGGTCTTGGCTTCGGCCAGGGTGACAGTGCTCATGCGCGGCTCCAATTGGTCATGCTGTTGGTCACATGGTAGCGCAAATTCCAGGGGACGGCGGGACGGCTTTCACATCACCCGATTCACCTCGAACACCGCGTCGATGCCCTGCCCGTTCCACTGATATTCGAGGTAGGCGGCGTGCAGGCAGTTGTTCCGTTACCAGCACGAAGCTCAAGCATTGAGCGCTGCAAGAAAGTGCTCTGCCGTCACGATCGGGTAGGCAAATCGATCGTGCAGGCTCAGCAAATCGTTGTCGCCGCTCACGAGGTAGGCCGCCTTGCCGGCGAGCGCCAGCTGCAGGAAGGGTTGATCGTAAGGAACGCGGCAGGCTGGGGTGGCGGGCGGCGGGTTGGAGATGCGTATGGCGGCGCTCCATGGCAGGTAGTCCGCCAGCAGTTCTTGCTGTTCTTCAGCGCTGAGCTTGAACTTGGGATAGGCCAGCACGCGAATGAGCTCGGCCGTGGTGGCCCTTGAAACGAGCGGCACGCAGCGGCCGCTCTGCCAGGCATGGCGCAAGGCAGCAAGCCGGCCGTTGGCGAACACAAGGGCCGAAAGCGCCAGATTGGTATCGAGCACCACCCGCGGCGGGCGGCTCATTTTTTCTGCTTGGCTGCAGGTTGACGCGCCCAGGCGACAGCGTCGGCGATATCCTGTTCGTTGAGCTCGAGTTCGGCCAGCTTGGCGCGCACGGCATCCGCGCGCTGGATGCGCACGGGGGTGAGGATGACTTGCCCATCCCGGGTCTGCACGTCGAAATACTCCACCTCGCCCAGTGCATTGGTCACGCTCTTGGGCAGGGTGAGCTGGTTCTTGGAGGTCATCTTGGCGAGCATGATCGGTCTATCCTGTAAGTAAGGGATCCTTACAATAGCTCTTTGGGGCGAGAGGTTCAAGCCTGATTTCCTCGCCCTCACATCACCTGGCTCACCTCGAACACCGCGTCGATCCCCTGCCCGTTCCACTGGTATTCGAGGTAGGCGGCGTGCAGGCAGTTTTTCACGAGCGTGGTGCGAAAGGCGGCGAGGCACTGGCCGCCGGGGTGGCGCACCGAGGGATAGAGGATCCCTTGCGCGCCTTCTGTGCGCAGGGTGCGGCCGATCGATTGCGGGTAGGCGTAGTCGTCGGGATCGACGATGCGCGGCTCGGCCCGCGCCGCCTTGCGCAGGTCGACCGCCTGGCCCCTCGCTTCCACGCTGTAGAGCCGCATCTGCAGCCGCATCGGCGGTTCGGCGGTGGCGGCCATGAACCGGGCCGAGTGGTGGCGGGTTTCGGCGATGGCGGTGTCGCGCGTGCGGGCGCAGTAGAAGACGCCGTAGCTGCCGTCGCTGAAGCGGCTGCCCTGCGGATTCGGATGGGTGAAGGCCGCCATGATGCAGGTGCTGCCGGGGCCGAACAGCCGTTCCGCTGCTGGCACCAGGCTGATCTCGCCGACTTCGTCGCGCAGGCGGTCGTTGGTCATGGCCTCGAGCGCATAGAGCGCGTCGAAATCCTCGGCGCACGCCACGCGCTCGAACAGGCCGATGGCTGGAAAGCGGCTGGGGATGACCCGATACGCCGGGTGCCAGGCCAGGCGCGTGGTCGGATAGGTCATGCCCAGCCGCGCCTAGGCCCAGCCGCCCCGCTGCGCGTCGAGGTACTGGCGCACGGCGACGAGGTCGGCGACGTTGCCGCCGAGCATGCGCGCCAGCGCGCTGTTGCCGCCGAAGCCAGGGGCGGCGTTGGGCTTCCTGACCCAGGCGTCGGCGGCCGCGGCGTCGGGCAGCAGGATCTGCAGCGCCTTGTAGATGCCGAGGATGTACGACAGGCGCTCGAGCGTGTCGCGCTTGAGCTCGGTGGCCTCGGGCGCGGCTTTCCACTTGAAGAAGGTGGAGCGTCCCGGCGACCCCAGCAGCACCATCTGTTCGTCGGTCGAAAGCCCCCAGTCGCGCGCGATGTTGAAGAACGCGCGCAGGCCGGCGGCGGACAGGGTGCGGTTGCCCGGATCGGGCTGCGGCTGGAGGGTACGGGCTGGAGTGGGCATGGGTGCGGCCGGATTCATAACAGGACTAACTTTACTAATATAGTCCATTTATGGACTTTTCGCAAAGTCGACTGGTGGCCCGCGGAGCGGACCGGTAAAGCCTGTCGAATCCCTACGTCACCCGCCCGCTCGCAAACAGGGCCGGAATGTCGAGCGGGATGCCCTGTCCGTCGTGCAGCGCGCGGATTTCGGCCAGGTGTTCCTGCCTGAAGCGGGCGAGGTCGGGCTCGCTCAGCTGCGCGACCAGTCCGCGAAACCCCGCGTACCAGATCACGCGCCACCAGACTTCGGCGGCGTCCATCGGGTAGCCGATCTGCTGGCGCCGGACCTGCACGTCGCGCAGGCCGGCGCCGTCGAACAGCGCCTCGAACTGTTCCTCGGTGCAGACCTTTTTCCAGGTGAATTCGGGCGGAGCGACCCCGTAGCGCTGGATGCGCTCGAGGAACAGATCGACATTGGGCGCGAATGCGCCTTCGCAGAAGGAACTGACGACGACCTGCCCGCCGGGCCGGACCTTGCTGGCGATATGCTGCAGCAGGCCCTGCATGTCGGACAGGAAGAACAGCGCGAACGAGCAGTTGGCGGCGTCGAAGCTGGCGTCGTCGAAGCCAATCGCCTGCATGTCCATGACCAGCAGCTCGATATTGTCCAGCCCCAGCGCCTGGGCACGGCTGCGGGCTCGGGAGAGCATGCCTGCGGAGAAATCGATGCCGGTGACGCGGCCGCGTGGCAGATGCGCGGCGATCGCCGTGGCGGCGATGCCGGTGCCGGTGGCGACGTCGAGCACGTGCTCGTCACCCTGCAGATCGAAGATCCCCGGAAGCAGCGCGGCGGCGTTGTGGAAGAACTCCATTCCCGCGCCGCCGTAACCTCCGGCGACGGTGTCGAAGGTGTTGCGGATCTGCCGTCTGCGTTGTTGTTCGTCCATGGTCGGATTCGGCAGCGGCGCGCCGGCTTCAGCAGGTCCGGGCGCCAGGAAACGGATGGGGCGGAAGAGTCCGGTAGTCTAACCTGGCCGGGAGCGGGACTGAAGGAAACCGGATAAGGCAAGGCTGCGTAGCGATGCTGGGGCGGGTTCCCGGTCGCGCTCCAGACCGTGGGCGCGATAAATGCGTGCAACCTCGTCGCCGGCCAGAAAGTCGGCCAGCCGTGCGCCCCATCGCCCGCCGTCGCCAACCAGGCTGACATGGAAGCGACTGTTCGCACAGTCGCCATCGACCATGCCATCGGCCTGGAGCATTTCCAGGTGTTCGGGGAAGATGCGCCGGAAGCGCAACGCAAGGTGATAGTAGACGAATGCAACGTCCGCCTTGCCGTCGACGATCGCCTGCGGCGCCTCGCGGTGGTGAATCGTGGCGCCGTAGCATGGGGTGACCGGCCAGACGGCATGCGGGGCGTCGTCCCGAGAACCCAGGCGGACGCCGGCGTGCCCGGCCAGCAACCGCAGGCAATCCGTATAGGCCTGGTAGCTCGCCGCCTCGGTCTCCGGGTTGGACATGAATAGGCGCACGTCTTCGCGCAACAGGTCTTGTACCCCGGCGATGCGCTTGGGATTGCCCCTGGCCACAACGAACGCGAAGCCGCGGCTGCGCATGAACGGGCGCGGCGGCTGCACCAGGCCCTCGGCCACAAGCCGTGCCAGTACCGCCGGCGGGCTGATGAACAGGTGGGGCCCGAGCGTCAGGCGCAGGTTGCCGATCTGCACGCATCCCTGCCTGACCCAGTCGGCAAGCACGCGCGGCGGCGTGGTTGCATAGACGACCCCGTCCATGTCGGCGTGGTGACCGGCGAAGGCGCGCAGCGTTTCCTCCAACGCCATGTGGTGGTTGCCGTCGGAAAAGACGACCAGCGCCGCGCGGCCCGGGTCGCCATGCACATCCAGGCACAGGTTGGAGCCCGGGTGTGCGAACAGCGCGGCGCTGCCGTCTCCAGCGACCCGTTCCTCAGGCCAGTTTAGCGCTCCAGTCTCCATGGCATCAGCTTAATGCCGGACGCTGCGTCAACGCTATTCGAACTGGATGAACAGCGCCGATGTCCACACCTTGGCGTCGTCCACCTGGCGGCCGAAGAAATACACCGGACGATGGCCGTGCGGGCCGTTGTGCGGGTCGATGTTGAGCGTCCCGCTCACTTCCCGCGGCGAGGGCGACTCGCTCATGCGTTCGAAGGCGAGCAGCATCTCGACGCCGGGCAGGTCGCGCTGCAGGCGTCCGGCCTCGAGCAGCTCGGCGCCGCTGATCTCCCACTCGAAGTTCGGGCAATGCACGAAGGGGTTGCCCTTGAGCGGGTCGCCCACCTTGACGTAGCCGTCGATGGTGCCTTCGACACGGATGCGCGCGGTGGCCAGATGCGAGACGTCCAGTTCGATGGCGTCGACGTCGCCATAGGTGTCGCTCTTGAAGCCGACGGTCGTGGCGCTTTCGCGCCAGCATGTCTCCTCTACGTGTTCGAAGCCGCGGCCGGTGAAGTCGTTGATGACCGCGTTGGTGATAGTCACCTTGCCCTTCCAGGCGGCCCAGCGATAGCGGTCCTTGACCCGCGCGCCGCCCCAGCGAAAGCGGATCTTGCGCGCCGAGTATCCGAGTTCCTGCTGCAGGTCGCGGCGCCAGATCTCGCCGACATGGTCGTAGGCAATGATGGTGTCCCAGCCGGCATCGCCGAGAAAGCGGTAGTCGATGGTTGCGGCGCCCCTGTGCCGGAAGTCGTCGCCCATGATGTGTTCGCCGCAGCGGATCAGGCCGAAGCTGCGCTCTCCGGTGGAGGCGAAGGTATGCCGTTCGCGCAGGGCACTGCCGATCGCCTTGCGGGAGAGTTCCGGCGCGATCACGCCGCAGATGCCGCCCTTGGTGCCGAAAACCGCCGTGCCCGGGACGCCACCGCCGCAGCGGCCGCGGTGCTCGTCGCCAGCCATCGAGGCCCCGATCTTGTACCCGCGCTCCATGGCTTCCTGGTACAGCCAGCCGAAATGGCCCCAGGAGGAGCCGATCTCGATCAGTCGCTCCAGACTCGGGTGGTGCCAGTCGAGGATGCAGCGCCGTCCGCCGACATGCGGAATCAGCAGGTGTCCGTCCGGGTCGCTGGCATACGCCGCCCACAACTCCTCAAGCGGCCAGGCGCCGGGCTCGACGGTGCTGCAACGCATGTCCTCGTTCCACTCCACCGAGCGCACATGCTCGCCGCTCTTGAGGTATGGGAATTCGGGCTCGTGATCGTGCAGGAACACGACATTGTGATCGCCGCCGGCGCAGCTCGAACCGCACCATTCCGTGCCGGGGTAGGCGACGAAGCTGCCGTCGCAGGTGATCTCGCGAATCAACTCCACCGTCCGGTTCCAGCGCTCGCTGGTGATGTTGAAGTCGTTGTGGGCGAAGGCCAGGACGTCCAGGCCGCTCACGTCGCGGCCGTAGGTCAGGTTGTAGGTGGTCGAGTTGGTGCCGATGGTGTCTTCGGAGTGCACGTGCAGGTCGCAGTAATAGATCCGCGGTGCGGCGAAGTCCTTGTCCACCGTGACATGGAACGTCGCCGGCTTGACCCATGGATGCTCGGGCAGGCTGGCGGTGACGACCAGTTCGCCGCTCGCATCGCTCGGCAGATCCTCGAGCAGCACGACCGCCCAGCCCCGCTCGGAGAGGTTGGCCTCGCGGGCGTAAACCGGCTTGCCGTTCATCGTCGCCCGGACCTGCACCTTGTCGCCGCGATTCCAGCAGGTGTTTCCCCAGCGGTCCTCGCTGCGCAGGCGAAGCGGCAGCCTCTCGCCCGTGCGCACAATGCGCGATCCTGCCCACATGAGTTGGGCCGGTGCGCCAGGCTTGATGTTGATGACGATGTCCTCGCCTATGGAGGCGAAGCGCGAGGTGCCCAGCGGGTCGACGTAACAGCGGATGCGGAAGTTCTCCTCGACGAAGGTCTGCACGCGCGTGCCTGCGCCGCCGAAGCGCCGGTCGCCGAGCCGGATGACGATGTGGTCGCCGGCCTTGAGATAGCCGTCGTAGGTGTCGACGATCACGGCCTTCTGGAACGGTCGCTCATGTCCCTTCTGGTCGAAGCGTACGCTGAGCTTCTGCACCGTTGCCGGCGACTGCCCGGGACTGGTGGGCGCCGCATGGTATTCGGCAGAAATGTAGTTGGCGCCAGCCGGATCAGTGGTCTGGAACAAGGCCCAATCCGAGTAGAAGCGGAAGGTCGCCTTGAACCAGGAGCCATCGGCCATGCCTGAGGCGCCCAGTTCGTAGTCGATGACGATCTCCTGCCAGGAGCCGGCCTCCATCTCCTCAATGTTGCAGGTGACCTTGCCCAGGAAGGACATGTCCTTCGTCTTCTGGTACAGGCCCAGCGGCGCGTGATAGTGGCCCAAGCGCTCCTTCAATTCTTCATCGGTCATGCGTTTCATGCTGATGTCCTTCCATCTCGGAAAAAATTCCCCCATGCAACGGTCCAGTGCCGACCGGGGAGCAAGGCGAACGTTGAGGTCAGTGCGCGAAAGGCCATGGGGCAGCGGGGTCCCACACTGGAATGCCCATGAAGGCATACCAGGGCGCCATGATGAGGATGCCATAGGCAATCGCGATCAGGACCGAGACCCAGCCAACCTTGGCATAGTCGGCCATGGTGAAGGTGCCGCTGCTGTAGGCGATGACCGCTGCCGTAATTTGCGTGGGCAGGATGTAGGCGAAGGTATCGGTGTCGGACACGAGCATGGTGAATGACACCGGATGCAAGCCCAGCTTGGGACCCAGTTCAAGCAGAATCGGGGCGAGCATGGTGATTGCCGCCACGTTGGACAGCATGCCCAGGCGGATCAAATGCGTGCCGAGCATCAGGATGAGCAGGATCATCCACCAGGGGTGGCCAGCGGCCAGTGGATGGATGATGTCTGACAGCCATTTCGCCAGGCCGGTGTCGCCCATCGTCTTCGACATCGACAGCGCGCCGGCAAGCAGCAGGAACGTGCCCCAGATTGTGCGATCCTGCAGTTCCTTCCACTTGAAACCGAACATGCCGGGAATGAACAGGATGGCCAGGCCTATTAGCGCGGCATTGTGCGACTTGATGCCATGCCAGGACTCGGTGGCCCAGAGCAGGGCGATTACGCCGAACACGGCCAGGATGAACCACTCCGCCTGGCTGGTCTTGGGCTGCTCGGCAAACTGCTTTTGCACCGCTTCATAGCCGCCGTGAATGCCGACGCTGCGCGTCTTGAAGTAGCGCTGCACCCACCACTGGGTGAGAACAAACATGCCCAGGTATGGCCACTGCAGCTTGAACCAGTCGACATAGGAGAGGTTCAGCGCCAGTTCGGTCTCGAACAGGCCGACGATGACCAGGTTAGGCAGGTGCGCTGTCATGATGCACATGCCGCTGATCATCGAACCATAGACAAGTGTCTGGATGACAATCGCCTTCTTGCCGGCACGCTCCTCGGGCGTGTCGCCGAACATGTTCGTGATGCCATTCACCACCGGCAGCAGCGTCGCGGCGCGGGCGTTAGCTGCCGGGATGATCAGCGACAGCAGCATGTTGGCGGCGAACATCACCCAGATCACGCCGTTCACGGTCTTGGCCTTGAGCTTGTGCAGCAGTCCCAGTGCGATGCGCTTGTCCAGTCCGGCCGCCTGCATCACCGCGGCGAAGATGAACGCTGCCAGGCAGAGGAAGACCACCGGCGTTGTGAAGCCGCTCGCCGCCTTGGGAAACTTGTCCACGGCGCCGCTCATGACAAGGAGCATGGGGATGAGCATGCCGGAGATACCGACCGGAATCGCCTCGGTGATCCACATGATGCACGCCCATACCATTACGGCCAGGGTGGCCTTGCCGGCCGCGGTCAGGCCTTCCGGTGCCGGCAGCGCCCACAGGATCAGGAAGAAGGCCGCCCAGGCCACGACGAAGCCGCAGGCGCATTTGGTTGGCGAGCGTCCCGATTCGCGGACATTGGTGCCCCACCTGGTGAGAAGCGACATTTGCATGGTGCTCGATTGATCGCTCATGGTCGCCTCCTCATTGCAGATACGATGCGGTCAGCGCCACAAGCAGCACGCCGATGACCTCGCCGCCGCCCTTGACCGGTGCGGATATCTGCACCGAATCGATGTTGGTGCTGGGGTCGGGTTTGGTCTCGCCCTGCTGCCACACCTTGTCTTCGTCGAAGGAGGTGTCGAAGTTTGGTTTGCCCTTGCCGAGATAGATCGCGGGCATCGAGGTGAAGGCGATGCGCTGACTCTTGTTGCCGGTGAGCACGATTTTGTTAATGCCCTTGCTGTCGGCGTTGAGCCACTTGGTCATCAGCGACCCGGCGGGATTGTCGACGAACGCCTTGACGATGGGATCGCTCTCCTTCAGCTCGCGCCACTTCGCGTTGCCCATCATGGGGATCGGGCCCTTGGCGTTTCCTTCCATGACCGCCTTGACGATCAGCGGGTCAGCCGCCCAGACCGCTGCTTGCTTCTTGTAGGCATCGATCCTGAGCTGCATCTTCGGCGTGATGTCGCCCGCCGACACGACGCCCCCCATCTGCAGCAACATCAGCACGGCGACAAAGGTGAAGAACACACTGCGCTTGCCCTGCACGTTTCTGTTCGGTTTCATCTCTCCTCCTCGGCACTGCCAGATATCGGTTCCGGACGGCTGGCCATGCCAGCACCCGTCCACCTGACGACCCAGGGCGTCCCCAGCTGTTCTGCCTCTGCGCCTGTCGCGCTCATTTAAGGGTTTCGCCGCAGGCCTGTATGTCAGCTGGCTGACAATGTTTCGGCCCGTTACAATGGCGCGCATCACCTCTCACGCCGCGCCCGGCGCAACGAGGCTCTTGTCAGGACCTACCGCCATTCATGCCAGACCGCAGTCTTCAGGTTGATCTGCTTGCCCGACTCAGGGACGACGATCGTGCCGAGTTGTTGCGCCTCGGGCAAGCCAGGCAGTACGCCAGGAATGAATTCGTGTTCCGCGCCGGGGACGAAAGCAGGTTCGTCTACTTGCTGCTGCGCGGCCGGGTGAAGATCTACCAGCCCTCGACCGTCGGCAAGGAGGCGATCCTATGGTTCTGCTTCGGCGGCGAGCTGTTCGGCCTAGCTGAGGCGGCGCGCGGCGGCGCCCGCGTGGTCAGCGCCCAGGCATGCGATCAGGCCGAGATCCTCAGATTCCGTCAGGACGAGTTCAGCGCCTTTCTTGAAACACATCCGGGCAGCGCCCTGATGATCGTGCAACTGCTAGCATGCCGCCTGCGCGTGCTGGGGGATGTGGTCATCAACCTGATCAGCGACGACGTGCGCACGCGGGTGTTGAAGATGATCGTTCAGGTCGGCTCGCGCTGCGGGGTGCAGACGGGTCAGGGGATACGGCTGGACATCCCGATCACGCACCAGGAAATGGCGGACATGATCGGTACTAGCCGACAGACGGTGACGACGATACTCGGCCAGCTCGAACGTGACGGCCTGCTCAGCTTCGATCGGCGCACCATCCACATCACCAGCAACGAGTTGCTGGCGCAGGTCGGCCGGGCAGCCGAATCCGCTTAGACGTAAACGGCACTTTCCTTGCCTAGCGGGCGACTCCAGGCTGCGCGCAGCGGTCGTCGAAAATGGCGTGACAATCCCGTTCCCGAAGTCACGGGAGAAGCGCTCTGGGGTGGTTCAATGGTCCACCAGCCAGCGCGCGGCGGACCGGCCACCCCTCGAATCCTGCTTCGACGCAGGAGGCTCGAGTCTGGCGTCCGGAACATCCATCGAACCTCTTTCGCCCTATTTCTCGCCGGCCGCATAGGCCTCGGGCTCGTCAGGGCGTAGCGGCAGGCGCGGCCGTAGCCGGGCTCCTTCCCACCTTCTTCCCCGCCTCCTCGTTCAGCCTGCGCAGACGGATCGGCGCGTCGCTGGATGGATTCGACTGCATGAAGGCGCGCGCCGCGTCAGGCGACGCTGCTTGGGCGCGCAGCCTACCGGCAATCGGCCTGCATTTCTGAAAAGGGAGGCTAGTATGAACAGAGAGGTTCTCGAATGGGTCGCAGGTAGAGGCAAGGATGGGCGGCCATTTGAGGCTTCGGGACGTAGTATCCAATCAACAAGGAAGGGGCAATAGAGATGAAAAGCACACTTCAGGAAATGGGCCGCTATGCAATGCCGGCCTTGCTCGTGGCATTGGTCGGAGGTTGCGCCAGCACCAGTGATCTCGAGAAAGTGCAGAAGCAGTTGGACGAAGTGAAGGCCACCGCGAATACCGCAAACACAACCGCCATCAGCGCGAACAACACCGCGGCCAATGCAAGCGCATCGGCCAGTAGCGCAACCGCCGCTGCCGGCAGTGCGGTCGCGACCGCCAAAGAGTCCAAGGCGCTCGCGAGTGATGCCCTCAATACCGCCAAGGCCGCATCGGCCACTTCCGCTTCCGCGGAAAAAGTCTCTTCGGAGGCAAGCAACCTGGCCGCCGCGGCAGCGAAGAATTCCGAGGCAGCGGTCGGGACTGCAGAGCAGGCGCAGCAGGCGGTCAAGGACGCGACGATCGTCTTCCCGGTGGTGCGCGTGGACCCGGCAACCGGGCTATCCACGACGCAATGGATCGTCTGGCCGAGCATGACCGAGTACAAGGGCGCTCCAGTGGCCCCGGTCGTGGCGCCCGAGGCACCTGCCGCGGCGCCAGCAGTTGAGACGGCACCAGCAGCGGAGCCGGCACCGGCACCGAGCGGCAAGTAAGCCAAGGCCTTGCGTCGACGAGCAGGCGGGCGGCAGCCAGCGTGGCGTGTCGCCCGCTTTGCTTGGGGGCCGGGGATGGCGACCGCCTGTGCTGCGGGGTCCGGGCGCCCAGGTGAACCACCTTCGAGCTTGCGCAGTGGACGTACGGCATTGCGATCATTGCAGGGCCGCTGGACGTCTTTGCAGTGCGTCGTGCTGGCGGGGATCAGCGGCAGGTGCATCGAGCGCCGACAGTCGGTGGACCGTGTCCTGCCTGCGGCTCTGAAAGGCAGGAATGACCTCGGGGACGATTGATCGGCCGCGCGGCGCCCCGACTCCACGTCGTCTCCGGCCGAGGTTTTCGGGATGAAGTCTTGCCACAAGCCGGATCGTTCCGGGTCATGAGTTCTTGTCCGGCACGCCAAGGCGCGCGAGATGTCTGCACGGTGTGAACGAACCGCGCCTCGCGGACGCGCCGACGAGCCAACGCATTTCATCGACGCCTCGGGCCGGACGCCGCCCTACTTCTTCCCCGCCTCCTCGTCCAGCTTGCGCAGGTGCGCCAGCTTGTCGGCGATCTTGCCCTCGATCCCTCGCGGCGTGGGCTGGTAGAACTGCTGTTCCTGCAGATCGTCGGGAAAGTAGCGTTCGCCGGCAGCGTAGGCCTCGGGCTCGTCGTGGGCGTAGCGGTAGGCGCGGCCGTAGCCGAGTTCCTTCATGAGCCTGGTCGGGGCGTTGCGCAGGTGGATCGGCACGTCGCTGGAGGGGTTCGACTGCACGAAGGCGCGCGCCGCGTTGTAGGCGACGTAGGCGGCGTTGCTCTTGGGCGCGCAGGCCAGGTAGAGGCAGGCTTCGGCGAGCGCCAGTTCGCCTTCGGGGCTGCCCAGCCGCTCGTAGGTTTCGACGGCGTCGAGCGCGAGGCCGAGCGCGCGCGGGTCGGCCAGGCCGATGTCTTCGCTGGCCATGCGGATCAGGCGGCGGCCGAGGTAGCGCGGGTCGGCGCCGCCGTCGAGCATGCGCACCAACCAGTAGAGCGAGGCGTCGGGGTCGCTGCCGCGCACGCTCTTGTGCAGCGCGGATATCTGGTCGTAGAAGGCTTCGCCGCCCTTGTCGAAGCGGCGCAGCGATTGCGCCAATGCGTTCTCGACGAAGCCCGCGTCGACCGCCTCGACGTGGGCGGCGCGCGCCGCGGTGTCGAGCTGCTCCAGCAGATTCAGCAGCTTCCTGGCATCGCCGTCGGCATAGGCGGCCAGCAGCCTGTCGACGCCCTCGCCGAGCTTGAGCCCGGGCAATTCCGTGAGCGCGCGTTGCAGCAGCTGGCCGAGCTCGTCGGGCGTCAGCGATTTCAGCACATAGACCTGGGCGCGCGACAGCAGCGCGCCGACGACCTCGAACGACGGGTTCTCGGTGGTGGCGCCGATGAAGGTGAACAGCCCCGACTCGACGTGCGGCAGGAAGGCGTCCTGCTGCGCCTTGTTGAAGCGGTGGACTTCGTCGACGAACAGGATCGTGGCGCGCCCGATGGTCTGGTTCATGCGCGCGCGCTCGACCGCCTCGCGGATGTCCTTGACGCCCGACAGCACGGCCGAAATGGCGATGAAGTCGGCGCCGAAGGCCTGCGCGGTCAGCCGCGCGAGCGTCGTCTTGCCGACGCCGGGCGGCCCCCACAGGATCATCGAATGCAGCTTGCCGGAATCGAACGCGAGCCGCAGCGGCTTGCCCGGCCCCAGCAGATGGGTCTGCCCGACCACGTCGGCCAGCGCATGCGGACGCAGACGCTCGGCCAGCGGCGCATACGGGTCGTCGTGCGCGGGCTCGGAGGAGTCGGTCTGGAACAGGTCGGGCGTGCTCATCTTGGCAAAATTATCCCACCGAAAACCTGCAGGCCCGCAGCACCAGGAGCCGGGCCGCGACGGCTGCCAAACCGAAGTGAGCCGCCCCTGCCCGGTTCATTCGTCGATGACGTCGGCGCCCTTGGGCGGGGTGAACTTGAATTTCGAAGCCGGGATGGACGGGTTGCGCTCGAGCTTCGAAAGCTTGAGCACGGTGCGCTGGCCGAAGAAGTCGAACAGTTCCATCTGCACCAGCATGTCGCCCTTGAAGCCCATGCGGATGCGTTCGAATGTGGTGTCCTTGTTTTTCGGCCTGGCGTCGAGCCACTCGAGGCCGCCGCTGACGCCGGCGTCCTTGAGCAGGAAATATTTCTCGATGGCGTCGTCGCCGGCCAGCAGCGCTGCCGGGGTGCCGGCGATGACCTCGCCCAGCGGCTTGACGGTGACCTGATCGAGGTCGGCATCGTACAGCCACAATTTGCTGCCGTCGCCGACGATCACCTGCTCGTAGGGCTTACTGTAGTCCCAGCGGAATTTGCCGGGACGCGAGAACGCCATCTTGCCGGCGGCCTGCTGGGTGACGCGGCCGTTCTTGTCGGAAACCGTCTGGGTGAAATCGGCCTGGGCCGTCCTGGCGCCGGCGATGAAGGCTTCGAGGCGGTCGATGCCGCCGGCATGGGAAACCGACGCAAGCGCGAGAAGGCAGGCCGCGGTCAGGTGTTTGAGGTGCAAAGGCTTCAAGGAATGACTCCGGAAAGAGGCTGGTGTTGAGGCGGGAAAAAATGCGCCCGGGTTCCCCAGGCCTGTAAAACAAAACCGCCCTGCACTATAGCGCGCAGGGCGGTCTGGGACGAAGCCCGAACGATCGGCTATGCCGGGTTCACATGATCAGCGGCACGATCAGCAGCGCCACGATGTTGATGATCTTGATCAGCGGGTTGACCGCCGGGCCGGCGGTATCCTTGTAGGGGTCGCCCACGGTGTCGCCGGTGACGGCGGCCTTGTGCGCTTCGCTGCCCTTGCCGCCGTGGTTGCCTTCCTCGATGTACTTCTTGGCGTTGTCCCAGGCGCCGCCGCCGGTGGTCATCGAAATCGCCACGAAGATGCCGGTGATGATGGTGCCGACCAGCACCCCGCCCAGCGCCTGCGGGCCGAGCGCGAGGCCGACGATGACCGGCACCGCGACGGGCAGCAGCGACGGCACGATCATTTCCTTGATCGCGGCCTTGGTCAGCATGTCGACGCAGGTGCCGTATTCGGGCTTGGCGGTGCCTTCCATGATGCCGGGGATGCTCTTGAACTGGCGGCGCACCTCGACCACGATCGAGCCGGCGGCGCGGCCGACGGCTTCCATGCCCATGGCGCCGAACAGGTAGGGCACCATGCCGCCGATGAACAGGCCGATGATGACCATGTGGTTGGACAGGTCGAAGCTCAGCGCGGAGGTGCCGTGCGTGGTCAGCGCATGGGTGTAGTCGGCGAACAGCACCAGCGCGGCGAGGCCGGCCGAACCGATGGCGTAGCCCTTGGTCACGGCCTTGGTGGTGTTGCCGACGGCGTCGAGCGGATCGGTGATGTTGCGGATCGCATCGGGCAGCTCGGCCATTTCGGCGATGCCGCCGGCGTTGTCGGTGATCGGACCGTAGGCGTCGAGCGCGACGATGATGCCGGCCATCGACAGCATCGAGGTGGCGGCGATGGCGATGCCGTACAGGCCGCCCAGCGCGTAGGCGCCCCAGATGGCGGCGCAGACGGCCAGCACCGGTGCTGCGGTCGACTTCATCGACACGCCGAGGCCGGCGATGACGTTGGTGCCGTGGCCGGTGGTCGAGGCCTGCGCGATGTGCCGCACCGGGCTGAATTCGGTCGCGGTGTAGTACTCGGTGATCCACACCATGGCCGCGGTCAGGGCCAGGCCGATCAGCGTCGCGAGATACAGGTTCATCGACGACACCATTTCGCCGCCGATCATGACGCCCTCGCCCATCATCCAGGTGGTGATGGGATAGAACGCGACCGCCGCCAGCGCGCCCGAAACGATCAGGCCGCGATACAGCGCGTTCATGATCTTGCCGCCGTCGCGCGCCTTGACGAAGTAGGTGCCGACGATCGAGGCGACGATGGAGAAGCCGCCCAGCACCAGCGGATAGATCACCGCTTCGGGCGAACCGGTGATCAGCAGGCCGCCCAGCAGCATGGTGGCGATGATGGTCACGGCGTAGGTCTCGAACAGGTCGGCGGCCATGCCGGCGCAGTCGCCGACGTTGTCGCCGACGTTGTCGGCGATCACCGCCGGGTTGCGGGGGTCGTCCTCGGGGATGCCGGCCTCGACCTTGCCGACCAGGTCGGCGCCGACGTCCGCGGCCTTGGTGAAGATGCCGCCGCCGACCCGCAGGAACAGCGCCAGCAGCGAGCCGCCGAAGCCGAAGCCGA
>JAYRNU010000065.1:0-21671 GCA_041912015.1 Thiobacillus sp. | reverse complement strand
TACTTCGCGTCCGCACGCCTGCAGGCGCACCAGGCGCATGCCCAGCGTCTGGCGCAGGCGCTCGATTTCCTTCCAGCGCGCCGCGAGCGCCAGTACCTGCGATGGCGATTCCACGCCGGCCTGAACCGCGGCGCCCGCCCGCTGCATCCATGCGGGTTCGAGCCTCCCTTCGGCCAGCGGCAACAGGCGGTGGTAATCGGCCACCATGGCCTGGGCCGACCGCAATTCGATCGACGACAGGCGTGTGCGGATGCGCAGCAGGTTCGCCCGGTCGACATGAATGCCGTGCAGACAGGCCAGCATGGCGTCGACGCCCGGCTCGAACAGGTAGCCGGTTTCGCCCGGAACGATGCGCTCGGCGAAGCTGCCGAGACGCGTCGCGACAGGCGGAATGCCGAGCATGAACAATTCGCTCAGGGTGTAGCTGAACGTCTCGGGAACGACGCTGAGCAGCAGTCCGACATCAGGCTGGATCCTGGTCAGGATGTCGGGCAGTTCGGCCATCGAATACGTGTCGACGACCTGCACGCCCGGCCGCTCCCGGAACAGCTCGCCCAGCGCGCCGGCGCCGACGAGATGCAGTTCGGCGAACGCGAGCAGCCGCTCGATCCCTTGCGACAGAACGTGCAGGCCCTTGCTGACCGAGAGCATGCCGAGGATCACGACGCGCAGCTTTCCGGGCGTGTCGCCGGTCGAATGCGGAAGCGTCGGCAGGTCGGCGAAATGGCCATGGGGGATCGTGACGAACCGGGTCGGATCGAGATCCGGCAGCAGCTGCTGGAAATGTTCCCGGGTAGACCTGCCGGGCACGACCAGGGACAGATCCCTGCGCGCGATCAGATCGAGATAACGCTGGCGCACCCGCAGCCGTTCCGCGACCGTGAACAGGTGATGGGCCGGGTGGAAGTCGGGATTGGATTCGGCGCAGCGCGCCAGGCGCGCGGCGTCGCATTCCTGGCAAACCCCTTCGAAATAGCTGTGGATCGCGGGACACCAGGGATAGAAATCATGCTGGATCAGCACCGTCGGCAAGCCGGTGTCGAGCACGTCCAGCGCGTGCCCGATCAGCGACGAGACCAGCATCGCATCGACCGCGTAGTCGTGCACGATTGCTGCAAGCGCTTCACGGTACTCGGGATGCGTGTCGACGGTTGCCCCGATCGGCGAAGCGAAATGCCAGAGTCCGAGCGGCTCGGCCGTCTCGGACCCGACGAACAGCATCAGTCCCTCGCCCATCGCCGCGCTCTGGCGGTAGGGCATCAGCACCAGGTTGATGCGCTCGGCGTCGGCCTGGCAATAGTCGCGGCACCAGCGCGTGATGCCGCCACCGAGATCGTGGACCACATGCAACTGGACGGGCTTCGTCGTGCTTCGGTCGATGTCCGTCGGTCTCGGCAATCCAAGCCGTCGCCGCGCCAGTTCGATATCGACCGCCTGGCGCAATCGGGCCGGCGGGTCCTCGGCGACGAAGCGCTGCACGAGCTCGGCGTATTCAGGATGGCGGTCGGCGAGCTGGCCGGCGGAGGCCGCCATCAGCGCTTCGCGCTCATCCTCGAAGCTGACGCCACCGGCATGAAACACGAAGACATCGGCGCACAGCACGTTGCGCCAGCCTGCCTTCGCCGCCCGGCGGCTGAAATCGTTCTCCTCGCCGTAGCCCCGGCCATAGCGCGCTGCATCGAACAGCCCCACCTGGTCGAGGCACGCGCGCCGGATGTACATGCAGAATCCCACCGCCGTGGGCAGGTCGATCGACTGCCCGGCGTTGGCCTGCGCGAAGACGGCATCGAGTTCGGCCAGGCGCGATGCCGGCAAGGCATTGTTCGCGCAAAAGACCGGGTAGCTGCAGATGGTCGCGTTGTTGGAAAACGGCGTCGCCGTGCCGACGTCCTGTTCGCGGGCCGCGCAGCGCGCCAGCCGATCGAGCCAGTCATGGGCCACGCAGGCATCGCTGTTGAGCAGCACGACGTCGCGCCCGGGATGCAGCCGCATGCCGCGATTGACCGTTTCGACGAATCCCAGGTTGTTCGGATTGACCAGCACCGTGACGCCGGGGTGCTGCCGCAACGCGGCGCAGTACTCGACCAGCCGCGGATCCGGGCTCGCATCGTCGATCAGAACCAGTTCGAACGGCGTCGTGCAATCTGCCTGAAGGACCGATTCGACGCACCGTCGGGTTTCCTCGTATCCCTTGTAGACCGGGACGATGACATCCACCCGGGCCGGGGATTCGATCGGCATGGGACGGGTCGGATCAGCCACGGCGCGACCTCCGGCGGAATCGCATCCCCGGCGCCTCGACCAGGACATAGGACAGCGTGGAAATCATGAAGACCAGGGGCGTGCCGACCAGTAGCAGGCTCAGGAACCGCATGTCTTGAAGCGAAAGGAACCAGTCGGTCCCGGCAATCCAGCGCAGCACCGGAAAATGCCACAGGTAATAGCTGTAGCTGACCAGCCCCGCATAGGTCATGAAGCGGTTCGAGAACAGCCGGTTGACCAGCCGGCTTCCCCCCACCCCGGCCAGGATGATCGCGGCAACGCCGAGCACCAGCGCGGGCGTCCACAGATAGAAGATCGGGTTGTCGGCCCAGTATTCGCTGCGTTTCCCGGCCAGCCAGTAGATGGCGACCAGCACCAGCGCCATGCCGGCGAGACCGAGCCGCCCCCATTGCCGGCGCGTGATGACCCAGTGGGGCAGGTGCGAGCGATTGACGTAGAGCAGGGCCGCCAGCATCCCGAAGCCGAATGCATCCATCGAGCCGGGCAACTGGTAGGCGGCGACGACGCGTTGCGACACCGATGCATCCATCATGCGCACCGTCACGCCGTAGCGCCAGAGGGTCATCGACGCCAGGCTCCCCGCGAGCAGCAGCCACCATCGGTGCGGCCGCAGCAGAAACGCCAGCAGCGGCAGCGCGAGATAGAAGGAGAACTCGATCGGAAGGGTCCACCAGACGCCGTTGAGCGGCAGCGCACCGACCGGCGGCGCCACGAACAGCATCAGCAGATGCCGCAGCAGCGTGCCCCGATCGTCGATTCCCGGCTGGCCCGGCACCCAGGCGGCGATCACGAGCAGGATCGCCAGCTGCGCGTAGTAAGCCGGAAACACCCGCGCGACCCGCCGCAGGAAATATTTTCCCAGCGCCGGACGCGCACGCTTCCCGGCCTGCCACTCCGCGAACGGAATCGCCAGCAGGAATCCCGACAGCACGAAGAAGATCGTGACCCCGGCGCCGCCGATGCTTGCCAGCGGCGTGAAATCGAGCGGCACCCCGGCCAGCGTGACCACCAGATCGGCGTGCCCGGACAGGCTCCAGGCATGGTACAGAAACACCCACAACGCCGCCCAGCCGCGGATGCCGGTCAATACGGCCAGATGCTGTGCGTCCTCCCGGAACGGCTGGACGAACACGGCCTGCAGCCAGCCTGAATTCGGCTCGGCCCTAGGCATCGGAAAGCGCCAGTTCCAGCAGACGCGACAACGAGCCCGCTGCATCGCGACACAATCGTTCGCTGTCGCGACCATACGCCGCCAGATGCCTGGCGACGATGTCGAATTCGGACGGCCGGCCGAGCCGGAAGCGCACGTAGGCCGGATCGTAGATCAGCTGCATCGGCACCAGATAGGCCAGCAGGTAGAACGCCAGGCGCGCCGTTCGCTCTGCTTCGCCGTCGGCCTCGGCGACAAAGCGGTGGGCGCAGTCGCCCAGTATCTCGACAGGCGTTTGCAGCAGCATCGCTTCCAGCCCGACGCTGGAGTTGATCGTCAGCACCTTGTCGCAGCGGCGGATGAACGCCAGGCTGTCCGGCGAATCGTCGAGCGCATACCAGTCCGGCTTGAGCGCGAACACGCTGCCGGGATGACTGCGCGCAAGCACGCCGCCTGCGGCGCCATGCAGGTGGGCATAGGTCAGCAGGGACAGGTTGTCGAAGCCGCGACCGAAAGCCAGCAGATTCGAATCGTCCTCGACCTGCAGCGCCACGCCGAGCTTGAACCGCTTGGCCTGCGCAGCGTCCTCGCCGGCAGGCAGAAAGAAACGCCGCAGAGCCTCGATGCCAGGCCCGCCCTGAACCATGGCCGCGCCCGCCTGCCCGCATCCGCTCGCCAGGTAGCGCCGCGCGGCCTCGGTGTTGCCGTTGACTCCACTGAAGTCGAGATAAGCCGTCGGTCGGGGCCAGCGCAAGGGTCCGATCTCCAGATGCACCACGGGGATGCCCCGTGCCGCGGCTGCCGCGCTCAGCGACGGACAGTTGCACCAGCTCAGGATGGCCTCGATACCCTGCATCGACGGACGCGACAGCACATCCGCAAAGGCCGCATCGAGGCAGGGCACGCGTTCGCTCAGCAGGCGCCTGAAGGCGGCAAGCGGGTTGCCCCCGCTCTGCGCCAGCAAGGCCTCGAAAACCGCCTCGTCGAGCATCTCGTAGGCATGTGCCGCCATGCGCTCGCGCGTCGGCACCTGATACTGCAGCCGTTCCGCATTGCCCGCCAGCAGTTCCCAGCGTCCCTGCGCCTGCCAGTGCTGCGGGTCGCGCAGATAGTCCGCGCTCGCGATGAACAGCATGCGCTCGCCGAACGACGACAGCAGGCGGTAATAGACCCACAGATAGGGTGCACGGTAGCCACGCAGCGGGAAGGGCAGCAGGAAGGCGGCGATCATCGGTCCGCTGCGCCGGGCTGGGACACATGGATCGGCGCATGCACCACGCCGACCTGGTCGCGCGGCGACCAGAAACGCAGATGGCTGACCGGGCGACGCTGGTCGAGCTCCTCCCGGCTGTCGCCGGCGAAACAGGCCAGGCCGCCATGCACCAGGTACTCGCCCGAACTGATCGGCAGACGCACGCGGTATTCGACGACGGTCCTGCCCGGGGCCAGGTTCAGGGGATGGTTGGCGTTGAAGTTGTTGTCTCCCCAGATGTCGCCGCCGCGCACCCCCGAGATCGAGACCCCGAGGGCGACATTAGGGATTGCCTCGGCTGCCAGCAGGCTGAACCGGAACACGATCTCCTCGTTCGGCTTGAGCAGCGGATTGTCCTCGATCGAGACGCCGTCGCCCTTGAACAGATCGAGGCGTTCGATGATCGCGCGGGCGGTGCCGAATCGCTTCTCGCCCAGTTCGCGGTTCGATTCGCTCTGCTGGATGGCCTTGAGTTCGCTCGCCGTCATGACGCAGGCATGGTCTGCAGCGCTGGAGCCAGGCTTGATCTGCGGCGCCTGAGCCTGGCTCAGCATGCCCTTCTCGTAGGCCAGCACGGCGGCCAGCACGTCCGGCGTATCGTGGACGATGCGGCCGGCGTCGAGCACGATGCAGCGGTCGGCGTATTCCAGGATGCTGCCGGTCGAATGCGTCACCATCAGGATCGTCACGCCGCGCTTCTTCAGCGCCTCCATGCGCTGGAAGCACTTGTACTGGAAACCGATGTCGCCGACCGACAGCGCCTCGTCGACGATCAGGATGTCCGGATCGACGCAGGCCTGCACGGCGAACGCGAGCCGCACGTACATGCCGCTGGAATAGGACTTGACCGGTTGCTCGATGAAGTCGCCGATATCCGCGAACGCAGCGATTTCGTCGAAGCGCCGCGCCACTTCCTCGCGCGACAGTCCCAGTATCGCGCCGTTCATGAACACGTTTTCACGGCCGGTGAACTCCGGGTTGAAGCCGGCGCCGAGTTCCAGCAGCGCCGCGATCCGCCCGCGCGTTTCGACCGCGCCCTGGCTCGGCGTGAGCGTCCCGCCTATGATCTGCAGCAGCGTCGACTTGCCTGCGCCGTTGCGGCCGATGATGCCGACGGTCTCGCCGCGGCGGATGTCGAAGCTCACCTCGTTCAGTGCGTGAAATTCTCGGTGATAGCGTCGCGGCGTGCGTCCGATCAGCCCAAGCAGCCGGGGCATCAGCATCTGCTTGAGGCGGTCGCGCGGCGTATCGTAGATGGGAAAGTGCTTGGACACACCCCTTACACGGATTGCATACTCGGCATCAGGCCCTACGTGATTCTCACTGATCACAATGCCGCCCGCTTCAGTCGCATTGGATACGTCACGCATGGCCGGTGGTCCCGCGCACCGCAGCAGCGGTTGCAGGGAAAAGCCTGTCCCGCAACGCATTGAAGCGCTTCTCGTAGGCTTCATACACCACGTGTGAAATCGCCAGGGTTAGAACCATGTAAGCCAGCCACATCCCGAATGTCTCAGAGACAGAATTGTCACAGCATCCGAATAGATGAACCAGCGTCAATGCCACGGGAATGTTGACCAGATACGCCGAATAGGAAATCCGGGCCACAAAACCGCCTGCAACCGACAGCCAGCCCGGCAGCGCGCGTTCAATACCCACCAGCAGCAGTCCCGCGCAGCCGATGGGTGCAAGACTCAGATAAAGCGTCTTGGCGAAGAGCGATTGGTTCAGCGCCGCGTCAGGCGTCAATGCGAAATACATCACGCTGGCGACGAGGATCAACAGCATGCCTGCTGCGAGGCCCGGCATTTTCAGCCAGCGTGGGCGCCGGTCATACGCCCATGCCAACAGAACTCCGAACATGAGTGTGTCGAAGCGCAGGAAAACCACCTTCCTGATTTCCTCGTCCCAGTTCTGCAGCCAAGAAGCAGCCAGCAAACGTGCCAGCAAGGAGAACGCGATCACAGCCAAGGCAACAACCAGTACGGATCGTGCGGAAGAAAATCCCGTCAACCGCCCCAGCAGCAGGAACGATGCCGGAAATAGCAGATAAAACACCTCTTCCAGTGCCAGGCTCCAGGCCTCCGGGAAAAACAGCGGGTGAGGCCCGAACAGGTTCTGAACAAAAAGCAAATATTTCCAGATGGCATCCAGTTCGCCGGTGCGGATCCCCCCCCAGACGAGCAGGACATTGATCAGCACAAAAAGGTAATAATTGGGCAGGGTCCGAAACCATCGGCGCGCATAGAACCCTTTCAGCCAATGGATGCCGCGCTTCCTCGACAGTCGTATCAGAATGCCGCCGATCAGGAAGCCGCTCAGCACGAAAAACAATTCCACGCCAAAGAAGCCGCCAAAACGGAAATATTCTGCCCAGGGCATCGCGGGCCGCAGGAAAACACGGCCATGGCTCAGCAGCACCATCAGGATTGCAAGCGCCCGGCACAGGTCGAGCCAATCATTTCTACGTGCAACCATCAGATGTGCACGCGCATCACGGCGTCACGCCTGGCTGCGGTCTCATGCACGCGGCCAGCCTGGCTGCCAGGACATCCAGCCGGTACGCACGGCCGCGGCGTTCGGCTTCGGCAATGTAGCGCTCGACATCCTGCGGGACGATGCGATGCGCCTCCTGTCCGATGGAACGGGTAATCAGGGAGCTGATCGCCGGGTCGAAATGATCCATGTCCTTGTAGCGTGCGATATCGTCGGGAAAATCCTGGTCTTCGAAGCCGTAGACATGCAGGTTGGGCAGCCGGGTGCTCAATTCTGCCAGATGGCGGATGACCGCGAGATGGGCCTGCGCGTCGCCCGGGCGGGTCTGATACCAGATCGCCAGCTTGGCGCGGCTGTAGGGCGGGAAAACCAGGTCGAAGCGCGTGTCCGGATATTTGCTGATCCACTTGATCAAATTTTCATCGACGTAGTCGATCGCGCGCGCCGTCTGCTGCGGATCCGGCGCCGCCAGGGCGCCCGTCCGGATCGCCTCTGCGGCCCCGGACACCTTCTCGTAGACGTCGCGGATCTGGTAGTTGTCTGCGGCGCGGCACCATGCGTCGAAGCCGCCGAAACGACCCGCGTATTCGGGCTCGTTCATCCACGCGTTCGGCCGGTCCAGGCTCGCTTCCCGTCCGACACATTCGGGTGCCCGCGACCAGCGGACCAGACAACCGAGGAAATGACCGTTCAGATAGGCGCGGATGTCGTTGAACGGATTCGAGTCGTAAAGGAAATCCCAGGTCGGCAAGGGGAAGACGGGATAGCCCTTGCGCTGATTCAGATAGATGAAGTCGAGCGAATAGATGATCCGGCGCACCCGCCTGCTTTCGAGCAACCGCTGCAGCATCAGTCCGCGCTCGAAAAAATCCCCGGCGGAAATCGAAAGATTGACGAAGTGGCCACCCAGCAGCCGGCTGGCCTCGTCGGCCGAACTGTTCTCGAGGATGCTCGTGCCGAGGATCACCGAATCGAAATCGCCATGCCGGATCTCGCCGGCCGCCTGCAGCCGCATGTTGCTGTGCACCGTGGCGGGACGTCCCCATGGGGCATGGAACAGCGCCAGCGGATCATAGGCGAAGAGCGCGCCGAACAGCACTGCAACGGGGCCCAGCGCGGCCAGGATCAGCACGAAGACGAGTTTGCGGGCGCGCCGGTCCATGTCAGAAGTTGAAATAGATGAACTCGGAATACTTAGACGCCATCATGGCGAGCAGCGACACCGCCCCCAGCAGGCCGTAGCCGATGGCCGACGTCATGCCGAACCGGACTTCCGTCAGCAGGGCGTTGCTGTTGCGACGCAGCAGCACGATGATGAGGCCCGCCAGCAGCGCCGCCGCGATCTCGACCCGTGCGTCGAACATTCCGGCCCATCCCGCGAACGCGGGACCGAGCCCGCCCAGCGCATCGATGCCGGCCATGCCGCGCAGCACCTTCAGGGCATCGTCGAGCGTCTGCGCGCGAAAGAACACCCAGGTCACGTTGATGAAGCCGAAGGTCAGCAGCCACGCTGGCACGACGGGCAGGCGCAGGCCCGCGCGCTGCCAGATCCGGTGCAGCATCATCGCAGCGCCGTGCAGTGCGCCCCACAGCACGAACATCCACGACGCGCCGTGCCACAGGCCGCCCAGCACGAAGGTCGTCGCCAGGTTGACGTAGACGCGCCCGGGCGCGACCCGGCTGCCGCCGAGCGGAATGTAGAGATAGTCGCGCAGGAACCGGCTCAGCGTCATGTGCCAGCGCCGCCAGAAATCCTGGATATTGGTCGCGCGGTAGGGCGAATCGAAATTGAACGGCATCCGGATGTTGAACAGCAGCGCCGCGCCCAGCGCCATGTCCGTATAGCCGCTGAAATCGAAATAGATCTGGAACGTATACGACAGGCTGCTGACCCAGGCTTCGGCAAAACTCAGGCTGTCGGCCTGGTCGAATCCGGCCGTGGCCCAGACCGCGAACGAATCCGCGATCAGCACTTTCTTGGCCAGTCCCACCGAGAACAGCGCCAGTCCGGCCAGCACGTTGCGGTAGCGCCGCGCCAGATTCGCGACCACCTTGAACTGCGGCATGATCTCGGCGTGATGCACGATCGGTCCCGCGATCAGATGCGGGAAGAAGGTCACGAACAGCGTGTAGTTCAGCAGATCGTATTCCTTGGCGCGGCCGCGGTAGCTGTCGACCAGATAGGCGATCTGGGTGAAGGTGAAGAAGCTGATCGCCAGCGGCAGCACGATCCCCAGCGAAACGGGCGTCGCCGCGAAAAACCCGCCGATGCTGTCGTAGAAGAATTCCGCGTACTTGTAATAGGCGAGCAGCCCCAGATCGAATGTCACCCCGGCCGCCAGCAGCCATTCGGGACGCAGCCCGTTGCGCTTGCCACCCGCCTGCCTGGCCAGCGCGCTGCCGATCACGTAGTTCACCAGGATCGACACCAGGATCAGCGGCAGGTACGACACGTTCCACCAGGCATAAAACAACAGGCTGGCGAGCACCAGCCAGCTCTTGCCTGCCACGGCGAGACGGTATCGATTCAGACCGAAATAGACCAGAAATGCGACGGGCAGGAAGACCAGGATGAATTCGGGCGAATTGAACAGCATTCAATCTGGCAGTAGCAGTTGGACGCTCCCGATCGAGCGCATGGACCTGGCGTGATACACGGTGGATACTGTCGAACTGGTCTTCGGGCCCTCACGGCGCCCCCTGACAGCCCCCGTCATGGCGGGACGCTCCAGGCTTGCACCCGAAGCGGGTACCCAATCGAGGCTTGCGCTTCTGCTTTCATACGGAACTTGTCTGGAGGTGGGTGTTCGATCGGGATGTTCCGACCCGGTTGCGCCAAGTGCCTGCGCGGCCAGTGGCAAACCGGTTTCCGGCGCAAATGGCAATTCTAGACGTGAATGCCGAACATGTAGCGGTTGTCGATGCCTTTCGGGAAATCATCGGCCGCATGACGTCGCTTCCCATGCCATGGAAATTGGCTCGTCACGCGGCTTTCGATCAGGCACCGGAGATATCGAGGGGTTGACCCGCGAAGCCCCGCGGAAAATGTCTATTTCTTCTGCAATTCCAGGAAGGTTTCGTTGTCGATCACGAGCGCACGTGGCGCCCGGAACGGCCTGACCAGAAGTTCGCGCCGCTCGGCCAGCAGTTCCTTGCGCAGGTCGGCCTCGACCTTGTCCTCGACTTCCTCGAAGGTCATTTGCCTCGCCTCGCGTTTATCGTCCAGCCGAATGATGTGATAGCCAAAGCGGGTAAGCACCGGATCGCTGATCTCCCCCGGCTTCATGGCAAAGGCAACCGTCTCGAAGGGCGGCACGAACTTTCCCTTCTCCGCCCACTCCGAAATCGTTCCGCCATTATCCTTGCTGCCGCGATCATCCGAATACTGCCTGGCGAGCTCGGCGAAATCGGCGCCTGCGCGCAATTGCTTCAACACCGCCATGGCCTGGGCTTTCGCTTCCGCGTCGCTCTTGCCGGGAACATTGTCCTTCACAGCGAACAGGATATGCGAGACCCGTATCGCTTCGGGCTTGACATAGGCACCGGCGTTGACTGCATAACGCTCTTGCGCAAGCCCCTTCAAATCGGGCAGGCTCGCAGCGTACCTGGCCAGTTCGTCGTCGATATACGCAGCCACCACGATGTCGCGGGTCGCGCGTGCGATGCGCGCACGCACCTCGGGCCGTTGCGGGATGCCCGCTTTCTCGGCCGCCTTGGCCAGCCGACGGTCTGCCATCAGGTTCTCGACAAACTGGCTCATTTGCTGCCGGTTCATCCGTCCACGAATGTCCGGAGGCACGCTGCCAAGTTCGAATCGAATTTCCTCGACCGAAATACTGTCGACGCCATCGGTGACATCCGCTGCCCGCGCGAGGCCGGCGGCACCCAATGCGGGCACAGTCAACGCCAGTGCTACCGCTATCCGCATGTAACGTTTGCTATTCATCAGGATCACCATAATGGTTCGGCTGACACGCCTGCTGCATGTCCATCCGGTACGTTTCTAAGTTGGGCCTGCGCTATCAAACCAGGCAGCAAAATAGCACGTGCCCGGTTACCCCGGGCACGTGCTGCAGATCTCGGCGCCCCGAAAGGCGCCGGAGGGTTAGGGCGAATCAGTAAAAGTCAGACTGGCTCTCCTGGACCTTGTATCGCAGAGGCGTTGCCGAACTGGACTCGATGCCCAAGTAATACACCGGATTGGCCGTGGAAATCTGGCAGTAGCCAGGCCCGGTCGTCACTGCCGGATAGCTTGTCGACGTATTCCTGCACGCAGCCGGAACAGTGTCGTAGGTCGAAGTCGGATCGGTGCTGATCCAGATCTTGACGCTTGCGCCCACAGCGCCGCCCGTGGCATCGGAGAGGTAAATGCCCTTGACCGATGAGCCGGCATTGGCCTTGGGCCGATAGCGTATCAACACACTCTTGCCCGAGTTGATGGTTACGGTTTGGGTCGTGGTTGTTCCCGCCAGCGTACCCGTGTAGCTGCTGAGGGCCGCGCAACCCGTCGCTGAATTGTTGGCAGTCAAGCCGTTCAGACAGCCTGGAATATAGCTCACGATCCTGTTGAGATCCGGACCGGATGGGTCCGCAACGATACGGTTGCTCGTGCCGGCCGGTATCCAAAGGCCGCTTCCCACGCCCGGATCGTTGCCAGTCGGCGGAGGCGGCGAGACTGCAATCGTCGCCGAGCACGATGCGGTCGTGCCACCGTTCGGACTCGTGCAGCTCCACGTATAGGAACTCGCGCCCGTTATGACGGAGGTTGCCGTACCCGCCGAGCAAAGCGTACTGCCTGTCGGTGCCGACGCCAAGGTCTGGCCATTCGCGGTCCCGCACGAGCCGTTGATCGCTACGTTGCTGAAGCTCGCGGTCACGGTACAGTTCGCGGTCAAGGCGTTGGTGGTATAGGTATTACTTCCGCTCGTCGTCGGGCCGCAATTACTGCTCCAACTGGTCGTGTAGCCACTAATTGGCGTTGCGGTCACGACTGCCGAACTGCCGTTGGCCACCTCCTGACTAGCCGGGCTGACGTTGCCGTTCGGTGAACCGTTGTCGGTTGCCGTAACCGTCCAACTCACGCTGCGCGTCGCATAGCAGTTGGCCTCGGCCCCGCCTGTCAGGCTCAGGCAGGACCACGAATAGGAGGTCGGGCCCGTGACCACCAGCGCCGGCTTGCTGCCGTTGGCACACAATTGAACGTTCGCGAGACTCGACAGAGTTGAGGGCAGATCGGGATTGCAGGAGGCATCGACCGGCGCCGTGGTGCTGGCAAATCCGGACGCCGCAGCCGCTGTCGTCCCCACCGCCTTGACCCAAACCCTGGCGTCGCTAGAGTTGCCCCATGTGTCCGCGCCGGCCGGCGTGCCTACGACGCTGAATACGGCGCCGTTGGCGGCAAGTCCCACAGGCGTGGTGAAGAACACGGGCTCGCCATCGGCATGATTTGTAAGATCGATATTGCTAGAGACGGCATTGCCATTCATCAGCAGGCTGAGACTGGAAAGCGAACCGCCGGTACACGTCGCGGCAAGTTGCAGCGTTTGCCCATCGGCGATGACCGAGGTTCTCGGCGTGACATCACAGTTGATGGTTGCAGCCAGCGCGGACCCACTCGCCAGACTTGCGGCAACCATGGCCCACCGCAACTTGTTCAACTTGCTCGCAAAGTACATTGATCTTCCTTTCAGGACTGACATCTCTATCGACCGAGGATTCCGCATGCCTTGGCAGGCCTGCCCCTGTCCGCGCGTTGCAAACACGCATGCGTAGAATGGTTTCACGCAATAAAGTTCAAAATTATATCGCAAATCGCTTATATACACGATGGGGGCCGGTTCCGCTCTTCTCGTCACATCCGGATCCCGAGCCATCGATCCAATAAGCCCATGCAGACTTTACGACAGATTCGACGAAGACTTGAGGACATTCGTCAATTTGCGTGGCGGTTCGGCAGGATCCGCACCGTGCGCTCCGACCGGGCCGGTGGCATGGGCGTGCAGGGCCGGGCCATGCCACGCGCATGTGGCGCTGCTGCCATGCGGGTGCATTCCTGGTTTCCGCGGCCAAAAAAAACCCCGCCACAAGGGCGGGGTCTGCTTCACTCGGAGAGACCGCTTGCGCGGTCCTTCCTCGCAAGGATGTTGCTGAATTACGGCGCCACCAACATGCCGCCGCGCTCGCCCGTCAGCGGATAGGCGTTGCCGTAGTTGACGGTTGCATCCGCAGAATCACGCACGATCGCCGAGAAGCCGATGACCGGAATACCACCGATGCTGGTGCCATTGCTCTGGTCGTCCAGGACGGTCAGCTTCACCCAGCCGCTCAGGCCGACGCTCGAGGTATCCACGCCCTTGTGGTTGTTGCCAGCACCAAAAATGGGGCTGCCATTGAAATCAAGGACAGAGGCTTCCGGACACAAGGTGACCGTCGTGTCGCCCGGAACGTACGGGGAGAAGTCGGTGGCGTTCACCACCTGAGTCGTTTTCTCTTCACGGTTGTACAGGCTCATCGTGATGGGCCAGCAGTCGGTGTGATCGAGGCCAGCGATGTGCTTGAGCGGCTGAGTCACGACCCAGCTGGTGGCAGCGTTCGTACCCGACGAGAACTCGCCGACGAGGGCACGCTGGGACAACAGGGCGCCCACCGCATTCGACGAAGGACCAGGAGCGACCATGCTGTTCACGTTACCATCATTAATAAAGTTAATGGTGGAACCGAAGTCACCCGAAGCCAAGCTGGGATCCTGGTCGATCGGAGCAAACACAATCGGGGTGCTCGAGAAATTCTCGATCGCGGTGGGGTCGGCGTTGAACGAGACGCCATGGGTCACGTTGATGTAGGTGACGGTACCCTTCAGGATGTTTTCCGGAGCCGACATCTGTGCGTCAAGGTTGGAAACCGTGCCCGCGGTTGCGAAGAGGGCATCAACCGCACCGCAGTTAGCCGGCACACCCGCCGCATTGTGCAGCGAGCCAGTGCGCAGCGTGGTAACTTCGACACCGGTGTTGTTCGAATCAGCAACGCCCATCAGGAAGACTTCGAAGTAACCGGCCGTATTGTCGCCGATATTGGCGAAGGCTACTTCACCCTTGGCGCCGGCGACTGCGCGATCCGCACCTTTCATGCCCGGCAATTCGGGCGAGGTGCAGCTCTTGTCATAGGTACGGAAACCGGTGGAACCATCGCCCAGCACGGTCACTGCACCGTTCCAGACGTCATGCGGCGACAGGATCACGTTGAAGTCACGAACTTCATCGCTGTCCACAGCCTCGCGCCAGCGGATCTTGAAAGCGGCAGTCTTGTTGGAGGTGTTGACCACGGTAAGGACGGTGTCGTAACCACTCTTGACGGAGTAGTAGGGGTACAGCAGAACCTGACCCACCTGGTTTTGGGAAACGTTCATGGCCTGAGCCGGGATCGCCATCATGGCGCCGCCGGAAACCACCGAAGCGACAGCCAGAGACACGAGTTTTTTACGAATATTCAATTTCATAACTTCTACTCCTTGCAAGGTAAAAAAAGACATCAAAGTTAAGCCAAGCGCTTGGCTCCAGCTACAACACTTGTTACCGACATCCCGGGCGAAAACTTTAACAAATTATGCCTAGGTGTTAGTTGGATGTGAACCACCATTCCCGATCCTTGTAAATCCATTTCTCGAAAATGAGTTTTGGGCTTTCGAACATTTCCCCGCCTGATCCAGGGAGTCCAACCCGGTAAGTCACCTCCACCGAAACTGTCGCAACGGCAGGGCCATCATAACTGACGTTGACAACCCGCGCCATGCGCCATTCAACTGAACGTCCGTACTTTCCCGCATATTGTTGCAGGCTTACAACACTACGGTATTCAGGCGACGTATAGGAATAGGCCTTTTCCATATCCCTTTTGATCAAGGCGTTCCAACGATCCACTGCACGCGTTTCAAGCACCTCTTTCTGCGCCGCCAGCCATTTCTCGCTACCTTCCGGTTCCAACATGGAACATCCGGACAGCAGCAACAAAACCATGCACGTCCATGTGGTTATCGATAAAGCCATGCGATTGGCGACACCTGAGACCAAGCCTTACTCCTTGAACAATTGATGACCGGACACTGGAAAAAAACCACAACTCCGACCAGGTCACCCTACACTCATTGAAAACCAGTATATGTGGCCAGACGTCCTATTTCCGCAATGCATCGAAGGGATTGTCCACAATTTCCACACGGTCAATTTTTTGAAACAGGGCGCACCGTATCAAGCGACTGCGACAAGGTCAACCGGAAACAGCACCATCGATTTGGCAGCCCACGAACCAAGCCATAACATCGGTCCTTGCGCTGACAGCGATAAGCGATTCCGACGCATCAATCGCTGCAGGCATTCGCGGGCTGATTTCCAGAAACCTATTCTGCCGTTCACAGCAGGACACGGTACTTTTCATACAAGCGTAAAACCTTCGGGACGTACGCCTGCGTTTCGCGGTAAGGCGGGATCTTCTTGCCGTGTCGCATCACGGCATTCTCTCCCGCATTGTAGGCAGCGATCGCAAGCTTGAGGTTGTTGTCGAACATGTCCAGCAAGTCGCGCAGGTAGCGAGTGCCCCCACGGATATTCTGCTCCGGGTCGAAGGCATCCTTGACGGCGTAGCGCTCGGCCGTTTCAGGCATGAGCTGCATCAGCCCCTGGGCGCCGGTACGCGACACGGCTGCGGGGTTGTATCCCGATTCGGCCGTGATGACCGCATGGACCAGGGCGGCATCGATGCCTGCCTCGACAGCGGCCTGCTCGATCTGCGGGGCGTACACGGCAGCGTTGCCTTTTACTACGGGGGCGCCGGCCCGGTTATGGCTTCCTTCCACTTCCATCAGGGCGGACAACCGCTGGTAGTGGTCGTGACTCGGCTTATTGGTGTAATGCACCACCTCGTCTGCATCCGTATAAACGTACACATCCGCCCGCGCAGGGGCGGTCAGTGCGAGCAGCAGGATGACGACGGTTCGAGACACGGATATTTCAGTGCTATGCGAAAACGCTAATATTCTAACACCACGCCAAGCCGCCCCCGTCTGCACCGGAACCTGGGCACTCAACTGTCACGCGAGCGCCCGCAAATCGTGTCCCAGACGCAACAAACAGCGCTTATTGCGATTTATCAGGCGGAGGCAGCTCAACCGATTTGAGCATCTTCTCAAGGCCCGACAGGCGCTTGCGGTATTCCTTGGTGATCGCCGCTGCATCAGGCGTATCGAGAAGGACGTGCGGCGTAATCAGGATAATCAGTTCGGTACGGTTGTCCTTCCATGTCTGGGTGCCGAACAGGCCGCCAACGAGCGGAATCTTCGAGAGAAACGGCAGGCCCGTGTTGCCGTTGTCCTTCTGTTCCTTGATCAGGCCGGCAAGGATGATGGTTTCGCCGGATCTGACGGTGACGGTGCTGTTGGCGCTTCGTTTCTGGATCGTCGGCGAATCAATGTTGGAGGTCTCTGTTTTGCTGGCGTTACTGACCTCCTGGCTGATCTCCATGGTGACCTGCCCACTGGCATTGACGCGCGGCGTCACGTCGAGCAAAACACCGGTTTCAGTGTACTGGACGCTATTTATGATGCCGACAGCCGAGCCTTCCACAGACTGCGTCTGGCTCAGGGTCGGTACCTGATCGCCTACCTGGATCTTGGCCTTCTGGTTGTCCGCCACGGTGATGTGCGGCGAGGAAACGATCTTGAGGCGGGAGTCCTTGGCCAGGGCATTGAGCACCGCACCATAATCGGCACTGAGCCAGGTGTAGGAGAAACCGGGTATGAGTGATGTAAGCCCGGGCGCACCGGTGTCGAGCAGGGCCTTGCCGTTCCCCTTGTTGAAATACCATTCCAGGCCGTAAGTCAGTTCATCCGTCAGGGTAACCTCGGCGATGGTCACTTCGACCAGTACCTGGCGGACCGCCACATCGAGCTTGCGCAGCGCCGTTTCGATGCTGTCGTAGTCGGCAGGGCTGGCCAGAATCAGGAGAGCATTGTTGTCCTTGTCGGCGATGATCCGCACGTCCTGGGGGACCCCGACACTCTCACCCGTCCCGCTCGAAATTCTCAACGACCCAAACTGGCTCACGCTCTTGTCGCCCACCGCCTCTGTCTTGCCCGTCTCTGACTTGGACGATTTCACCTCGGCAGCTATGGCCCCCGGCGCAAGACTAGGAGCAGGCGTCGTCTTGGCCTGGGTGGCCTTCTTGGAAAAGGCTTCGTTGAGCAGATTGGCGAGATTTTCCGCCTTGCCATTCTGGACCTGATAGACGTAGAGTCGTTGGCCGCCCCCGCCCGAACCCGGTCGATCGAGGCGCTCGACCCAGGTGCGCGCCTGGTCTATGAGTCTGGGCTGCGGGGAAACGACCAACAGGGCATTGAGGCGTTCGAGGGGGATGACCCGGGCAAGACCAGCCAGCGGCCCCAGATTCTTGTCGCCGAACAGTTTCTCCAGTTCTCCGGTGACCGTCTGGACATCCACGCTCTGCAACGTGAACAAGCCGACCGACATGCCTGAAATCCAGTCGACATCGAACATGTCGACCGTCTCGATCATGTGCTGCAGCTGCATCTGGGTGCCTGAGAGGATCAGCAGGTTGCGTACCGGATCGGCACGAACACTGGAGGGCTCGCCTGTCAGAGGCTCCAGGATCTTGGCCATGTCGACCACGCCGATGTACTTCAGCGGGACGATCTGGATGCTGTAACCGCCCGGCAGCGGTTTGCCGCTTTCGGCAAGTTGCGGCGTCGTGTTGCCCTTGCCTGCGGCAGCCGCCGGAACGATGCGGAACACGCCGTCGCCCTCGCGGATCATCACCGCGCCGTTCATCCGCAGGACTTCCTCGAGCGTATGCATGGCAGCGTTTTTCGGAATGGGCTTGGTGGTGCGCAGGGTGATGGAGCCGCCGACGCGGGGATCGACGATGTAATTTTCCTTGAGAATGTCGCCCAGGATGGTGCGCACGACTTCGCGCAAATCCGCACCCTCGAAGTTCAGGGTCAGGTTGCCGCCTGCATCGCTGATGACGGGAGGCGTTACGGATGGTTTGACCACAACGCCGGTCCCATAAAAGAGCTTGTAGCGATCTTCCATGGGCGTTCCCGCCTTGGTGTCGGCAACCAGTTTCGCCTCCTCGTCCGTCACGACTTCGTGTTTATCTCCTCCCGACGGGGCCGTTGCCGGCGGCGTTGCGCACCCCCCGATCAAGGTGGCGAGCAGGACAGGGATGGCTAATCGGTTTGCTCGGCCGGTTTTCGGGATGTAAGTTTTCATGCTTGGCATTTCCAGGGTTGGTTGCTGTTGTAGCGTCAGGGTACTCACTTGTGTCTTACGCGACAGACTGCCTTTTCATTACTTGTAGAAATCCTTGAATCGCGGGTCGTTCTTGCGTTCTTCTATCGTTTGCGGGAGCGGGGGCTGCTCCACTCTTCGCCTCTCGACTTTCGCCCCCGACGATTCCATCATTTTTGCCCCCTCGGTCGGCAACTTGGATCGTAGTGCGGGGCGTTGCGCTGCCGCTGCCGCCGCAGCCGCAGCGGCAGCCTGGGGAGTGGCAGGCTGCTCACCCTGGCCCTGCGCGGCTTGTGGCGCCGGAGCAGGCTTGGGACTCGGTTGCAACTTGAGACGGACTTCTTCCTTGTCGTCGTACTGGGAGAACACGATGCGATCGGGCTCGACCACGTCGAGCTGAAGCCCATTGATGGTGAATCCCTTGTAAACCTGACGCACCTTGCCGCTCGAGACTTCCTTGACGATCGCGGTACTGAACTCGTCGGTGATCGTGGTTCCAAGCAGCACGAACTGGCCCTTCTGCATGCTCGGCGGCGGCGGCGGCGGTGGCGGCGGCGCCTTGCGTCGGGTGGGCACGAAGAGCGAACGCTCGAGCGTCGTCGCAAACGCCTTGTCCAGTGCCGGCAGCCGAAAATCCGGAGGAAGCTCGATCTTGAGCGTCGCAGGAGGATGAACCACCGGCCTGGGAATGGGGTCGATCAGCCTCCCGCCCCAGCCCAGTTCCGCACCAATCATCAGCACCAGCGATGCATTGACGACCGCCCAGGCCAGAAGTGCCCAACGCTTGATGTCGACAAGGGCCATCATGATTTGGTCGGACCCGGCTTGGCGATCCGGGTGAAAGCATACAGGTCGAACTGCACCAGGACGTCAGGTTCCACGCCCGGGGCAGGCTTGGCATTTCTTCCCGCGTTCGAGCGGATGACGAGATTGTCCACGTACAGATAAGGCAGAGCCGTTTCAAGCTCGTAGAGCGCCTTTTGCACTGCAGGCAAGGGGCCGCGCAGCCGGAAGCTGACCGTGACCTTGCGTCGCGGGCCGTCATCCTTGTGCGACGAGAACTGGGTACTTTCCACCGCGAGTCCATTGGCCTCGACGATCGCCTGCGCCATTTGCTGCACTTCGGCCGCGGCCAGCGCCGGGGCGCTTGCCTTGAGGTAGAACCGGCTCGCATTCCGCTTCGCGATCATGGCGATGTTCGCTTCGACGTTTTTCCGCTGGGCGGCGATGCGCAGATACCGCGACGTCCGATCCAGCCGATCGGCAATCGCCGCATCGTAATAGAGGGTGGCCTGTTTCCAGGGCACGTAGATCAGCACGACCAGCAGGGCCAGTACGGCAAACAGGAGCGCGACGGCAAGCCCACGGCTTTGCACGGGAGTCAGCGTGAGTTTCATGACTTCTTGCCCGGCGCCGCGGCGGGCCTGGTGGATGACTTGGGAGGCCTGGCAGACGGCGTGACCGACCGGGCCGGTTTCTGGATTTCGTTCAAGCGCAGCTGCGCGGCCAGCGCGGCGGCAGGGTCAACGGCTTTCGTCTCGACCGCAAGCTGGAAACGCTCCTCGTTTTCCCGCCCCTTGACCAGCGGCGACTTGAAGCTGGCACTTTCCAGCAGGGCGGATTGCTCGAACATGCCGATCAGCTTGGACGAAGAACTGGTCGTTCCCTGCATGGTCAGTTCCATACCATGAATATCGAGTTGCTGCAGCCAGGTGTTGTCGGGAAGGATGCGCGTCACCTCGTCGAGCAGCGCGACCCGGGACGGCGTGGCCAGCTTGTGGTCGAACGGAAAGGTGTATTCGGCCAGCAGCCGTTCCTGTTCCTGCTTGAGTGCATCCACGGCATCCGCCTGTTTCCTGGCTTGTGCCAGCACCGGTTCAAGACCGATCGCAACCTCACGTTTTTTCCAGATCGGGATCGCCAGCCATACGGCCAACAGCTCCAGTGTCACGCCTGCCATGGCCGCATAGAGCCGGAATCGTGCGCGGTCCGGCTTGGGGCGCAATTCAGGCGGCAGCAGATTCAGGCAGTCGCCCGAACCTTCGAGTTCGTCGCTCGCCACCACGGCATGCGGCTTGATTCCCCAGTTGCCAAGGGGCGCCAGGATTTCGTCCACGGCGGTTCTCGGCGTGACGCCCAGCAGGACATGCAGACGCTTGTTTGCGAGATCCTCACGCAGCACCCGTTGGTCGAAATAGGCCTGATCGACCGTGTAGGGGGTTTGCCGACCAAGCTCGAATCCGAGCACCTGTCGCAAATTCTCGGCTGCAGCAAGCGGCAGGCTGACTTCCTTGCGCAACACCTGCACAGAGGGGAGACAAACGCCGACCGGCCTGCCGCCGGCCTTGGTGCGCAAGGCATCGAAGGCAATCTTGGCGCTGGCAGGGTCGGCCTGGACAAGACCGACGCGTCCCAGTTCAAGCCGCTTCTGCCCGCTCAGGCGCCACAGCACCAGATCACCCACATCCTTCCCGACCCACAGCAGGTCGGGGGAGGGGCGGCATCTTGGCCGCAGCCCAGGCGGCGCCAAGGCTGCCAGCTCGCGGCCCCACCAGCGAAAGAATTGCCCCAGAAATGCCTTGCGGCTCTTTCGCTGCCTGCGTCGGGAGGATGTCATGCGCGCCATTAACTAAACCAATTCAGGACGGTTCAAAGCCGCCCCTCCTGCCAGATGTATATGACAAACGGCCGTTTCGGGTCTTGCGCCAACCTGACTACCGCCTCTCGGACAAACTGGGTGCCGTCCGCCGCCTTGGCGCGGGACCGCAGATTATACACTTGGGCCCTGGCGCCGGTTTCGAACCCGGCCGCCTGGGGAAATGCCAGGGGTGCCATGCCCGTGTCCAGCATTTCCTCGCGCTCGGCGAGATAGCTTTGCACGTTCTCCTCGGTCGCGCCCGGCAGGGCCAGCAGGACCTCGCGTGGCGCAATGGTGCTGTTGATGCCGAGCTGCTTCGAATAGACAGTGAGCGCACCGGCCAGTTTGCGGTACAGCGCGGGCGTCACGCCGATCACCTTCTGCAGTTCGGAAACCATCTGAAAAGGCCGATTGGTGGGGATGTACGGCAGGCCAAGGGCCTCGTACCGATCACGTTCCGCGCCCTGTGCGCGGACGAGCTCGTCGTCATCGCGCCAGTCCAGAATGGCATCGAGCACCTGATTGGCCTGTTCATCTTCGAGGCCGGCGGACAGC
>JAYRNU010000064.1:0-16125 GCA_041912015.1 Thiobacillus sp. | reverse complement strand
GCCGACGGCACCGGCGATGCGGTTGGGGTCGTTCTTGTCGTTGACCAGCTTGACGATGAAGATGCGCTCCTGGATGCGGTCCATGCCGAGCGCCTTCTTGGTGGCTTCAGCGACGATCCACTTGTAGGACTCGCCGTTGATCATGATCTGCCATTTGCCGGAACGCACGGGCTTGCCGCCGTCCTTGAGCGAGGGCAGGCCCTGGGCGCCGTCATGGCGCTCGCCGTTTTCGTCGGTTTTCCAGATCGGCAGGCCCCACTCTTCGAACAGGTGCACCGAATCGTCGACGTGACGGCCCACATCGTAGGCCAGGTCGTCGCGGGTGATGCCCATCAGGTCGTTGGAGACCATGCGGGCGTAGTCGGCGGGATCCTGCTCGGAGCCGATGTAGGTGTTGATCGCGGACAGACCCTGCGCCACGGCACCGGAACGGTCCATTGCAGCCTTGTCGACCAGCTTGATCTTCAGGTCCATGCCCAGCTCGGCCTTGGCGGCGTCTGCCCAGCGCATGACTTCGTAACCGGCGCCGCAGCAAGCCATGCCACCGCCGATCAGGAGGATGTCGAGATCCTCCTGGACAACTTCGGGATTACCAAATTCTCCAGCCATTTCAATATGCTCCTTAAATTACTTGCGAATCAGTTCAGCAGGGTTGCCAGGGCGGTAGCCCTTGGTGATGCCGCCATCGGCCGAGCCGGTGAAGAAACCGGAGGCGCTGATATTGGCCAGGCTTGCGGTCGGCTTGCCGCCGAAGGGATCGATCGAGCCTTCGGGCGTGGTGCGGATCGGGAACTTGAAGCGCTTCAGCGTGCCATTGCGGAACTTGATGGTCCACATGATGGAATCGGAACCACGCAGCGGCTGCACCATGCCGCCCAGCGGCACGACGTCGGCGTAGTGACGGGCTTCGATCGCCTGCTGCGGGCAGATCTTCACGCAGGAATAGCATTCCCAGCACTGCTCGGGCTCCTGGTTGAAGGCACGCATGGCATGTCCGGTTTCGGAACCGTCCTTGTCCAGTTTCATCAGGTCGTGCGGGCAGATATACATGCAAGCGGTCTTGTCCTGACCCTTGCAGCCGTCGCACTTGTCTGTACGTACGTAGGTTGGCATCAAAATCTCCTTCTTAGTTAGCTAACAATCCGCGACCGTCGCGGTCCGATTAGAACTGAACCCGTCCTTGGCCGGGGCGTATCGCGAATCCGCTTCCGGTAGGCTCGTGTTCTAAAACCCAACCCTGATCGACAACTCCATCAACCAGGGCACATCCCCTCAGGCGTGGCTGCCTTCCGGGGAAATCACGCTGCCGAGTGACCCTTCAACTCGACTTTGACATTCTGTTCGGCGGTCAGGCCGGCATAGTACTTCTGCAACACCTTGGCGACTTCCGGGCGGCTGAACTCGACCGGCAGGTCCTGGCCTTCCGACAGCATGGCGCGCACCTTGGTGCCCGACAGCAGGATGCGGTCGTCCTTGGTGTGCGGGCAGGTACGCTGCGAAGCCATGCCGCCGCACTTGTTGCACCAGAAGGTCCAGTCGATGTTCATGTTGACGGTTTCGAGCGAGCCCTTGGGAATCTCGTCGAAGATTTTCTGTGCGTCGAACGGGCCGTAGTAGTCGCCCACGCCGGCGTGGTCGCGGCCGACGATCAGGTGCGAGCAGCCGTAGTTCTGGCGGAACAGGGCATGCAGCAAGGCCTCGCGCGGGCCGGCGTAACGCATGTCGAGCGGGTAGCCGGCCTGGATCACGGTGTTGGGGGCGAAGTAGTTTTCAATCAGCGTGCCGATCGCTTCGGAACGCACTTCGGCAGGAATGTCGCCCGGCTTCAGGGCGCCCAGCAGGGAGTGCACCAGCACGCCATCCATGGTTTCGATGGCGATCTTGGCCAGGTACTCGTGGCTGCGGTGCATCGGGTTGCGGGTCTGGAAGGCGGCAACGCGGCTCCAGCCCATTTTCTCGAACGCGGCGCGGGTTTCGGCCGGCGTCATGAACTGGTCGCCGTATTCTTCCTTGAAGTTGCCGGTGGACAGGACCTTGACCGGGCCGGCGAGGTTGTATTTGCCCTGGGCCATGACCATCTTGACGCCGGGGTGCTCGATGTCGGTGGTCTTGTAGACCATCATGCACTCGTGGGCCTTGTCGATGGTGTACTTGTCGGTCACCTTCATGGTGCCCATGATCTCGCCGGTTTCACCGTCGACGAGGGCGATGTCGTCGCCTTCCTTGATGACTTCATCGTCAGTGGAAAGGGTGATGGGGATGGGCCAGAACAGGCCGTTTGCCATCTTGTAGCCGTCGCACACGCCCTGCCAGTCAGACTTCGTCATGAACCCGTCCAGGGGAGTGAAGCCACCGATGCCCATCATGATGAGGTCGCCGGTTTCGCGCGAGCTCAACTTGAGCTTGGCGAGCGAAGCCGCGCGGGCTTTCTCGGCGGCGAGTGCATCGCCTGAAAGAAGTAGGGGCTTGAGTTCGCCGCCGCCATGGGGGCGTACCAGTTTGGACATGCTGTCTCCTCGAACTATGGGGGGGTCAGGCTTGCAAGGGGGGTATTGCAGGCGGAGGAGCATAGCACCGGGCCCGGTGCCTGAATAATCCTTTATTTTTATAAAAGGATAAGCGGGTTTGATATTAATGAAAATGCCCTGTGAACCCCGGGCATTGCCTTGCGGAACAAGGTGTTACGCGTCGAAGAATGCAGGCATGTCGGTTTGCACGGGCTTGATGACGTCGACCCAGGCGGGTTGGGTGTCGCCGCCGGCTGCCGCCAGCTTCTTGGTCTCTTCGTAAAGCATTTTCCAGCGGTTGTAGAGGCAGTCGCTGACCTTGCGCATGCCGGCATCGAAGTAGGAGTTGTGCAGGTCTCCGATCGTGCGGGTGAAGGATTCCATCTGCTCGAGCAGGTTGTGCGGGTAGCCGTGGCGGTTGGGGTCGGCGTACTTGACGCGCTCGCGCCTGACCGCCCGGATGAAGACTTTCTGGCCTTCGGTCAGGTCGCGTTCGGTGCGGGGCGCGCCGCCGTAATTCATGACCTCGTGGATAAAGCCATCGAGACGATCGCCGAAATCAAAGTTGGCGTAATCGATTTTTTGCATGTGTCCTCCGTTCCTTGATTCATTGTTTCTGACCGCCTGGCGTCCTGAAAGACGCCAGGCTGAATCCTACGCTGCGAGATGCGGCTGTCCAGCCTCGCTGTCCGCGACGTCGGCGGATTGCCTGTTAAGCCCTTGAATCCAGCGGGAATATATTTTGTCCGCCAATTGGTGCAGCTGCGCGACGCGGGCCGGCAGGTCCTCGAGGATGGCGTCGGGCGACTGCACGCCGGGACTCGTGCTCGCGGCAATTTCCCCGGCGCCGTTGTCGCACCAGCTGGCTACGAGCTCGGGGGTCATTTCGACATGGCACTGCATGCCGAGGTGCCGGCCGTTCAGGACAAAGGCCTGGTTGGCGCACCAGGCGCTTTCGAGAATTCGGGTGGCGCCCGCAGGCAGACCGAAGGTCTCGCCGTGCCAGTGAAAGCCGAGCAGGGTGCGTGAGGCGTCGCCCACCCAGGGGCCCGCCGCCTCGGCGTCGGTCACGCGGACGTCCCCCCAGCCGATTTCCTTGACCGGGTTCAGGCCCACCGTCGCGCCCAGCGCCTTGGCCATCAGCTGCCCGCCCAGGCAGTGGCCGATCACCGGAATGTCGGCGGCGATGGCCTGGCGAATCAGGGCCAGCAGCGGCGGGATCCACGGCAGGTCGTCGTTGACGCTCATCGGGCCGCCCATCAAGCAGAGGCCGGAAACGCCGTTAAGGGTTTCGGGCACCGCATCGCCGGCGTCGATGCGGACCAGATGCCAGGGAATGTCGTGTCGATCCAGGAACGTGGTGAAATACCCCGGCCCTTCGGTCGGGGAGTGGCGAAAAATCAGTACGGGATTCACGATGGCTCTGAAAATCAATTCGACGGTGGTCATCATAGCCGCATGCGCGCTTGCCTGCACCCAGGCCTGGGCGGCCAGCGTTTCGGTAGTCGGGCTGTTCAAGGACAAGGCCATCGTCAGCATTGATGGCAGCAAGCCCCACACCCTGAGCGTCGGCGAGACCTTTCAGGGCGTGAAGCTGTTGGCGGCGGATTCAGGCAGCGCCAGTTTCGATGTCGACGGCAAGCGCCGGACCCTGACCATGGGCCAGTCCTTCGCCGGAGGGCCTGCGAAGGACGCGCGCCAGAGCGTGTCGCTGACCGCGGATGCGCGCGGCCACTTTGCCGCGGCCGGCTCGATCAACGGCTACCCGGTGACGTTCCTGGTCGATACCGGCGCGACCGCCATCGCCATCAGTGCCGACGAGGCGCGGCGCATCGGGCTCGATTACAAGGCTGGCCCGGCCACCGGCGTCGGCACTGCCGCCGGGGTGGTGCCGGCCTGGCGCGTGAAGTTCAATACCGTCAAGGTCGGCAGCATCATGCTGAACCAGGTGGACGGCATGGTCGTGGAGTCGGGCCTGAGCGTGCCGCTGCTGGGGATGAGCTTCCTCAACCGGATGGAGATGCGGCGCGACGGCGGGACGATGACGCTGATCCAGCGATATTGACGCTTCCTGGCGCCCAGACATCAAGGCCCGCACATGCGGGCCTTGATGTCTGGGGGAACCGGTCGATGTCGGGCCGGTTGCCATGCGTGGCTGTGGCCGCCGCGCTTGACGTTCGCGCCGTTGACGTCGGCCTGGGCCGCAACCGGGTCGCGGCGTGTCAGGCCTTGACCCGCTTGTCGCGCTCGATCAGGGCATAGGCGCTGTGGTTGTGGATGCTCTCGAAATTCTCGGCTTCCACGACATAGGCGTCGACCAGCGGTTCGGCGTTCATGGCTGCGGCGACATCGCGCACGATGTCCTCGACGAACTTGGGGTTGTCGTAGGCGCGTTCGGTGACATATTTCTCGTCGGGACGCTTCAGCAGGCCGAACAGTTCGCACGAGGCCTGGTCCTCCACCTTGCGCACCAGGTCCTCGATCCACAGGAAGCCGTTGGTCCTGGCCGTGACGGTCACGTGCGAGCGCTGGTTGTGCGCGCCGTAGTCGGAGATCTTCTTCGAGCACGGGCACAGGCTGGTCACTGGCACCACGACCTTGGTGGTATGGGTGAACTGCCCGTTCTCGACGGCGCCGACGAAGGTGACCTCGTAATCGAGCAGGCTTTGCACGCCCGACACGGGCGCGGACTTGTTGATGAAGTAGGGGAAGGTCATCTCGATGTAGCCCGACTCGGCCTCGAGCCGCTCGACCATCTGGCGCAGCATGCCTTCGAAGTTCTCGACCGAAATCTCGCGTTCGCGGGTATTGAGGATCTCGATGAAGCGCGACATGTGGGTACCCTTGAAATTGTGCGGCAGGTACACGTACATGTTGAAGCTGGCGATGGTGTGCTGGATGCCGTCGCTCTTGTCCGCGACGCGGACCGGATGGCGGATGCTCTTGATGCCGACCTTGTTGATGGCGATCTGCCGGGTGTCGGCCGAACCTTGTACGTCCGGCATGCAGACGGTGTCGCAAATCTCGTTCATGGCAGGCTCCTGATATGGCTGTGCAGTTTAGACTCAGTATAAACCGCCATAATAGTTGAGTAAACTAGTCGGGCATAAGGGTTTTCAGCGGGCTGCCCCTGAAATGCCGGTGCGGGTCTAGCTGGGCATCAGGGACAGGCGCTGGCGTACCGCGCGTTCGATGCCTGCGGAGTCGAGCCCGCATTGGGCGAGGATCCGGACAGGATCGCCATGCTCGAGGAAGCGGTCCGGCAAGCCCAGATGGAACACGGGGACCGTGGCGCCAAGCATCGACAGCGCCTCGGCGACTCCCGCGCCCGCGCCGCCGGATATTGCGTTTTCTTCGAGCGTCACCAGCAGGCGGTGGCTTTGCGCGAGCTCGCGCAGCAGGTCGAGGTCGAGCGGCTTGACGAAGCGCATGTCGGCGACGCTGGCATCGAGCGCCTCGGCCGCCGCCAGCGCGGGTGCAACCATGCTGCCGAAGGCGATGAGCGCGATGTCCCGGCCGCTGCGGCGCATGACCGCCTTGCCGACCGCAACCGGCTCGAGGCCGGGCTCGACCGCCGCACCCGAGCCGCTGCCGCGCGGATAGCGCACCGCCGACGGGCCGTCGTGCAGGAAGGCCGTGCTCAGCAGCCGGCGGCACTCGCTTTCGTCCGAAGGCGCTGCGATCAGCATGTTGGGGATGCAGCGCAGGAACGACAGGTCGAAGCTGCCGGAATGGGTCGGGCCGTCGGCGCCGACCAGCCCGGCACGGTCGATCGCCAGCATGACCGGCAGGTTCTGCAGCGCGATGTCGTGGATCAGCTGGTCGTAGGCGCGCTGCAGGAAGGTCGAGTAGATCGCCACCACGGGCTTGACGCCCTCGCAGGCGAGGCCGGCCGCGAAGGTCAGCGCGTGCTGTTCGGCAATGCCGACGTCGAAATAGCGCCGGGGAAATTCCTTGGAGAAGCGCACCAGCCCGGAACCCTCGCGCATGGCCGGGGTGATGCCGACCAGCCTGCTGTCGGCCGCCGCCATGTCGCACAGCCAGTCGCCGAAAATCTGGGTGTAGGTGGGCTTGCCCGACGATTTTTCGCTGACGCCGGTCGCCGGGTCGAAGCGCGACACGCCGTGATACAGGCAGGGATTGGCCTCGGCGGGCGGATAGCCCTTGCCCTTGCGGGTCACCACATGGAGAAATTGCGGGCCGCTCAACTGCTTGATGTTGCGCAGCGTGTCGAGCAGCACGTCGATGTCGTGGCCGTCGACCGGGCCTATGTAGTTGAAGCCGAATTCCTCGAACAGCGTGCCGGGCGTCACCATGCCCTTCATGTGCTCCTCTGCGCGCTTGGCCAGTTCCTTGATCGGCGGCACCGCGGACAGCACCTTTTCGCCGGCGCGCCGGGCGGCGGCATAGAAGCGCCCCGACATCAGCCGCGCCAGGTAGTTGTTGAGCGCGCCGACGTTGGGCGAAATCGACATGTCGTTGTCGTTCAGCACCACCAGCAGGGGCAGGTGCGTGGCGCCGGCATTGTTCAGGGCTTCGAACGCCATGCCGGCGGTCATTGCGCCGTCGCCGATGACCGCCACCGCGCGCTGTGTCGAGCCCGTCTGCCGGAAGGCCTCGGCCATGCCGAGCGCGGCCGAGATCGAGGTGCTGGAGTGGCCGACGCCGAACGCATCGAACTCGCTTTCGGCGCGGCGCGGGAAGCCGGCGATGCCGTCCTGCTGCCGCAGGTGGGCCATCGCCTCGCGGCGGCCGGTCAGGATCTTGTGGACATAGGTCTGATGGCCGACGTCCCAGACGATGCGGTCGCCGGGCGTGTCGAAGATGTAATGCAGGGCGATCGTGAGTTCCACGGCGCCGAGATTGGACGCCAGATGGCCGCCGGTCCGGGCGACCGAATCGACCAGGAATTCGCGCAGCTCGGCCGCGAGCGCGGGCAGGTCGTCGGGCGGCAGCGCTCGCAGATCGGCCGGCGAATGGATGATGTCGAGCAGGGTACGGGGCATTTCAGAACGTCCGCTCGACGACGAAGTCGGCGAGTTGTCCGAGTCGCGTGGCGGGGACGCCCAGGCCGGCCAGCGCCGCGTGCGCTTCGGCGCGCAGCTCGAGGGCCAGTTCGCGGGCGCGCGCCGCGCCGAGCAGGCTCACGTAGGTCGGCTTGTTGTCGGCCGCATCCTTGCCGGCGGTCTTGCCCAGCGTGGCGGTGGGCGCTTCGGCGTCGAGCACGTCGTCCACGACCTGGAAGGCGAGGCCGATGCACTTGGCGTAATGGTCGAGCACCGCTTCGGCGGCCGGGTCCAGCGCCCCGCACTGCGCGCCCAGCAGCACCGAGGCGCGGATCAGCGCACCGGTCTTGTGGATGTGCATGAACTCGAGTTCGGTCAGGTCGAGCGGCTTGCCCACGCTGGCCAGGTCGATCGCCTGGCCGCCGGCCATGCCGCGCGACCCCGCGGCCTGCGCCAGCAGCTGCACCATCCTGAGCTGTGCGGTGGCGTCGTCGGCCAGCCGCTGCGCAGTCAGGACCTCGAAAGCAAGGGACTGCAGCGCGTCGCCGACCAGCAGCGCCGTGGCTTCGTCGAATTCGACATGGACGGTCGGCTTGCCGCGCCGCAACGCGTCGTCGTCCATCGCCGGCATGTCGTCGTGCACCAGCGAATAGGCGTGAATCAGCTCGACTGCCGCCGCTGCATGCTGCACGCGATCGACGTCGGCGCCGGTGACCTCGCCGGCAGCGAAGGCCAGCAGCGGACGCACCCGCTTTCCGCCGCCGAGCACCGCGTAGCGCATGGCGTCATGCAGCCGTTGCGGCGCGATGTCGGCCGCCGGCAGCGTGCCGACGAGAAGATTCTCGATGCGGGTCTGGCACGTCCGGGACCAGTCGGCAAAATCACTCATCGATATCTTCGGTCCTGAAGGGCTGCAAGCGGTCGTTTTCCAGAATCTTCACCTGCTGCTCGGCATCCGCCAGCTGCTGGCGGCAGTATTGCAGCAACTCGGCGCCGCGCTTGTAGGCGGCCAGCGACGCCTCCAGCGGCATCTGTCCGGATTCCATTTCGGCCACGATGGCTTCCAGTTCGGCCATTGCGGACTCGTAATCTTTGGGGGGATGGGTGGCGCGTGACCTGGCCATAAATCTGCAGCGACAGAAACAAAGCTCGCTACTCTAACAAATTCGGCGCCGGGATGCCTCCCCGGGCAGGGGCTATGGTAAGATTCCCATGCATTCCGGTCATTGCAAGACTCGGGATCAGACAGAATTTCAGGTGGTCATCGGGGCGGACATCGTGTCGCCCCGATGCTGTTTTTACTGTGACCGTTTGCGGGTCACGCTTGCCGCTTCCGGTTCAGGCCGGAAGGGGGCTTGGTTTTGAGTAGGGTACGCCATGAGCGATCTCGCCGAATCCAGCGCCTTGTCGCTAACATTTCCTCAACTGCCCGTTTCCTGGTACTTCGACCCGGACATCTACGCACTGGAGCTCGAGCATCTGTTCAAGCGGGGGCCGGGCTATGCGGGTCACCAGCTCATGGTGCCCGAGCCGGGCGACTACCACGCGCTGGAAATGTTCGAAGGCGCGAAAATGCTGGTCAACGGCAGCGCGGGCATCGAATTGCTGTCGAACGTCTGCCGCCACCGCCAGGCCCTGATGCTGACTGGGCGCGGCAAGCTGCAATCCGGCAACATCGTCTGTCCGATTCATCGCTGGACCTACGACAGCCGCGGCAACCTGCTCGGCGCACCGGAGTTCGGCGCCAATCCCTGCCTCAACCTGAACCGCACCGGCCTGCAGAACTGGCAGGGCCTGCTGTTCGCCGGTGGGCGTGATGTCAACGCCGACCTGGCGGGCATGCAGGCCGCGCGCGAACTCGATTTTTCCGGCTTCATGCTCGACCGCGTGCAGGTCACGCATTACGCCTGCAACTGGAAGACCTTCATCGAGGTGTATCTCGAGGACTACCACGTCGCGCCGTATCACCCGGGCCTCGGCCATTTCGTCACCTGCGACGACCTCAAGTGGGAATACGGCGAGTGGTGGTCGGTGCAGACGGTGGGCGTCAACCGCAAGCTCTCCCGGGCGGGGTCGCCCGTCTACCAGGCATGGCACGAGCAGGTCCTGGCGTACGACCAGGGCAAGGTGCCCGCGCACGGCTCGATCTGGCTCACCTACTACCCCGGCCTCATGGTCGAGTGGTACCCGCATGCGCTCGTCGTGTCGTCGATCGTCCCGACCGGCGTCGAGTCGTGCAGCAACGTCGTCGAATTCTATTATCCCGAGGATATCGCGCTGTTCGAACGCGCCTTCGTCGAGGCCGAGCAGGCGGCCTACGAGGAAACCGCCGTCGAAGACGAGGACATCTGCGAGCGCATGCACAAGGGACGGCGCGCGCTCTACCAGCAGGGCATCAGCGAGACCGGCCCCTACCAGTCGCCGCTCGAGGACGGCATGATGCATTTCCATGCCTTCCTGCGGCGCGAGATCGGGCCGCACATCAAGTAAGCATCTCGGGCAGCAGGCGCGGCGGCGCGGGCCGCCCTGCCTGCCTGGGAGGGCTTCTCAGAACAACCCGGGGGTTACGTCGACTGCCGGCATTGTGCCTACGAGAGGCTAGCGGCTTGCCGCGACATGGCGCGTGAAATTGTCCAGAATGGCCTGCCATCCGTCGCGCTGCTGTTCGATCGAATGGGTCGGCTCGCTATCGAAGGTGACGCGCACGCGGACGCCTTGCGGATGGTCGGAGAACTCGACCTGTGCCGTGCGATCGCCGAAGGCATACGCGATCAGTCTGTGTCGCACGACATTCGTGTAGGTGCCGGCGAAATCGAAGCCCATGCTGCCGTCCTTCGCCTCCATTCGCGACGAGAACGTGCCTCCCGGGCGCAGATCGACCGCCGCAGCGGTGGTATGCCAGTCATCCGACGCAGCATTCCATTGCTTGATGTCCTCCGGTGTCGTATAGGCGCGCCAGACGTCCTCGATGGGCGCTGCGACAGTGGTTTCGACCGTGAGCTTCACGAAGCACTTCCTTTCTTGCTGCGGTTCGACGCGCCATCACCCAACACGCGTCCGGCCGCGCCTTCGATTGCGATCGAACGCATCCGGTCCGGACGCATCGACCGGTTTGTCCCGCGTCCCTGTCCAGGCATCGCGGCCGACGTCATGGTTGCGCTTCGAGATCCTTCTGCTCTTCGGGGGTGCTGACAGACCCGAACAGCACGTGCTTCGTCGCACCGAGCGCGTCGACCAGGAACAGCGGATCGACGCCCTCTCGCGCCAGCGTCTCGATCCGCTGCTGCAGTTCAGCCACTTTCCCGGGATGCTGGTCGGCGAGGTTGATGCGCTCGGACGGGTCGCTGGCGAGGTCGAACAGCTCGATCCTGGACGGCAAGGCCGTCTTCCACACCAGCTTCCAGTCGCCCTCGCGCACCGAGGCGAAGAACGGCCCGATGTTGTAGACGACTTCGTGGCGCGGCGAGGCTGCGCCGGCGCTGATCGTCGGCCAGACGTCCATGCCGTCCAGCGGCTTGTTCTTGCCGAGCGGCGCGCCGGCAAGTGCCGCCAGGGTCGGATACATGTCCACCATGTGGATCGGCTGGTCCACCACCGAACCCGGCGCGATATGGCCCGGCCAGTTGGCGAGCGCGACGACCCGGGTGCCCCCCTCGTACAGCGTCCCCTTGCCGTCGCGATACGGGCCGTTGTCGGCAGGGATCGTGCTCTTCGACATGTCGATCTCGCCAGTGAACTGTGCCGAGCGCGGGCCGCCGTTGTCGCTCTGGAACAGGATCAGCGTGTTGTCGCGCATCTTGCGTCGCTCGAGCGCCTCGACCACCCGGCCGACCTGGTCATCCATGGCCGTGATCATCGCTGCATAGGCCCGTCGGCTCGGATCGGCGATCTGGCTGTATCGGTCGAGGTACGCGTCCGGCGCCTGATACGGGGCATGGGGCGAGGTGAAGGCAAGGTAGAGAAAGAGCGGCTTGGACGGGTCGTGGGCGCCGATCAGCCTGACGGCATCATCGCCGAGCAGCGTCGTGGCATAGCCTTGCTCCACGACCGGTTTGTTGTCGCGGAACCAGTCGATCGTGCCGTGCGCCGAATGGGTGAAGTAGTCGATCTCGCCGAGTATCGGCCCGTACTGGTAATCGAATCCGCGCTGGCGCGGCCAGTACTTGCGGTCGCCGTGCCCGAGGTGCCATTTGCCGATGATCGCGGTCGTGTAGCCCGACTCCTTCAGGAGTTCGGGCAGCAGCCACTCGTCGGTCGCCAGGCCGTAAGTGCTGGCCGAGGGAATCACCGCCGTCTGCAGGCCGTAGCGGAAGGGATAGCGGCCGGTCATCAGTGCCGCCCGGGAAGGCGTGCACATCGGCTGGCTGTAGAACTGCTCGAGCCGCGCGCCGGTCCGGGCGAGCTTGTCGATGTTCGGCGTCTGGATGTCGGAACCGTGAAAGCCGACGTCCTTCCATCCCTGGTCGTCCGAAATGATGTAGACGATGTTGGGGGGCGAGGGCGTCGTCGCGGCTGCTGCCAGGGGCCCCGCGCCGAAAATGCACGCCAGCAACGCCAAGGCACAGGCCTGGACGACTCGATACGATTTCATCAAACATCCTTTCGTCATCGGTGGAACTTCATGCGGTAAAGGCCTCGCGTGTTGGCCTGTCTGCCGTACTGGCGATCTCGCTGAGCATCCACGCCGAGCACAGGGTCGGACGTCGGGCTGGCCGAGTTCGCGGAGGATAGCGCACTTGGCAAGCGCTGCGAACCGCAAGCCCAAACGCACCGGATCAGATGCGCATCGACATGGCCACCGACGCTCACTGGATGCTGCGCAGCAGGTCCAGCGAAGACGGGTCAGGCCGCATGCGCTGCAAGCAGCGACCAGAGTCGCCAGGAAATTAACATGAGCGCAACGTCGCACCGCAGCAGAAGGGAGCCAGGCGCGTAGGCGCTTGCGTCGACGGCCCGCAGCCTCCGCCGGCAGCTGCCGCAGTTCGGCAAGCCCGTCTTCCAGCAGCGGCAACGCAATGGCTTGCCAGTGCGACGCAGGCCATCGGTATCAAGACCGTGGCACTCTGCAGGACGCGATCGGTGCCTTGGATTTCCGTGCTCGATTGCTGCCTGGCATCAAGCCGGTGGGGCATGGGAACGGCAAGGGAGCGCGGCGATCGGCGCGTCCCGCTTGAAGCACAGCGTCCTCCTGGAATGCCCTGGCGCGAGGCGAGCCAGGACGCATGCAGAAAGCACCCGGGCAGACAGGTCAACGATGGCCGGCCGATGGGCTGCAATAAGCAGGCACCCCGGACATCGCTGTCCCATCACGCTCTCGGCGCACCGCTCGACAACATGTCGGCGGTGAGCGATGTTCGCATCGGCCGCCTTGCGCCTGGCCGTCTCCCCGTGAGGGGCCGCCAGGCTTACGACGCTTCCTTGACCTCCGGGATCTTCCAGGTGCCGTCGAGGATCGAGGGCGACTTCTCCTTCGGCCAATACATCCGAAGCATCAGGATGAACTCGTCCTTGGGTGCCGGCAGCCAGTTCGATTCCTTGTCCTTGCCGGGGGACTCGTTCTGGATGTACAGATCGATCGACCCGTCGGCGTTGGCCTTGAGCTTGTCGCGCTGGCTGAGCGTGTAGCGGTTGAGCGGGTTATCCACGAAGAAATACTTCGCGTTGTACATCGTCAGCGACCAGAAGCCCTCGACCGGAGGCAGCTGGCCCTTCCCGAAGTGCATGACATATTTCTTTTCGCCGCTGTACTTCTCGATCAGGTCAGGTCCGGTGGAAGTGGGATAGACCGCGTCCTGCGGCCGGTTGGCGCCGAGGCCGATCGCGGTGATGAGCGCGCGCTGAAGGTAGCTCGTGCCGTAAACGCCCACCTTCGTGGAGTAGGCCCAGCCGTTTTCGAGCTTGAAGTCGCCGGCGGCGATGCCCGCCTTGAGCCAGCCATCGATCAGGTCCTGTGCCGGCTTGGGTGCACCAGCGATCCCCTTGGCGACGGCAGGCTCGAGCCTGGATGCATCGAAGTCCTGCCCGGGCACGATGCCGATCTTGGCAAGCTTTGCCAGCATCGGCGCGTCCTCGGCCGACGGCGGATTGGTCTTCAGAAGCTCGGCGAAGAGCTTGAAGTACGACGCGGCATCCATGGCGTTGACCTGTTCCCGCACGGCGGTCTTCATGTCGATCGCCGGATCGATCTTGCCGGGCTCTGGGGTATAGGGCTTGCCGTATGCCGACAGCGGCACCGCAGAAACCTTGTCCTGCAGCGCGTGCACGGCCTTGTAGTCCTCCGGTGTGCCGGTGCAGTAGATGCGCCCGAGGATCCAGACCATGCCGGTCGGCGACTTGTACTCGGTAACGCCCGCAGGCAGGGTTCCCGACCAGCCCGGGCCGGTGATCGCATACTTCTGTGCCTTGGTCCCGGTCGTGCGCTTGCCCGGGTCCTGGAACACGTTGGTCCAGCCGTCGAGCATCGGGAACAGGAAGAAGCGCCCCTTCATGTCCGGAATGCTGAGGATCCAGGGTTCCTTCGAGACATCGAGCCAGGTGGTCGTGTAAAGCGTATCGGCGTTCGGCGCCGTGACGGCCGTGAAGGAGGCATCCGGATACTCGCGCAACTTCGCGAACTGACCCATCGGCGCGCGCGTGCCCTCAGGCTTCTCGGCGTTCGTGAGGTCCCGCCGGGTCAGTTCCATCGTGACCAGCGGGTAGGCGTACACATAGGCCTCGGTCGCCAACGCCAGCGCTTCCGCCTCCTTCGCTGCGGCTTCCACGGCCTCAGCCGGCGCCTCGGCGACCGCCTTGGCTTCCGCTGCAGCCTTCTCCACCTTGCCTTCTTCCTGCTTGCCGCACGCGGCAAGCTGAACGAGCAGGGCAGCGGCCAGCGGAACGGCCCAGAGAGTTTTCCAACGCATCATTTTTGTGACCTTTCTTGATCTGGAAGCGACGCGGCATCATACGACTTTGATTGCCGGTGGAAAGAGGCCGTTGTTCAAAGGAGACACCCGGCGTCATGCCTCAGCGGCGCAGCGAAGCAACGTCAGCCTGAAAGGATCGTCGGCCGGAATTCGACTTCGGTTTTACCGTATACCCTTGACAGCCCAGGCGCGCGCCGACAACGGGATCGACCCGTCCGCTTTCACCGGCAATCGAGCCATCAGCGCGTCCCTGAGCGCATCCCTTTCCGCGGGGGGCAATGTCGATACATACGTCGGCGCGGGCCCCTGGCCCCCGAGAAACGGCTTCCAGTAATCATCGAAATCCGCGAAACGCGTCGTGATTTCGATCGCCCCCGTTTTGACGCCGGCAAAGCCGGCACCAGACATCAAACCGCTGATCCGTTCGGCATTGAAACCCGGAAAACGGCGCTTTTCGTGGAGATCCGCCGCACCTGGATCCAGCTCGATGGCGGCATCCCAGAAATGGTTCAGGAATTCCATCCTCCCCGAATAATCCCAGACATAGACGGCGACCATGCCGCCCGGGGTTGTCACGCGCTGCATTTCGGCGACCGCTGCATCAGGCACCGGGATGAAATTCAGCACCAGGCCCGATACCGCCATGTCCATCGAAGCATCGTCGACGGGCAAGGAAAGCGCATCCCCGACTTTGCACATCGCCCGGGCGCCCAGACGATCCCGGGTTGTGCTGACAAAACCCTCCGACCGGTCGATCGCGATCAGCTGGTCCGGATCGCATTTGCTGACGATCGCCTGGCTCAAGGCCCCCGATCCGCAACCGACATCCAGCCACCGCAAGCCAGACGCGGGAGCTACCCAATCGAGGAAGGCCTCCGCAACGAGCCTGCTCCATCTCCCCATGAAATATTCGTAGGAACTGCCTGATTGCCATGCATCATTCATCGCATCTTTCCCCGATCCCGGAACCTCCAGGCTGCTGGCCCACCCGCCCAAGCAACGAGCTTAAGACTGCTGGCGCGGCTACGGTTGCCACCTCTGCCGTGTTGGGCGTCAGGCCAGGGCTTACGCTTGCCTGACGATGTCGACCGAGATCTCGACCGCCGGTATCGTTCCCCGGTTCTCGAGCCAGTGCAGGGTGTTCCTGTCTTCGGGCCAGCCCACGCCGGGCCCGTAGTCCGTCGCGACGCCGTTTCGATGGTCGGTGATGGTTCCCTGCAGGATGTAGACGACGCCCGGCCTGTCTACATGGTCATGAAGCGGGCCGAAGACGCCACCGGGCGCGATGGTCACCATGCGCATTCGGAGCTGGCGCCCCGCCATGCCGTCGATCTCGGGGCCCAGGTCAACGGCAGCAAGCCACTTCACCGTCACGCCTTTCGTCTCGGGTGCCATCTGTTCGTCATTCATCGTGGTCTCCTTGCAAACTCCATTCGGGCCTAACGCTGCGGCGAGCGGCGAGCGGCAAAGCAGGGTGCCGGACAAGAAGCAGCTCGATGAACGCCTCGATCACCTCAAGTTAGTCAATTATTTCGGGGTTTGATTCGATTCTCATGCAGCGTCGACGTCGCCATTCCCGGCAACCGTTCCGGGCTATGGATCGCCGACATCGACCCGCTCCATGGTCGACAGGCTGATCGCGCGGCGCCAGCCGTTCCGGTTCGAAATCGCTGGAGCGCCGTCGTGACAGGGATGAGTCGGGGTTGC
>JAYRNU010000063.1:0-11861 GCA_041912015.1 Thiobacillus sp. | reverse complement strand
CCTGCTGTTCGATTTTGTGCTGAAGCGTTCCCTGGCGAGCAATGGTGCAGGCTTCGCGCGCTCGGTCTTCGAGACCGCGCCATTCTTCGACCGCTCGGCCTGAACCTGTCACTCAAGGCGTCAGGCCAGTGCCTTGGCTTTCAGCCTGGCAAACTCATCCGCATTGATGGTTCCGGCATCGAGCAGGGCCTTGGCGTCGGCGATCTGCTCGGCCGGAGACTTTCCGGCCACGTCGCGGATATAGGCATCGGTATCGGATTTTGCCCGCTGCAAGCTCGCGCGCTGCCGGTCCGCCATGCCGCCGCCGCGTGCGATGATGTACACGACAGCGGTCAGAATCGGCAGAAACATGAGACCGATCAACCACAACACTTTCGATCCGCCCCCGAGCTCGGCGTCGCGGAAAAGATCCACCACAATCTGGAACAGAACGATCAGGTAGGTCACCAGGACCAAAGTCGGGATGATCAACATGATCGCGTCGAAAAAGCTGCCGAAAAAATAGCTCATTGCCTTCCTCTGCTCTCAATGACAACTGCCGCGCACGGTGACGTGGAATCGCTGCAACGCGCAATGATTCCACGACTGTTTACACGGCGCATTAGCGACTAGTCCGCAGGTTTAGTGGTTGCACAGCAGGCGCACCCGGCGCTCGGCGACATTGAACGCTTCCTCGGTCTGTGCTTCAAACAGGGCCTCCTTGGCGCTCAGGCACGCTTCGGATTCGCGCAAATCCGCATTGGAGGGCTGGGCGTTTGGCGCGCACTTGGCGTCAGCCGCCATGCGCAGGTTGTTGAAGGTACCGCGCTCGACCGACACGCAGTCCCCCACGCGAAATCCGGATTGGTCGGTGACCATGGTGATGGTGCTCGTGCCGCCGAGCAATATCGTGTACTCGAGCGCCTGCTCGTTGGTTGCGAGGCGCGTCACCTGCTGGCCGGCCAAGCCCCCGCCGATCGTGCGCAATGCGCGGTTGCTGGAGGAGCGACCCGAACTCGTGGCGAGGCCGACCGTTCCCCCGACCAGCGCGCCGGCGGTCTGTGCCTGGGCATTCGAGACCGTTGTCGGTCGAACCGCAGTGATCCGGCCGTACGAAACGCTTGATTGAGCCAGCGACAGACCGGACAACGAAACCAGCGCCGCGGCGGTGAGAATGTGCAGCCAAGAAGTGCTCCGCATGATAAAACCTCCATTGATCCAGTTGCGTTCGGGATATTTCACTGCGTCCGTGCGGCGCGGGATGGGCGCGACGAAAACAATCGAACCAGTATGAACCCTATCATTTGCGACTTCAAGAAACACTGTCGGACGGACGCTTGAATGCCGAGCGCGGCGTTATCAAAGTTGACAAGCACTGCATGGCTGGCCACGATTCATCAGCAAGCATTGTTGAGCGTGTGTGTATTCAAGCCGCCGGGAACCCGGCTTAGCCATCATCCATTTTCCTAAAAAATGTGAGAAATCCATGAAGCACTTGTCGATCCTCCTGATCCTGACCGTCATGTTGTCTGCCTGTGCGGACCAGAAGCAGGTGACCTCCGTAAAGCCCGCGGCCGCGAGTCCGGTCGATTCGCACAGCAGCCGCGATTCACTCGATTGGGCTGGCGTTTACGAGGGCGTGCTGCCGTGCGCGGATTGCCCCGGCGTCAAGACACGGCTCACGCTTGGCAGCGATGGCACATTCGAGCGCCAGACCCGGCGCCTGGATCAGGAAACCGTGTCGCGTACCGAGTTCGGCCAGTTCACCTGGCACGCCAGCGGCAATGTCATCTCGCTCGACGCAGAGGGCGGAGGCCAGCAGTATGCCGTGGGCGAGGGCCGCCTCATCCTGCTCAACCGCGATGGCGCGCGCCCGGACCCGCAAGCCCCGAACCGCGAACTGACGCGCGCGGCTAAGCAGACGTCGGCACGCGAAGACCTGACCAAGATATTGGAGAATCATCTCTGGACGCTGGTGTCGGCAACCGATTCTGGGAACCGGCGCCATGACGTGCTGTTTCCAGTGGCCGACCATCCGTTCGTTTTCAGCTTTTCCGGCGCTGCCCTAAACACCAAGGGCCTATGCAACAGCTTGCGCGGAAGCTATCAGATCGAGAAGGGGCAACTGATCATTGGCCCCATGGCTGCGACGATGATGGCCTGCGATCCCGCGTTGATGAAAGCCGATACCGCCTTGGCGGGAATTCTGGCCCAGCCCTTGCAGTTCAACCTGGTCGAGGACACGCAGCCGCAATTGCGGCTGGTGACCGCATCGAACGAATCCCTGCTGTTCAAGGGACAGGCGACGCCCGAAGCGCTCTATGGGCCCGGCACGCTGATCTTCCTCGAGGTCGCATCCGAGCGAGTGCCATGTACTCACCCCCTGCGTGCCGAAACAATGTGTCTGCAGGTTCGCGAACGGGTCTTCGACAAGCAGGGGCTCATGGTCGGATCTCCCGGCGAATGGCGGCCGCTCTACGAAGATATCGAGGGCTATCAGCACACACCGGGGCAACGGGATGTTCTTCGGATCAAGCGTTTTCAGCGTCAGGCTGCACCGGCCGACGCCCCGTCGACCGTCTATGTGCTCGATTTGGTTGTCGAATCAGAGGTCGTATCCCGCTGACCTTGCGATGGTGACTGACAGCACCGCGATCAGTGAGCGGGTCAGACATGTATTCGCCGAGTCCTACGGCAAGCCAGCCTCCATGCGGAGCGCGGGATGTCGTCGAGCCGGGTTTGCTAACCCGCTATCTTTTGATCCGCGAATGCTGAACGCAGCATGACTGGAAGCCGCAGCTGGCCGGCTCGGAGGCATTGCGATGCGTCCGGTCGTCAGGTCGTCAGGTCGGGAGTCTGATGGCTGTTCGTCGGGCCCAACGCGAAGCAAAATAGTGCAGAGCCACTGTAATCAAGGGTGGCGGCCCTTGGCATAGTTGGGTCGGACACGCCTCCGCTGCGTCGCACTTGGGCCGACGAGGATCGGGGGAGAGCAATGAAGCCGGCCGGAAGATCAAAGGCGTGGCAGCCATTGGCGAAGGCTGCGCAAAGTACGCCACGCGAATATCGTGCGGCCAAGCCATCGGATTGCCCGGCGCGGCCTCAATGCGATCAATGCAGCGGCCAATCCCGCTGTTGCAGCGGGATGACGTTGAATCATTCGCGTGGTTTGGCTCAGGGTCGCCCTGACCGTCGCCAACACCCAATCCGTGGCGTCGCACGCCGCTCTGAGCGGTGCAGCCTCACGAGCAAGCCCGGCACGTTGATGAGCGATGCGTTCGATCAACTGAGCGCGCTGCTGTTGCAGTTCAATCAGGCTTTTCATAACCACTGGCTGCCTTGAGTTGCCGCAAATCTTCCTTAAGTTCGGCGAGGCTGCTTGCAAACACGGGTTCCGGAGGGTGTAGCAGTCGATGAACCCTAAGGTACAGATAGCCCGCCAGCCCCAAAAAGAACATCGCCATTCCTGCGAACACCAACTGACGTTGCTCCCAGAACAGCAACGCCATCAGCACGACCAGCAGGATCACCCCTAGAATCAGGCAGAGCAGCATGACCTGAGACAGCAGGAACAAGCTCAGGAACCGCTTTTTCTCCACGGCGATTTCATTGCCGAGCAACTCCAGCCGAGTATGCCCCATGGCGACAAGCGTCGCCGCAAGATTTTTAACGGAGGCGAATAGCCCTGCGCTTCCGGTGGAACCGGTCATGAAAAATCAGCGGCGGCCAAGAATGAAACCCACGAGAAACCCCACTCCTGCCGCGACACCAACGGACTTCCATGGATTTTCATGCACATAGACATCGGTGGCCTGCGCGGCCGCTCGGGTCTTGGCGACCAGGACGGCCTCGGCGTCGGCCAGGCGAACCCGCGCGCTATGCAGCCGCTCCTGAACGCGGGCACGCAGACCGGCGATCTTTTCTCCGGTTTGTTCGGCCGTGGCGTGAAGGATGTCCTCCGCGTCGGTGATGACTGCCTTGATGTCCGAAACCAGTTTCTCCTGAGATGCAACTGAATGTTCATTGGGAACGGTCATGATCAAACCTTTCAAAATGGTTGGCAGGAATGACAGGAACGGCATATTGCCACCCCCTGTCTTGATAATAATGAAATTATCCTATTCTTTCTAAACCTAGATATACGGCACTGATTTACAAGTCTGAATTCAACAAAAGCGGGTGTGTGGCAGTGAACAGAACATGACGCCGCAGCGCCAGTTTCCGTGGCGCTCCCAGGCAAACCGGAACGGCTCGACGATTGCTCACCAGGCCTGGCTCAGGTCCTTCACATACCAGTCCATCGCTTCGGCCAGACCTTCGTCGATGCGATGTGACGGTTCATAGTCCAGACGGGTGCGAGCTTTGGAAATGTCGGCAAGCGAGTGGCGGACGTCGCCGGCGCGAAAATCACGATAGACGGGCTTGAAGTCGGCCAGATGGGGAAACCTCGGCTCGAGCAGGGCGCGGATGGTTTCAAACAGTTGGTTGAGCGTGGTGCGGTCGCCGACGGCGACGTTGTAGACCTGGTTGGCCGCATCGCCATGCTGGCTGGTGGCAGCGAGCATGTTGGCCTGGATCACGTTGTCGATGTAGCAGAAGTCGCGGCTGGTCTCGCCATCGCCATTGATGTAGACCGGCTCGTTGTGGATCATGCTGGCGACCCACTTCGGCACGACGGCGGCATAGGCGCCATTCGGATCCTGGCGGCGGCCGAAGATATTGAAATAGCGCAGGCCGATGGACTCCATGCCGTAGCAGCGACCGAACACGTCGGCGTAGAGTTCGTTGACGAGCTTCGTCACCGCATAGGGCGACAGCGGCTTGCCGATGACGTCCTCCACTTTGGGCAGGCCCGGGTGGTCGCCGTAGGTGGAGCTCGACGCCGCATAGACAAAGCGCTTGACCTGGGCATCCCGCGCTGCGACCAGCATGTTGAGGAACCCTGTATTGTTGGCGGCGTGGGTCGAGATGGGGTCCTCGATCGAGCGCGGCACCGAGCCCAGCGCGGCCTGATGCAGCACGTAATCGACCCCCCTGCAGACGGCATGGCATGTGATGAGATCGCGGATGTCGCCGCGCTTGAAGCTGAAGTGCTTCCAGCGTTCGGCGCCGACACTTTCCTGTACCTGGGCCAGATTCTTCTCGTGGCCGGTAGCAAAATTGTCCAGGCCCACTACACGCTGATCGAGTTGCAGCAGGGCTTCGACCAGATTGCAGCCAATAAAGCCGGCGGCGCCGGTTACGAGCCAGGTCCTGGGGGCGGCCCGCAACTGCGCCCGCAGCGTCTCGAACGCGGTCATCAGAGTCTCCAGAGCGCGAAGCCTGCTGCGTTGACGATTTCGGGATCGTAGGCCGACTTGACGTCGGTGAAGGCACCGCCCTTCTTGAGCTTGGCTGTTAGTTCTGCGAACGGCATCTCGAGGTACGCGGTGTGCGAGACGGCTGCGACGACGGCATCGCACTCGGGCAGATCGTCCCAGGCGGTCAGGCTTAGTCCGTACTCGTGTTCGGCTTCGCGCGGTTCGCCAATCGGATCGTGCACGTGCACATCGCAACCGAACGATTGCAGTTCACGGATCACATCCACCACCTTGGAATTGCGCAGGTCGGGACAGTTTTCCTTGAAGGTCAGTCCCAGCACGTTGACCCGGGCGCCCTTGACTGGCACGCCGTTGGCGATCATCTTCTTCACGGTTTCCTGCGCGACATAGGCGCCCATACCGTCGTTGATGCGGCGGCCGGCCAGGATCACCTGCGGGTGGTAGCCGAGCATGTCGGCCTTGTGGGTCAGGTAGTAGGGGTCGACGCCGATGCAGTGGCCGCCGACCAGGCCCGGTCGGAAGGGCAGGAAGTTCCATTTCGTGCCTGCGGCCTTCAGCACTTCCAGGGTGTCGATGCCGAGTCGATGGAAAATCAGCGACAACTCGTTCATCAGTGCGATGTTGAGATCGCGCTGCGTGTTCTCGATGACCTTGGCGGCTTCGGCCACCTTGATCGAGCTCGCACGGTGCACGCCTGCTTTAATCACGCTGCCGTAGAGGGTTGCGACCTGTTCGAGCGTGGCGTCGTCGTCGCCTGATACAACTTTCACGATTTTCGTGATCGTCCGCTCCTTGTCTCCCGGGTTGACGCGCTCGGGCGAGTAGCCGACATGGAAATCCTGCCTCCATTTCATCCCGGAATTCCTTTCCAGGATCGGAATGCAGACCTCTTCGGTGGCACCGGGGTAGACTGTCGATTCGTAAATGACGGTCGCGCCTTGCTTCATGTGCTTGCCGACCGTGGTGCTGGAGCCGACCAGCGGCGAGAAATCGGGGATATGCGCCTCGTCGACCGGGGTCGGCACGGCGACGATGATGAAGTCTGCCTTGGCCAGCTCCGACGGATCGGTCGTCACCTTGAGCTGCGTGGCGGCCTTGAGATCGTCTGTTGATACTTCACCGGTAGGGTCGCAGAATCGTCGGTAATGCTCGATCTTTTCAACCGACAGGTCATAGCCGATGGTGGTCATCTTCTTGCCGAATTCCACCGCCAGCGGCAGGCCCACATAGCCCAGCCCAACAACCGCTACAACGCTCATGCTTGGATTCCCCTATGTCTAGAAAGTCTTTGCCGCCGCCCGGATTGTATCGAATTTGCGTGACGCTACCCGGCGACCTCCGGCGGCTGGCCGCAGTATTTACCAGCAAACGGCATACCAGCCAGTCGGCGACCGCGCGGCTCCAGCAAGGCTCATGCTGTCGGACGCGAGCCCTGTGGGGGATCTTGGCGCTGGTCTTCAGCTATTCCGCCCTGGCAGATGTCGCCGACACGCTGGCCCGGGTCAAGCCGGGTGTGGTGGGGGTGGGCACCTTCAACCCCACCGGCAGCCCGCGCGCCAATCTGCAGGGTACCGGATTTGCGGTGCTCGACGGCCATTACGTGGTGTCCTGCGCGCACATATTCAGCAAGCTGCTCGACAGCGAGAAAATGGAAACGCATGCCATTTTCCTCGGCCGCGACAGCCAGGTTACCGTTCGGTCGGCAAAACTGATCGCGACCGACAAGGCGCACGACCTGGCCGTGCTCAAAGTCGATGGCGATCCGTTGCCGGCACTGAAGCTGGGGAATTCCGGCAGCGTGCGCGAAGGCTGGCAGCTGTATTTCACGGGCTACCCGATCGGATCGGTGCTGGGCCTGAACCCCTCGACCCACCGCGCTGGGCTGGCCGCGATCATCCCGATCTACACGCCGGTTGCCAGCGCCTCACAGCTCAACGTGCGCACGCTGAAGCAGGCCAAGGATCCATACGAAGTGTATGAGCTCGATGCCGTCGCCTATCCGGGCAACAGCGGCAGCCCGGTCTGGCACCCTGATACGGGCGAGGTGCTTGGCGTCGTCAATTCGGTATATGTCAAGGGCGCCAAGGAGGCCGCGATCACCGATCCGAGCGGGATCAGCTACGCCATACCGGTCAAGTACGTTCACCAGTTGCTTGAACAGGCGTTGCAGAAAACCCCTTAACGTACCCGGTCCCCGCTACAACAGGCGATAGGGTTCGATACGGCAGCTGCCGCAGGGGGTCGCCGCTAGAGGCTATCCGAGCATGACGCCCTGGCCCGGTGTCGGCGCCTCGGCATTCCAGCCGAACCGCTCCTGCAGGTCGGCGGCGAAACCGGTCGCGACAGTATCTTCGCCGTGCACCACGAACACCCGGCGCGGCTCTTTCCGGAAATTTCCAAGCCAGTTCAGCAGGGCCGAGCGGTCGGCATGCGCCGACAGCCCGCCCAGCGTATAGAGGTCGGCGCGTACTGGAACGTCCTCGCCCAGCAGACGAACCCGCTTGGCGCCATCGACCAGACGACGGCCCAATGTGCCCGCTGCCTGAAAACCGGTAATGAGAATGGTGGATTCCCGGCGGGCGAGATTGGCACGCAGATGGAACTTGATGCGCCCGGCTTCGCACATGCCGCTGGCTGAAATGATGACGGCGCCGCCCGTGATGCGGTCGAGTGCCTTGGACTCCTCCACGTCCTCGACGAAATCGAGTTTGCGGAAATGTGCAGCGCCGCCATGCCGGCCCATCAGCGAGTGCGTCTCGGCATCGAGCAGCTCCATGTGCCGGAAGGTGATCTCGGTGGCTGCGGTAGCCATCGGCGAATCGACGAACACCGAGAGCTTGGGGATGCGCCCCTGCCGCGTCAGATCGGCCAGCAGGTAAAGCATGTCCTGGGTGCGCCCCACCGCGAAGGCCGGAATGATGACGTTGCCGCGCTTTTTCTCGATCGTGTCGTTGATCGCCCCGACCAATTCGTCCTGGGTCGCCTCCATGCTCTTGTGCTCCCGATTGCCGTAGGTCGACTCGACCAGCAGGTAGTCGGCATCGAGGATCGGCGTGGGATCGCGCAGCAACGGGCGGGCCGGCTGGCCGAGGTCGCCTGAAAAAACGATCTTGCGACGGCGACCTCCTTCCCCGACCCATACTTCGACAATCGCAGAACCGAGGATGTGACCGGCATCGCGGAAGGTGCAGCGCACCCCTGGATGAGGGGCGATTTCGAGATCGTAGTCAACCGGGTTGAGCCGCTTCAGGCAGGCCTGCGCCTGCGCAACGGTATACAGCGGCGCGCTGTCGCGCGGGGCGGCCCCGCGTTTTTCCGGGCGCGCCAGGTCCTTGCGGAAGCGATGCAGGTTGGCGTATTCGGCTTCCTTTTCCTGGATATGGGCGGAATCCGGCAGCATCACCGCGAGCAGGTCGCAGGTGGCGCGGGTGCTGTGCACGGTTCCCTTGAACCCCAGCGCCACCAGTCGCGGCAGCAGGCCGGAATGGTCGATGTGAGCATGGGTGAGCAGCACAAAATCGATCGTTCGCGGATCGAACGCAAACGCCTGATAATTCTTGGCGCGCGTCTCGCGTCCGCCCTGGAACATGCCGCAATCGACCAGGAACCGGACGCCCTCGGTCTCGACCAGATAGCTCGAGCCGGTCACCTCGCGCGCCGCACCCAAAAAAGTCAGCTTCATGGGGCAATCACCTCGGGTTCGAGCCCGGGCGCCAGCGCGCGGACAAGTTGAGTCATGTCGTCGGCAGTCGTCACGTAAGGCGGCATTACATAAACGGTCTGCCCGATCGGCCGGATGAACACGCCCTGCGCCAGCGCGGCCTGGTGAAACCGCGCGGCGAAGCCCGGCGTGGCTGCGGGTACGTCGAAGGCCCAGATCATGCCGAGATGGCGTGCGTACCTGATGGCTGGGTGGGCCATCACTTCAGCCAGGATGCCGGTGAATGAAGCGGCCTTTGCGTGATTGGCGGCGATCACGTCTTCCTGCTCGAAGATGTCGAGAACTGCCAGCGCCGCGCGGCAGGCGAGCGGGTTGCCGGTGTACGAATGCGAATGCAGGAAGCCGCGGGCGGTTTCGTCGCCATAGAACGCGTCGAAGACCCTGTCGGTTGTCAGTACTGCAGACAGCGGCAGGTAGCCCCCGGTGATGCCCTTGGACAGGCAGATGAAGTCGGGACGGATGCCCGCCTGTTCGCAGGCGAACAGGGTGCCCGTGCGACCGAAGCCGACCGCTATTTCGTCGGCGATCAGGTGCACCTGATATTTTGTGCACAGTTCCCGCGCCCGTTTGAGATACGCCGGGTGGTGCATCGCCATGCCCGCCGCGCCCTGGACCAGCGGCTCGATGATGAAGGCTGCGGTTTCGCTGGCGTGCTCGGCCAGATGCGCTTCCAGCGCAGCGGCGCAGCGCAGCGCATGGGCTTCCGGCAATTCGCCCGGCTCTGCCAGTCGGGCATCCGGCGTGGGCACCTGCACGGTGTGCCGAAGCAGCGGGGCATACGTCGACTTGAAAAGCGCGATGTCCGTGACCGACAACGCGCCAAGGGTTTCTCCGTGGTAGCCGTTGATCAGGCTGATGAAACCGTTTTTCGCTGTCTGGCCAGCGTTTCGCCAGAAGTGAGCGCTCATTTTCAAGGCGATTTCAGTGGCCGAGGCGCCGTCAGAACCGTAAAACGCGTGGCCCAGCCCGGTCAGCGACGCCAGGCGTTCAGACAGTTCGACCACGGGCGCGTGGGTGGCGCCTGCCAGCATCACATGTTCGATGCGACCGAGCTGGTCGATGATCGCGGCGTTGATGCGCGGATTGCAATGACCGAACAGGTTGACCCACCAGCTCGAGATTGCATCGAGATAGCGCTTTCCGTCCATGTCGACGAGCCACGCGCCTTCGCCCCGGGCGATTGCCAGGGGCGAATCGGTTTCCAGCTGCTTCATCTGGGTGCATGGATGCCAGACCGCGGCGAGGGTACGACTTAATAAATCGTCCATGGACTTGATATTGAAACTTTCCGCCCCTATGATTAGCACTCGATGGCGGCGAGTGCTAACAGCACGGGTGCCGCCTCCTTATTTTTGGGCAGCACAATCTGCCCGGTGTTCAACTTGAAAAGCAATGGAGACTTTGCAATGAAAATCCGTCCTCTGCACGACCGAGTGATTGTCAAGCGCTTGGAAGAAGAGCGCAAGACCGCTTCCGGCATCGTGATTCCCGACACCGCCGCAGAAAAGCCCGACCAGGGTGAAATCATCGCCGTCGGCGCCGGCAAGAAAGACGACCAGGGCAAGCTGATCCCGCTCGACGTCAAGGTCGGCGACCGCGTGCTGTTCGGCAAGTACGCTGGCCAGACCGTCAAGGTCGAAGGCGAGGAACTGCTGGTCATGCGCGAAGAAGACATCATGGGTGTGGTCGAGAAATAAGCACTTCGATCGAAGCAAGCGCTCACAACACCATCCCAACCGAAATCAAAATCAGGAGTTAAGCAATGGCTGCAAAAGATGTACGTTTTGGTGATTCCGCTCGCCACCGCATGGTGGCAGGCGTCAACGTTCTGGCGGACGCCGTCAAGGTGACGCTGGGCCCGAAGGGCCGCAACGTGGTGCTCGACCGTTCCTTCGGTGCGCCTACCGTCACCAAGGACGGTGTATCGGTTGCCAAGGAGATCGAACTCAAGGACAAGCTCGAGAACATGGGCGCGCAGATGGTCAAGGAAGTCGCTTCCAAGACCTCCGACGTCGCCGGTGACGGTACCACCACCGCGACCGTGCTGGCCCAGGCCATCGTTAACGAAGGCATGAAGTTCGTCGCCGCCGGCATGAACCCGATGGACCTCAAGCGCGGCATCGACAAGGCCGTGATCGCGATCACCGGTGAACTGAAGAAGATTTCGAAGCCCTGCACCACCAGCAAGGAAATCGCCCAGGTGGGTTCCATTTCCGCCAACTCCGATTCCTCGATCGGCGACATCATCGCCGGTGCCATGGACAAGGTCGGCAAGGAAGGCGTGATCACCGTCGAGGATGGATCGGGTCTGGATAACGAGCTCGACGTCGTCGAAGGCATGCAGTTCGACCGCGGCTATCTGTCGCCCTACTTCATCAACAACCCCGACAAGCAGATGGCGATCATGGAAGATCCCTTCATCCTGCTGTTCGACAAGAAGATCTCCAACATCCGCGATCTGCTGCCCGTGCTGGAGCAGGTCGCCAAGGCCGGCAAGCCGCTGATGATCGTCGCTGAAGACGTCGACGGCGAGGCGCTTGCCACCCTGGTGGTCAACAACATCCGTGGCATTCTGAAGACTTGTGCCGTCAAGGCACCGGGCTTCGGCGACCGCCGCAAGGCGATGCTCGAGGACATGGCCATCCTGACCGGCGGCACCGTGATCGCCGAGGAAGTCGGACTGTCGCTCGAGAAGGCCACGCTGAAGGATCTGGGTCAGGCCAAGCGCGTCGAGATCGGCAAGGAAAACACCACCATCATCGATGGCGCTGGCGATCCGAAGAACATCGAAGCGCGCGTCAAGCAGATCCGCGCCCAAATCGAGGAAGCCACCAGCGACT
>JAYRNU010000062.1:0-22026 GCA_041912015.1 Thiobacillus sp. | reverse complement strand
CTCGAAGGCTGCCAGCACCTTCGCGGTCTGCGCGCCGTGCGAGCCGGGGCCCGCGTTGAGGTGCACGTCGGGCGCGGGCATCCCGAGCTCGCGGAAGAAGACGTCGCTCATCGCCGCGTCGTAGTGCTGCCCCGTGTGCAGCAGCTGCGCTGCGATCCCGGTCTCGGCCAGCGCCGCCATGACCGGGGCGATCTTCATGAAATTGGGCCGGGCTCCCGCGACACACAAGACCTGGGTCATGGCAAAGCCTTAGTGCGTGGCGTCGCGATGTTCCGACGCCACGCCTTCTTCCGTCGCCGTATTGCGTTCGCTCACGGTGTAGAGGATCTTGCGCACGATGGGCAGGATGCGATTGACCGACCGCTCCACCTGCTCGATGCGCTGCGTCAGCAGCGCGGCATCGCCATTGAGCGAACCGCCTTCGGACGCAGGATGGCTGCTGATGCCGGTAGCGCCATGAAAATCCTGGTGCGCCACTTCGCTTCGCAGATCAGTGATGACCTCGTTGACCTCCTGCTCGCCGAAGTGCGACTTCTCCTCGAGGAAACCGAACAGCAGCAGCCGGTCGCAGGTGGTATTGAGACGCCGCGGGATGCCGCCGGTAAAGCGGTGCAGCAGCGCGAAGGCCTCGTCGTCGAAGCTCGGCATGCCCTGCCAGCCGACGGTGCGCAGCCGGTGCTCGATGTAGCCGCGGGTTTCGTCCATGTCGAGCGGCCCCAGATGGTACGAGGCCACGACGCGCTGGCGCAGCTGCTGCATGTCGGGGCTTTGCAGGATGCCGCGAAACTCGGGCTGGCCCAGCAGGAAGGTCTGGATCAGCGAGCGCTCGTTGTTCTGGAAATTGGACAGCATGCGCAATTCCTCGACTGCGCGCGGCGTCAGGTTCTGCGCCTCGTCGACCACGAGCAGCGCGCGCTTGCCCTGGCGCGTGGCCGCGTCCAGAAAGTCCTCAAGATTTTTCAGCAGCGCGGACTTGGTCAGTCCCTCGTGCTCGAGGCCGAACGAGGCGGCGACACTGCGCAGCGTATCCTCGGCGTCGAGCTGGGTCGACACCAGTTGCGCGGCGACCAGATTGTGTGCTTCGAGCTGGCGGAACAGATTGCGCACCAGCGTGGTCTTGCCGGCGCCGACCTCCCCGGTGATGACGATGAAGCCTTCTCCCAGCGACAGGCCATAGTCGAGGTAGGCCATCGCCCGCTTGTGACCCTTGGAGCCAAAGAAGAAACGCGGATCCGGGTTCAGCTGAAACGGCTTGGCACTAAAGCGGTAATAGTCTTCGTACATGCGGTTTCCGTTGTAGGGATGCTGACCAGGTCAGCCTGCCTGTTGAAGTAGCAAGGGGCATGCCACGCCCGGGACGCGCTCAGAAGGTCATCGAAGCCGAGGCCGTGATGCTGTTTTCGTCATAGGTGTTGTTCGGCAGGTTCGAATCATGCCGCTGGTGACGAAGGAGCAACACCCCCGAGAGGTCGCGTCCGAACTGGCGACTGGCACCCACGCTGGCAGTGTAGTAATTGGTATCCTCGGCCAGAACCGAGTTCAGTCCCGCGGGGGATTGGTAGTTCGAGTAATACAGACTGGCGGTCAGGGTCGTCAGAGGATTCAAGGTATAGCCGCCGGAAAGCGTGACACCACGGGTCTCGTCCTCGGGTAACCCCTCGATCTGCTGGTATTGCCGGCGTGTATTGAACAGGTTCAGGCCGAGGCTGGTCCGGCCCTTGGACCAGGCCACCGCGGCCAGCGCCGACTTCTGCAGGTAGATGCCGTTCTGCAGGCCGATCGGCACGGAACCGATCGGCGCGGCGCCCTGCAGCACGCAGTTGGTCTGGCCAAGGGGCGGCAGCACGCCGTCGCCATAGAACAGGCCGCCGTCGCAACTCCAGACATAGAGCGGCTGGGTGTTCAGCAACTGCTGGGAGATGTCGTTGACCCCGTCGGTGTAGCTCGCGGTCCAGACCGTATTGCGGGTCCGGTAATTGAAGTTCAAGCCGTAGGTGCGGCCGAAGTAGCTCTCGCCGATGGTCGCCTCGAGATTGGTGCGCTGGTTGGGCACCCAGCCGAAGCCGGCGGTCCAGTAGGTGCCGCTTATCGCGCTGCCGGGGGCCGACGCATAGTCGTTGTTGTCGTAGCCCACCGTGCCGAGCAGGCGGAAGTGGGGCGTCAGCTTGTAGCCGGCGTTGGCGCCGTAGCTCTCGAACGTGGCGTTCTGGCTGTTCTGGACGATCGCATTGCGCCAGTAGTAGGTCAGGCCCCAGGACAGGTCGTTGAACTGGGTGCCGTTGGTCAGGCTCGCATTGACCACGCTCGAATTGATGTTGTTGAAATCGCTGCTCTTGAAGATGGCGCCTTCCTGGGTAAAGCGGAGCAGGCCCTTGGCGAAATTGCCGAAACGCTTCTGGAGGTAGGGGCTGACCGTGTAGGTGCCGGTCGTCGTGCGGTTGCTGCTGTTGATTGAGGCATCGGTCTGCGAACCGCTCAGCGAGATCAGCTGCTGCGAAATGGTCGCGGAAGCGTCGATGTACAGCAAATCCTCCACGAGCTCGGCATTGCCGAGCGCATTGAGGTTCGAATACAGATCGTTGTCGAGGTTGTCGCCGAAACGGGCGACGCCGGTCAGGCCGTAGTTCATGCCGGCACGGACCCGGCGCGAGCCTTTCGACGTCAGGCTGAAGCCCGGTGTCGCGGTCAGGATCAGCGCATCCTGCGGGTCGGTTTCGGACTGGTTCTGGTTGTCGGTGTAGGTGACCGAGCCGCTCACGAACGGCTGGAAGTCCCAGTCGAGGGCGCGCGCTTCGGGCGCGAACGCCAATGCCATCAAAACAGAAAAAGCTCCTGCAATGGGAGCTTGTCTGCGCGGTACCGAATGCGCGTTATTTGATGGGCGCTTATTTGCCGTAACTTCCATAATAACCATAGTAGTAGTCTGCGCCGGGCGTCGGGGTCGTCTTGTTCAGCAGCATGCCCACCACCTCGCACGACTGGATGTGGCTCAGGGCTTCACGCACGGCTTCCTGCGAGGTTCTTTCGGCCTCCACCACCATGACGATCTGCCCCATGTGGGTCGCCAGCACGCTCGACTCGCTGGTCGCGAGCAGCGGCGGGGAGTCGAACAGGATTATACGGTCCGGGTAGCGGTTGCCGATATCCTCGACCAGCCGGGTCATCGCGGCGCTGGCCAGAAGCTCGGTCGCCCGCTTGTAGGTGCGGCCGGCCGGCAGCACCGTCAGTTTGGCGATATCGGTGCGGATCAGCACGTCGGACAGCTTGAGATCCTTGTCCTGCAACACGTCGAGCAGACCCTTGTCGGCATGGATGCCGAGGTACTCGGGCACGCGCGGCTTGGCGACGTCGGCATCGACCAACAACACCGTGCGATCCATTTCCATCGCCATCGAAATGGCCAGGTTGATGGCGCAGAAGCTCTTGCCTTCACCAGGCAAGGAGCTGGTCACCATGATCAGGTTGCCGTTCTTGACGCGTGCGGTGCCCTGGCCGAATGCGTTGGCGATCAAGGGCCGCTTGATGATGCGGAATTCCTCGGCGATCTGGCTCTTTTCGGCATCGGGCGCGACCACGCCCATGCGATGCAGGCGCGCCAGATTGATCGACTGGATCTGGCTGTTGCCTTCCAGCGCAGGCGCATCGGGTACGTTGAATATCGGCTCGACCGGCGTTGCGACGAAAGGCGCCGCCTGTCCGCTGCGCTGCTTGTTGAGCGCATTCTCGATCAGGCTGCCGCCTGCCGGATGATCGCTGCTGCCGCCCACCGGTGCCGGATGCGAACCACCGGTGCCGATCCTACCAGCCGCTTTTTCGATAATGCTCATGGATTCTCCTAGCCCGCCCGCGACAAGACCAGTTGCAGCACCATGACCCCACCATAGGCTGCGATCAGGCTTCCCAAGGCCGCCAGATAGGTCAACAGCCCCTTGCGCTTGCGGCGACGCGACTCATCGGTTTCCACTCTCGCCACCGCGCCCAGCAAGGGCAAGCCGGTCAATTCGCGCAGCACGCGGCGATCGGTCACGGTGCGGCGCAGCTGGCTCAAGAGGAAGGCCACGGCGACGCCAGCTATCAGGCCGCCCAGCGTAACCAACGACAACAGCAGCGGACGGTTCGGCCAGGCCGGCTGGCTCGGCACGAAGGGCGGATCGATCACGCGGAAGTCGACCGTATCGGTCTTGCTCTCGACTTCACCCGACATCGTGACCGACTCGCGGCGCTTCAGCAGCGCGTCGTAGTTCTGGCGGTAGACGTCGTAGTCGCGCGTCAACTGGGTGTATTCCTGCTCGACCTGCGGAATCATGTTGGAGGCGTTGCGCAACTCCGCGAAGCGACGCTGGTATTCGGCGACGCGCGCGCCGAGCGAGGAGACGGTGGCATCGGCTTCGGCGATCGCGATCGTGAGCTGCTGATAGACCGGATTCTGGATCTTGGTGCCCGCAGGATCGGCCTTGCGCTGGGCCAGCTCGGCTTTCTTCTGCGCCTCGAGTTTCTCGATCAGGCGCTTGTTCGCCTGGATGTCCGGATGCAGCTCGGTGTACTTCAGGCGCAGCTGATCCTGCTGCTGCTGCAGCGCCTGGATGCGGCCATCGATCTCGCTGTTGGTCGAGACGACCGCAGCGGCGGCGCTGAGCTCGGGCTCCTCGTCGGCCAGCTGCCGCTTGAGCTGGTTGCGACGGTTCGTCGCTTCCTGCTGGTCGAGCTGCGCCTGCCGAAGCTGCGCACTGACCTCGGCCAGCTTGGCGTAATAGTCGCCGCCCTGTCCCGGCATCATGCCGATGTGCTTCTGCTTGAACTCCTTGAGCGCATTCTCGGCGTCGGTCAGCTTCTGCTGATACTGCTGCAGCTGCTCCTCGATGAAGCGCGACGAACTCGAAATGTCCTGGCGGGTCTTGCCGAGGCTGGATTCGACGAAGATGGTCAGCAGCGACTGCACCACCTTCTTGGCGAGATCGCTGCTGGCGTCCTGGTAGCTGATGGTGTAGAGGTTTTCCCGTCCGGCATCGGCGATCGAAATCTTCTCCGCCAGATCATTGAGCATCTTTTCCGTCTGCTCCGGCGTCTTGGCCTTGACGTCCAGGTCGGTCATGCGCGCCACCTTTTCCAGGGTCGGACGGCTGACCAGCTGGCGGGTCATGAGCTTGATCTGCTGCTCCACATTGGGCTCGACCGTCAACCCCGACAGCAAGGGCTTCAGCAGCGTCTGGGTATCGACGTAGACCCGAGCGGACGCCTGGTAGCGGTCCGGAATCAGCATGACCCAGGTCCAGCCGACGATGCAGACCAGCCAGGCCACCGCCACGCCCCACCAGCGCCGCTGCCAGGCAGCCTTCGCATAGCCGAGAATTTGCTGCAACAATTGATCCATGTGGCTTTATCTACCCCGCAAGACAGGCACGCCGTCGCGTGACGGCGTGCCGACGATCAGAACCAGCTTTCGGGAATGACCAGCACGTCACCCGGGCGAATTTCCACGTTGGCGGTGCTGTCGCCGTTGCGCTGCAAATCCTCGAGCCGCACGCCCAGCTGTTCGCGCGCGCCGTCTTCCTTGACGATTCGCGAGATGTAGGCCTTGTTGCCGTCGGCAAAATCGGTCAGTCCACCCACGGCAATCATGACGTCGACCAGGCTCATGCCCTCGACGTAGCCCATCGCCTGCGGCTTGCTGGCCTCGCCGAGTACCCGGATCTGCTGGTTGTAGGGCCCGATGCCGCCGCTCACGATGACGGTGGCGATGGGTTCCTGGATGTATTTGGAAAGCGCCTTTTCAATATCGCGGGCCAGTTGGGTCGGCGTCTTGCCGGCCGCCTGCATGTCCTCGATCAGGTTCATGGTCATCTTGCCGTCGGGCCGGATCGGGAAGGTGCCGGAGACTTCGGGGTTGCGCCAGACGAAGACGCTGACCGAATCACCGGGGCCCAACAGGTAGTTCCAGCCGCTGATGCGCGCATCCACGGGCACCGGAGGCGGCGCGAACTGGGGCGCTGGCGGATAGGTCGGCGTACTGGAACAGCCGGCCATGGCGGCGACCGCCAACACGATGCCCGCGCGCCCGAAATGCTTGTTGATCGTAAACATGTCCAGCCTCCCTGATAATTGCAGTTGATCCGCAGGCATTATGCCAGAGCCGATCATAAACCCGTGTTCATCGCCAATCTCTGCCAGCAAGTTGCAGGCCAGCACGCCGCCCCGCCCAAGCCCCGATCGCAAGGGGCTTGCAGCGACATTTGCGGCGCCGACCGACAGACGATCGACAGGGGTGTCGTAAGCTCGTCGCATGCCGCGGTATCATGCCCCCATGAACCCTCATGACATCGACAGCCTGGACACCCTGCGCCGGCACATCCGCGAATTCGCCGCGGCACGGGCGTGGGACCGCTATCACACCCCCAAGAACCTGGCCATGGCGCTGAGCGTCGAGGCCGCGGAACTCGTCGAACCCTTCCAGTGGTTAACGGCCGAACAGAGCATGCAGTTGAGCGCCGAACAGCGCGAGGCGGTACGCCAGGAAATCGCCGACGTGCTGATCTACCTGACCCGCCTCGCCGACGTGCTGGAAATCGACCTGCTCGATGCCGCCGCCGACAAGCTGGCCATCAATGCACGCAAGTACCCGGTCGACAGGGCGCACGGCAACGCGACCAAATATTCGGACTACGCAAATGACTGATCCGTATTACAGGCACCATGTGTTCTTCTGCACCAACCAGCGTGACGACGGCGCCAAGTGCTGCGGTGCGTCGGGCGGTCAGCAGATGCGCGACTACCTGAAGAAGAAGGTCAAGCACGCGAACCTCAACGGCGAGGGCAAGTGCCGCATCAACAGCGCCGGCTGCCTCGATCGCTGCGACGAGGGCCCGCTGCTCGTCGTGTATCCGGAAGGCATCTGGTACACCTACGTCGACGAAGCCGACATCGACGAGATTTTCGACGTCCATCTCAGACAGGGTCGCATCGTCGAACGCCTGCAACTGAAGTGACGCGCGCTTCGGTGAAACGCTACAAACTGCGCATCCCGGTGCCGGCCGGCAAGCTCGAAACCGTGATCGACGATCCCGAGACCGATCGCCGCGGCCTGTTGCTGGTCGCCCACCCGCACCCGCTGCACGGCGGCAGCCTCGAAAACAAGGTCGTGACCACGCTGGCCAAGGCGGCCAACGAAGCCGGCTGGGTCAGCGTGCGCCCGAACTTTCGCGGCGTCGGCATGAGCGACGGCGAATTTGACGCCGGCATGGGCGAAACCGACGATCTGCTCGCGGTCGCCCGCTTCGTCGAAGCCAGCTATCCGGGCCTGCCCTGGGCGCTGGCCGGATTCTCCTTCGGCGCCTTCGTGCAGAACCGGCTGCGCCAGCAGCTCCATGCCAAACGCCTGATCCTGATCGCACCGGCCGTCACCATGTACGAATTCGACCCGGTGCCGCCCGACTCGGTCGTGATCTACGGCGATACCGACGAACTGATTCCGCCTGCCGCGATACAGCTGTGGGCCGAGCAGCAGCACCTGACCCGGAAAGTCGTTCCGGGGGCCGGGCATTTCTTCCACGGCAAGCTCAAGGAACTGAAGCAAGCGTTCATGGAGGCGTGCCCGTGCTGAGCGCGCGCAACCTGACCAAGCGCTACGGCGACACCGAGGTGGTGCGCGGACTCGACCTGACGGTGCGCCGCGGCGAATGCTTCGGCCTGCTCGGCCCCAACGGCGCCGGCAAGACCACCACGCTGCGACTGCTGCTGGGACTGATTGAGCCCGACGGCGGCAGCATCGAGCTGGCCGGCATCGCGGTGCCGGAACGCGCGCGAGAGGCGCGCATGAAGGTCGGCGTGGTGCCGCAGATCGACAACCTCGACCCGGATTTCAGCGTCTACGAGAACCTGCTGGCCTACGGCCGCTATTTCGGCATGAGCAAATCCGCCATCGCCGCACGCGTGCCCATGCTGCTGGAGTTTGCCGGACTGGCGCACAAGGCCGACGCCAAGATCGCCCAGTTGTCGGGCGGCATGAAGCGGCGTCTGACGCTGGCGCGCGCGCTGGTGCACGATCCCGACATCCTGTTCCTCGACGAGCCCACCACCGGGCTCGACCCGCAGGCACGCCACCTGATCTGGCAGGGACTGCGGCGCCTGATCAGCGAGGGCAAGACCATCGTGCTGACCACGCACTTCATGGACGAGGCCGAGCGGCTCACCGACCGCCTCGCGATCCTCGACCATGGCCGCCTGGTCGCCGAGGGGGCGCCGCGCGCGCTGATCGAGTCGCATATCGAGCCCGCCGTGGTCGAGGTCTACGGTGAGGGACTGGCCGACTGGACCCAGCGCCATGCAGAAACGCTTTGCCAGCGCTTCGAGAACGTCGGTGAAACCCTGTTCTGCTACACCTCCAACGCCGACGCCGTGATCGGCTCGCTGAAGAACGGCTCAGGCCTGTGCTACCTGCACCGCCCGTCCAACCTCGAGGACGTGTTTCTCAAACTGACGGGACGCGACCTGCGCGATTGAAATGAGCCATTTCCTGCGACTCCCCCGCCTGTCGTGGCGCTTCGTCCCGGTCTGGCAGCGCAACTACCTGGTGTGGAAGAAACTCGCGATTCCGGCCATCCTCGGCAACCTCGCCGACCCGATGCTGTACATGCTGGGCCTCGGCTACGGCCTCGGCAGCCTGCTGCCCGACGTCGGCGGCATGCCGTACATCACCTTCCTCGCCGCCGGCACGGTCGCCTACAGCACGATGAACGCCGCGACCTTCGAGGTGCTGTATTCGAGCTTCTCGCGCATGCACGTGCAGCGCACCTGGGACGCGATCCTCAATGCGCCGCTGACGCTCGACGACGTCATGCTGGGCGAACTGACCTGGGCGGTGACCAAGAGCCTGCTCTCGGGCGTGGCCATCCTCGCGGTGATTTGGGGACTCGGGCTTTATGGCCACTTCTGGATCACGCTGTGGATCATCCCGGTGGTCGCGCTGGTAGGCTTCTGCTTCGGCGGCCTGGGGCTGGTCATGAACGCGGTGTCGCCCAGCTACGATTTCTTCCTCTACTACTTCACGCTGGTGATCACGCCGATGGTGCTGCTGTGCGGCGTATTCTTTCCGGTGACGCAGCTGCCTGCGGTCCTGCAAGGCGTGTCGGCCTGGCTGCCGCTGACCCACGCCATCGACCTGGCGCGTCCGCTGGTCGTCGGCAATCTCCCCGACAACATCGTGCTGCATGTCGCCGGACTGCTGGCATACGGCAGCCTGGGCTACGTCGTCGCGCTGGCGCTGACGCGGCGCAGGCTGTTGAAATAGCCGGCGTGCCCCTGTCCGACGCCGGACTCCTGTTCATCGGCGCATTCTTCGCCGCGGCCATCTCGGGCGCGGCAGGGTTCGGGGGCGCGCCGCTGCTTCTGCCTTTGCTGGTATCCACGGTGGGTGCGGTCCATGCCGTCCCGCTGCTGACGATCGCGCAACTCGTCGGAAACGTCTCGCGGGCAGGGTTCGGCTTTGCCCAGATCCGCTGGAAGCCAGTCGGTCTTTTCCTTGCCGGTGCGATTCCATTCAGCCTCGCAGGCGCCCTGTCGTTCGTCCAGTTGCCGCACGGCTGGATCATGCGCGCCATCGGTGCGGCCATTCTGCTGTTCGTGGTCCTGAAGTACGCCGGCGTCGTGAATCTGGCCGGTCACCCCGCATTGCTTGTGACCGGCGGCAGCGTGACGGGCTTTCTGTCAGGTCTGGTGGGAAGCGCCGGCCCGCTCGGCGCGGCGATCTTTCTGTCGCTTGGGCTGCCGCCAGTGGCCTACATCGCCAGCGAGGCGATCACGGCGCTGGCGATGCATGGGGTAAAAACGCTCGTCTACCAGCATTACATCACGCTGGATCGGGAGTTCTGGCTGCTTGCCGTGCTGATGGGCATGGCGATGGTACTGGGCACCTGGTCGGCCAGGCGCGCCATCGAACGCCTGTCGCAAAGCATCTTCCGGGGCTTCGTCTCGGCGCTGCTCATTGCCATTGCCCTCTACATGATGATCCACGGCTGAACGCCGCGCGATCGTCATACGCCCGCCGCCTGCCGGTCGGCGTGGTAGCTCGAACGCACCATCGGCCCGCAGGCGGCGTGGCGGAACCCCATCGCCAGCGCCTCCTGCTCGAACTGGGCGAAGCGCTCCGGGGTCACGAAGCGCAGCACCGGCAGGTGGTGCTGCGATGGCTGCAGATACTGTCCCAGCGTCAGCATGTCGACGCCATGGGCACGCAGGTCGCGCATCACCTGCAGAATCTCGTCGTCTTCCTCGCCCAGTCCGAGCATCAGGCCGGACTTGGTCGGAATGTCGTCATGGCGCGCCTTGAAGTCCTGCAGCAGCTTCAGCGAATGGGCATAGTCGGCGCCCGGACGGGCCGCCCGGTACAGGCGCGGCACGGTTTCGAGATTGTGGTTCATGACATCGGGCGGCGCCGCATCCAGCCGGTCGAGGGCCGTCTCCAGGCGCCCGCGAAAATCCGGGGTCAGGATTTCGATGCGGGTGCCCGGCGACTTGTCGCGTACCGCGGCGATGCACCGGGCAAAGTGCTCGGCACCGCCGTCGCGCAGATCATCGCGGTCGACGCTGGTGATCACCACGTATTTGAGCGCCATCAGCGCGATCGTCTCGGCCAGGTGGCGCGGCTCGTCGGCATCCGGCGGCAGCGGCGTGCCGTGGCCGACATCGCAGAACGGGCAGCGCCGCGTGCAGAGGTCGCCGAGAATCATGAACGTGGCGGTGCCGTGGCCGAAACACTCGCCGAGGTTGGGACACGAGGCTTCCTCGCACACGGTGTGCAGTTTCGCCTCGCGCAGGATGCCCTTGAGCCGGCCGACGTTGGGCAGGCTCGGCGACCGGGCACGGATCCAGGGCGGCAGGCGCATGCGTTCCTGCGGCACGATCTTGATCGGGATGCGGGCGGTCTTGGCCGCGCCTTTGTGCTGGATGGGGTCTGCCATAAAATCTGCCAGGACAACGTCGAAAACGGATTCTAGCCTATGCGTCTACCCGTCCTGACCCTGCTGGCTGCATGGGGAGCGACTGCCAGCGCCGCCACCGGATACACCGTCGATGCCGAAACCGGCCTGGCGACCTGGCAAGCCGAGAGCGACGGCATCCAGGTCCGGCTGACCCAGATCAGCCCGGACCAGGCGCGCGCCTTCTATCAGGCGCGCGGATTCCCGCCCGCGGCAACGGAACGCTATGCGAGCGAATGCGTCTTCATGACGGTGGTGCGCAATGTCGGCGACACCGCGATCGCGCACCGCCTGGCAGACTGGCGCTATGCCGTGGCTGGCCAGCCGGATCGAACCATCCGCAGCAGGGCCGAGTGGGCCGACCTGTGGCAGCAACTCGGCGTCAGCGAGGCCGCGCGGATTGCGTTCAACTGGGCGCAGTTCCCGTCCACGCAGACTTTCGCGCCGGGCGACTGGAACCAGGGCATGACGGCCTACGACGTGCCGCGCGGCGGCACTTTCGACCTGCGATTTGTCTGGCAGGCCGACGACAGGCAACATTCTGGCGTGCTCGAACAGGTGAAATGTGCCGATGAAACATCTCGATAAGGCATGGCGCGTGCTGCTGGGTGCGGCGCTCGCGCTCGGCGTCGCGTCTGCGGTCCGTGCCGCGGATCTGCCACTGCTGTCGCACAGTCTGACCCGCCTGCCGCCCCAGCCTGCCCCGGTCCTGCAGCTCAAGGATCTGGACGGCACCCGGCACGATCTCCGGCAGCTCAAGGGCAGCGTCGTGCTGATCAATTTCTGGGCGACCTGGTGCCCGCCGTGCCGGCGCGAAATGCCGTCGATGCAACGGCTGCTGCAGGCGTTCAAGGGTGAAGCCCTGGCCGTGCTGGCCGTCGACGTCGGCGAGGACGTCGACACCATCGATGCCTTCACCAGCCAGCTCGAGATCCGGCCGACCTTCCCGATCCTGCTCGACACGCGCAGCAGCGCCCTGCAGGCCTGGAACGTGGCGGGGCTGCCGACCACGTTTCTGGTCGACAGGCAGGGTAACGTCGTCGCCAGCGCGATCGGCGGGCGCGAGTTCGATCACCCGGCAATCGTCGAGGCGATCCGCGAACTGCTCAGCAAATGATCAGGGCCTGTTCACGCTATTTTCGCGCCTGCGGCGAGGCCGCGTCGGGATTCAGCCTGCGAAGCAGGCCACGCCGCTGCGCAAGCACAGCAGGCGAATTGCGACAAAGGGATGCGCCCGAAGCGCCCCGCCCCTCCGGGTTGCCGCGAGAAAATGGCGTGACCAGGTCCTAGATCTTGACCCAGACCTGTCCGGCCTCGACCTTGACCGGGTAGGTCCCGATCGGCTCGTCGGCCGGTTCGCAGGTGGGCTGGCCGGTGGCGAGGTCGAAGTAGCTGCCGTGAAGCGAACACTTGATCTTGCCGTCCTTGATGCAGCCCAGGTACAGCGAGTAGTCCTCGTGGCTGCACATTTCGTCGACGACGTAATGGGTGCCGTTGGCGTTGCACAACAGCAATTTCCTGCCGTCGACGACGACGCGCTTCATCTGCGCCGGCTTGAGTTCGTCGGCGGCGGCGATGGCGACGAATTCATTCATCACTTCACCCGCGCCACGGCACGCCCGGAATCGAGGACCGCGCGGATTTGCGCGGCCGCTTCGCCAAGGCTGGCCGCCTTGCCGACATGCTGCAGGATGATGGCGCCGGCCAGGACCAACGAATCGTAGGTCGCCCCCCGGTCGCCCTTGAGCGCGAGGATGCCCGCTTCGGCCGCGGCACGGGCCGTGGCCTTGATGTCGATTGCGGCGACGATCTCGTCCTCGCCCGCTTCGGTCGCAACCGCGCCGGGCAATGGCACCGCACGCACTGGCTGGTCGATGCCGAGGGCGACCGGGTCGACCGTCGCCTCGATTTCGGCGCCGCTGTCGTGGTAGTGGAAATACTTGCCGGTCTGCCGCAGGGACGGGATCACCCCGCCTTCGACGCCGCGCACGATGCAGGCGGTATCGAAGCCGGCTTCGCGCGCAAGATCGGCGTAGACCGGCGGATAGGGCTTGTGCACGTAGCCGGTGACGAAATGGGTCTTCTGCCTGCCGACGATCGGCTTGGACAGCACCTCGACGGTGGTCAGGACCTGGCGCTTGATGATCTGCGCCCGCAGCGAAGTCAGGTTGTGCAGGCCGGGATTGGACTGCGCCTGGTCGACATAGGTCCAGCCGATCGCAGGGTCGGCCAGGCGTGCGGCGGCATCGGCCGGCGACAGGTCCACCGGCACGCCGGCGGCCTCCAGCACGTGGCGCGCGGTCACGCCGTATTTGGGGCCGACCTTGTCGAGGCCGTGCGAGACCACGTGCACGCCAAGCTCGGCCAGCAGCGGACCGAGGAAGGGCGCGGCCGGCAGGCAGCGGTTGTAGCCGTCGTAGGGGTCGCCGATGTCGACCACTTCGTCGACGTCGGCGGTGACGCGGCGGGTGGTTTCAAGCACCGCATCGAGCACGCCGCGGTTTTCTTCCTGGGTTTCGCGCTTCATGCGCAGGGCAATAAAGTAAATGCCCACTTGCACCGGATCGATGATGTTGGCGATGATGGCCTTGGTGCCGAGGTGCGCCTCGGTGCGGCTGATGTCCTTCGACAGGTCGGGCCCGGTAGCGATGCGCTGGATGATCGAACGCATCAGCAGCTTGGGGTCGGATGGCAGGGTGTCGGTGCTCATAAGTCACTCCTATGGAAGTGGCAAGAATACTAATAACCGAGCATTTCAGTCAACTATAAATCGCTTCCACCATGTTCCGGCCAAGCGCGTCTCCGAGTTCCCGGGTCGTTCCGCCCAGACCCAGGTCGCGGCATTGCGTCACGCGCATGCCCGCATAGCCGCAGGGATTGATCGCCGAGAACGGGCGCAGGTCCATGTCCACGTTCAGCGCCAGGCCGTGGTAGGTGCAGCCCTGCTTGACGCGCAGGCCGAGCGCGGCAATTTTCGCAGCGTCGACATACACGCCGGGCGCGCCCGGCCGCCGCGCGGCGGTCACCCCGCTTGCCGCGAGCAGGTCGATCACCGCCTGCTCCATGCGGGTGACGAGTTCGCGAATGCCGTAGCCGAGCCGCCTGAGGTCGACCAGCACATACGCGACAGCCTGGCCGGGCCCGTGATAGGTGATCTGCCCGCCGCGGTCGATCGCCACGACGGGAATCGCGGTCTCGGCGATCAGATGCTCGGGCCTGCCGGCCTGGCCCTGGGTGAAGACCGGCGGATGTTCCAGCAGCCAGATTTCATCGGGCGTGTCGGGCGTGCGCTGCGCGGTGAAGGCCTGCATCGCCCGCCAGGTCGGGACGTACTCGACGAGGCCTAGACGGCGGACGATCGCCTTCCCGTTCACGGCTCCAGCCTCAAAGCGCCATCTTGACCCACGGGTGGGCCGTGATCTCGCGGTACAACGCATCGAGTTGCGCTTTCGAGGTTGCATGTACCACGCAGGTGACGGACAGGTAATTGCCGCTGCGGGAAGCGCGCAATTCGACGGTCTCGGTCCTGAAATCGGGCGCATGCCGCAGCACCAGGTCGACCATGGTCTGCGCGAAGTCATCGCGTCGCTCGCCGAGGATCTTGATCGGGAAATCGGTGGGGAAGGTCAGCAGGGTCTCTTCTTCGCTCATGCCCGCATCACCTGTCGCTTGAAGTTCTGGTACAGCCCGTCCATGTATTGCGCCAGCGGGCCTGGGACGCCGGCCCCGACGGGATGGCCGTCGAGTTTGACGATCGGCATGATTTCCCGGGTGGAGGACGTCATCCACAGTTCCTCGGCGCTGCGCACCTCGGCCTCGCTGACCGGCCGAACCTCGTGCCGAACACCGTGCGCGGCGGCGAGTTCGAGTACGACATCGTAGGTGATGCCGGTCAGCATCAGTTTCGACGGCGGCGGCGCCAGCAGCATGCCATGCTTCACCACGAAAACGTTGCTGGCCGCCCCCTCGCTGAGCCAGCCGTCGCGCAGCATCACGGTCTCGGCACAGCCGGCATCGATGGCCTGCTGCCGCAGCAGCACATTCGCGAGCAGCGAAATCGCCTTGATGTCGCAGCGCATCCAGCGGTTGTCGACCGCCGTGACTGCGCACACGCCCGCTGCCTTCTGCTCGGCCGAAGCGGTCACGAGCGGCTGCGCGAACATGAAGACCGTGGGTGGCGCGCCGATGGGGAAGGGATGATCGCGCCGCGGCTGACCCTCGCCAGGCGTGCCGCGCGTCACCTGGATGTAGACCGACTGGTCGGTGAAATCGTGCAATGCGATCAGCTGCAGGATCAGGTCGCGCCATCCGCCCATGCCGTAGGGATTGTCCAGACGGATGGCGTCGAGGCTGGCCTGCAGGCGCCGCAGGTGATTATCGAGCCGGAAAGGATGTCCCGAATACACCGGGACGATTTCGTAAACACCGTCGCCGAAGACGAACCCGCGGTCGAACACGGAAATGCTCGCCTCGGCATCGGGCATGAACCGGCCGTTCAGGAACACGCTCATTGGGCGAAAAAAAGCCGGATCGAATCCCAGCCGCGACCGAGGATGCCGGCCACGCTGACATCGTGCAGCGCGACCAGCGGATAATCGCCGAGCGGCTTGCCGTCGAGCGACAGCCGCAGGGTACCCAGGGGCTGCCCCTTTCTGACGGGCGCGACGATGGGCTGCTGGGTGATGACCTCGGCCTTGATGCGATCGGCCGCGCCCCGCGGCATCAGCAAGTGGAAATCCTGCATGAAGCCCATGCTGACCAGCGAGCGTTGGCCACGATACAGCGGGGCCACCTTGACCGGATTTTGCGCACGATAGAGCAGCACGCTGTCGAAATTCTCGAAGCCGTAGTTCAGCAGCTTCAGGGCCTCCTGGGTGCGCTGCGCATCGCTGCGCGCGCCCAGCACGACTGCGATGCGGCGCTGGTTGCCGCGTTTGGCCGAGGCGGCCAGGCAGTAGTCGGCCTCGGCCGTGCGTCCGGCCTTCAAGCCGGTCACGGTTTCGTCGCGCCACAGCAGGCGGTTGCCGTTGTAATAGCTGATGTCCTTGTAGGCGAATTCCTTCTGGCTGAAGAATGCCAGGCGTCCCGGGAAATCGCGTATCAGCGCGCGCCCGAGCAGGGCGAGATCGCGCGCGGTCGATTCGTGGCCGGGCTCGGAAAGACCCGTGGCATTCATGAATCGGGTCTTCGTCATGCCGAGCCGCCTGGCTTCGCGGTTCATGCGCGCGACGAATGCCGCCTCGGTGCCGTCGGCGGCGGTCACCAGCGTCAGCGTGGCGTCGCCGGCCGAATGCACGAGCATGGCCTGCAGCAGGGTGTCGACGCTGACATGATCGCCGGCCTTGAGAAAGACGCGGGCGCCGGCGACCCGGGTCGCCGCTTCAGGCACCGTCAGCGCCTCGCCCAGGCTCAGCTTGTTCTTGGCGATATCACCGAGCAGGACGTAGGCCGTCATCAGCTGGGTCAGCGAAGCCGGCGCCAGCGGCAGGTCGGCCTGGGAACCGGCCAGCTCGTGACCGCTGGCCTGGTCGATCAGCACCCAGGCGCGCGACGTCATGCCGTTGGGCTGGGCCCACACCGGCGCCGCGACGAGCAGTGCCAGCAATACGATCAACAGTCTCATGAGGTTTCCCGTTTTTCACGCCTGACGAGGACCGCGTCGAGGTCGAGTCGTTCCCGTACCCGGTCGCGGTCCATCCGCGCATCGGCTTCGCCTTCATAGGGGCCGATCTGTACGCGATGCAGTGCGCCGATCAGCACCACCCTGGCATGTGCATCGTCGATTTCGAGCGAACGCTGCACGCGCTCGAGCAGCCTGTAGGCATTGTCGGCCTGTGCAAAGGCACCCAGCTGCAGATACACCCCGTCATTGAGCGCCGTCCCCTGGATGTCGTAGCTGTCCGGGTCGATGCTTTCCACCCGCACCTGCCCGCTGCCGCTGCCCAGGAGGCCAAGCCTGTAGGCCGCGGTATACGACAGGTCGATGATGCGCGACGAGTGAAACGGACCGCGATCGTTGATCCGCACCACGACCGACTTGCCGCTGTCGAGCGCGGTAACCCGCGCGTAGCTCGGAATCGGCAGAGTGGGATGGGCCGCCGTCATGGCGTACATGTCGTAGGGCTCGCCCGACGCGGTCGGTTTGCCCTGGAACCGTTTGCCATACCATGAAGCCCGACCTTCCTCCTGGTAGGGCCGAAGTTCGGTCTGCGGGGTATAGGTCGTTCCCATCGCCACATAGCTGCGGTTGGCGAAACGGTGCAACGGTTCCTTGCGCGGCACGGCATCGGGGACGGCATCCAGGTTCGGGGGCGGATTGGCTTCGGGGCCGTCGTCGAGATAGTAGCCGCCCTTTTTGGCCGTGGAAGCCCGGGAAGGACTCTTGTCAGCGTTCGGCGGACTGCTGCTGCACCCTGCGAGCGTCAGGGCGATGGCGGCGACGGCCGGAATCAGGATCGTCTTCACGGTATGCATTTTATCGCGTCAGGTCTTGTTGAGCTGGCGATACGACGCCACGCTCATCAGGATGCCCACGCCGAGCAACAGGGTGATCAGGGCCGTGCCGCCATAGCTCATCAGGGGCAATGGCACGCCGACGACCGGCAGGATGCCCGACACCATGCCCATGTTGACGAACACGTAGGTGAACAGATTGAGGCTCAGCGTGGCCGCCATGAGTCGCCCGAACAGCGTCGGCGCCCGTGCGGCGATGACCAGGCCGCGCGCGACGATCGCCATGTACAGGCCGAGCAGGAGGATCACGCCGAGGTAGCCGAATTCCTCGCCGAATACGGCAAAGATGAAGTCGGTGGTGCGCTCCGGAATGAAATCGAGCTGGTTCTGCGTGCCCTCCATCCAGCCCTTGCCGAACAGGCCGCCCGACCCGATCGCAATGGTCGACTGGATGATGTGGTAGCCGTCACCCAGCGGGTCGGACGTCGGATCGAGCAGGGTCAGCACCCGGCGCTGCTGGTAGTCGTGCATCAGATTCCACACCACGGGCAGGCTCGCTGCGCCGAGGGTGGCACCGCCGAGGATCACCTTCCATGGCAGGCCGGCGAAGAACAGCAGGTAGAAGCCTGATGCGCCGATCATGATGGCGGTGCCGAGGTCGGGCTGGCGCAGGATCAGCAGGAACGGCACCAGCAGCAGCGCGCTGCCGACCAGGAAGTGGCGCGCGCGCAGCACCCCCTCGTTGCGCTGGAAATACCAGGCCAGCATCAGCGGCAGCGCGAGCTTCAGCAGTTCGGACGGCTGGAAGGACAGGATGCCGAGGTTGAGCCAGCGCCGCGAGCCGTTGCGGATTTCGCCGAACAGCGCGACCCCGATCAACAGCACCAGCCCCGCCGCATACAGCGGCGGCCCCACCTTGGACAGCAGGTGCGGCGGCACGTTGGCAATCACCACCATCAAGGCCAGTGCCAGTCCCATGTTCACGAGATGGCCGCTGATGCGCACCGGACTCTGCCCGGAAGCGCTCGCCACCACCGCCAGGCTGACGCCCAGCAGCAGCAGCACCAGCGTCAGCAGGATGCCGTCCAGATGGCCCAGCCGGCGCACAATCCAGGAGCTAGTCTGCGGCATTGCCGGCCTCCGCTTTCATGTTTCCGGGACGCTTCCCGGTCAGGTAGTAATCGAATACCGCACGCGCGATCGGCGCGGCAGTGGATCCCCCATGGCCGCCGTTCTCGACCAGCACGGCCACCGCGATGGTCGGGTTGTCTGCCGGAGCATAGGCCATGAACAGTGCGTGATCGCGGTTCTGCTGGGCCACGCGACTCTCCTCGTAGCGCGCGCCCTGCTTGATGCCGACGACCTGCGCGGTACCGGTCTTGCCGGCCATGGTATAGGGAGCGCCCGCGGCCGCGGCCGCGGCCGTGCCCCCGGGACGCAGCACGTCCATCATGCCCTGCCGCACCACCTCGAGATTGCCTGGCTTGAACATCAGCTGGCCGCGCACCGAGCCTGGCAGCGGCTGCCAGACGCGCGTCAGCGGATCGCGCACCGATTGCACCAGACGCGGTTCGATGCGCTTGCCGCCGTTGGCCAGCATGGCGGTCGCCGTCGCCAGCTGCAGGGGCGTCGTCAGGTTGTAGCCCTGGCCGATGCCCGCAATCACGGTTTCGCCAAGGAACCAGGGCTTGTTCCAGCGGCGCTGTTTCCAGTCGCGCGAGGGCAGCAGGCCGGGGGACTCGCCATCGAGGTCGATGCCGGTCTTATCGCCGAATCCGAACTGCGCCAGAAAATCATGCATGCGGTCGATGCCCATGTCCGCGGCCAGCTGGTAGTAGTAGACGTCGCAGGACTGGGCAATCGACTTGCGCATGTCGACGATGCCATGCCCGCCGCTTTTCCAGTCGCGGTATTGGTGGCGGCTGTTGGGCAGCATGAAATAACCCGGATCGACGATCGTATCGCCGGGCTTGCGCAATCCCAGTTCCAGCCCGGCCAGCGCCATGAACGGCTTGATCGTCGAGCCAGGCGGATAGATGCCGCGCAAGACGCGGTTGACCATCGGACGCTCGGGCGATTCGTTGAGTTCCTTCCAGGTTTCCGGGTCGATGCCGTCGACGAAGAGATTGGGATCGAATCCGGGCTTGCTGATCAGCGCCAGCACGCCGCCGGTCTGCGGGTCGAGCGCGACCAGGGCGCCACGATATTTGCCGAAAGCGTGTTCCGCCACCGCCTGCAGTTCCGCATCGAGGTAGAGGCGCAAGTCCTTGCCCGGCACCGGCGGTATGCGCGACAGCATGCGCACCACGCGGCCGCTGGCCTCGGTCTCCATCTGGTCGAAGCCGGTACGGCCGTGCAGCAGGGTTTCGTAACTCTGCTCCAGCCCGGTCTTGCCGATATGGACGCTGCCCTTGTAGTTGCGTTCGCGGCCCTCCTCGCGCAGGCGGATCAGGTCACGGTCGTTGATCCGGCCGATGAATCCCACCACGTGCGCCATGCCGGGTCCGGCCTGGTAATTGCGGAACAGCCGAGCCTTGACCTCGACTCCGGGCAGCCGATAGCGGTTGGCAGCAAGAATCGCCACTTCCTCGTCGGTCAGCTTGCTCTTGAGCGGCACGGTCTCGAATTCGTGCGATTCGGCGAGCAGGCGACGGAAGCGCCGCAGCTGGCCTGGCGTGATCTCGATCAGCTTGCCCACCTCGGCCAGCGCAGCTTCCAGATCGACGGTCTGGGCGCGGATCAACTCGAGCGTGTAGGCCGAATAGTTTTCGGCCAGGATGCGATCCTTGCGGTCCAGTATCAGACCGCGGTTGGGCGACGTGGGGACCAGCGAGATGCGGTTGTTCTCGGCGCGCTGAGTGTAGTAGTCGTGCTGCAGGACCTGCAGATAGAACCCGCGTGCCAGCAACGCCGTCGCCAGCAGGGCAATGAAGGCCGCACCGACCTTGAGCCGCCGGTGGAAGCCTGCCAGTTCGCGATCCAGATTCTTCAGCGGGGCGGCACGGGTCATGCACGATCCTGTGCCCCCTTGCCATGCCAGAGTCGCACGGTCAGGGCAATCAGATACCACAACAGGGTACTGGTGAATACCGGGAGCAGCAAAGTCAGGCTCGACGGCGGATTGACCGCCAGCCAGCCGACCAGCAGCACCACCAGTTGCGTGGCCAGCAGGATCGGGAAGAGCTGGGCCGCCTGGCGCACCGGATCGAACTGCAGCAGGCGCAATCGCAGAAACAGCAGCATATAGACGCCGACCACGTAGGCGATGCCATGCTGGCCGAACACCGCGCCATCCTGAAAATCGGCCAGCAGGCCGAAGCAGAATGCGGTGCCGAACCCGATTCGCGCAGGCTGGTGCAATGCCCAGAACAGCACGCAGACCAGCACGAAATCCGGGCGAATCGCCAGCAACCAGCCCGACCACGGCAGTTGCTCGAGCAGCACGGCCAGAGCAAGCGTGACAAGAATGCGGCGCCAGCCGGTCGATTCGTGTGCGGTCGCGTTCAACGGGTCACCTTCTTCGGTTCGGCCATCAGCACCAGCACGGCGCGCGAACGATCGATGCCTGCCAGCGGCAGACCTTCCACCCGCAGGTAGGGGCTGGCCTGGGAGTGGGAAACCCGGCTGACCTGTGCCACCGGAATCCCGGCTGGGTAGACTCGGTCGATGCCCGATGTCAGCAGGCGGTCGCCCGGCCGGATGTCGGTCTGGGTGGGCATGTAGCGCAGTTCCAGCCGGCCATGTCCAAGGCCTGCGGCCAATCCGCGCTGGCCGGTGCGTTCGACGAAAACCGGGGTCAATTGCTCGGGGCTGCTGACCTGGGTCACCTCGCTCGACAGCAGGTACACCCGGCTCACCTGCCCTATCAGCCCGCTTGCATCGACCACCGGCAGGCCGCCGCGCACGCCGGCTTTCGCCCCCTGGTCGATCGTGATCTGCTGGGCAAACCAGTCGTGCCCGCGATAGAGCAGGGCAGCATGGATCGTCCGCTGGCCCGGTCGCTGCTGCAATTGCAGCAGCGCGCGCAGTTCGGCATTTTCACGCCCCAGCTCCTGCGCCTCGTTGAGGTCGGCCAGCAGTTGCGTGCGCTCGGCCAGCAAGGCATCGCGCTCCTTCTGCAGGAGACGGTGACGGGTAAAGAAACCACCCAGTTCGGACGCGACATCGCCCGGTGCGAGCATGGCTTCGCGCACCGGCCGCAACAGCAGCGAAAAGGCGCCGCGCAGGCCATCGAGGGCGTGATAACGGGAATCGACCACGACGCAGGTCACGCCGATCAGCAGCCAGATCAGTAGGCGGGCCGTCGGACCCAGCCCACGCGCGAACATGAGTTGACCAGGCATCGCCATCAATGCGCTACCGGGCTGAATCGTGCAGCCCGCACCTCAGCGCGCCACGCCGGGTCCTGCTCGGGCGGCATGCCCGCAGGTCGGCCGCTCCGGTACCCAAGCCACGGCGAATGCGGAGCGCAACGGGGCAAGCTGCCGGATTCACTCGTTGGTGAACACCGACGCCAGCTTGTCCATTTCTTCCAGCGCGCGCCCGGAGCCGCGCACTACGCAGGTCAGCGGGTCGTCTGCGACGATCACCGGCAAGCCGGTCT